>NZ_CP083349.1:2932500-3232500 GCF_020035535.1 Ensifer adhaerens | reverse complement strand
TTCTTCGCCTTGATGCGTTCGGCCATCCACTGTTCGGTTTCCGGCGGGATCATGTTGTCGTGGCGCGAGACCTGGTACCAGCTCGGCTTCGTTTTCCAGGCCGGCGGCCCGGCCTTGTCCTCGAAGCAACGCCCGGCAATCGGCTTCTGTGCCACTGCCATGACCAGCGCATCGGTTTCGTTCAGGTCCTGGCCGAAGCTCTGGCGGAAGGTGTCTTGCGCCAACCAGAGGAAACCGTCCTTGTCGGGCCGGATGCTGGCGGCACCGGAGGGTGGATCGCGCCTTGCGAAAATGCTGCCGAGGCTGTCGCCCTCATCGGGTGCGAAGGCCGCGACATAGACGAGGCCGACGACATTGGATGCGTGGCCCGCACCGCTGATCACCGCGCCGCCGTAGGAGTGGCCGACGAGCAGCGTTGGGCCGTCGAGCGATTCGACGAGCTTGCGGGTACGTTCCACATCGTCGGCCAGCGACGTCAGCGGGTTCTGTACCGCGGCGATCCTGTAGCCCTTGGCGTGGAGCGGCGGGATCACGTGGCGCCAATGCGATGCATCACCCCAGGCGCCGTGTACGAGCAGGATGTTCTTGACTGCCGGCATGTCCGTTCCTTTCCCATTCAGAGAAGCTGCGGCCGGCGTCGCCGTCGCGCATCGAGCGTGAGATGCGTTGCCGCCCGTTGGTTTACGGATGTAATGGTCTGCAGGTACGTTCAGATTGCGAATGCAAGCTAGGGCGCGAAACCGGGCTCTTCCATGACGGAAACATTAAACTTCGTACAGGCGTGCGCGGGGGAGGAGCCATCGACCGGCGCATGATGGGCCGAACGAAAAAGGGCCTCTCGATTTCTCGAAAGGCCCTTTGAATTCGAATGGTGGGCGTGACAAGGATCGAACTTGTGACCCCTACGATGTCAACGTAGTGCTCTCCCGCTGAGCTACACGCCCATCCGATGTGGCGCATAGACCACAAAAGCCGTTGCCGCGTCAATAGGGTTTTCGAAGGTTTTTTGACAGAAATTCTGCGGAGGTGTTTTTCTTCCCCTGGGCCGGGTTTGCATGCCGTTCCCGGCGCCCTGCATTTCCTGGATTTCTGCTAAGGCATTGAAACGAAAAGACCGCCGGAGATCCCTTGTGGATCGCGGCGGTCGAACGGAATTCCTATTCATTTCAGTCGCGACAGGTCGCGCCTGTGGAAAACTGTCGTGGTTCAGGCGGCGGCCAGCATCTTGTTGACCTCGTCGACGAGGTCGCG
Source organism: Ensifer adhaerens (assembly GCF_020035535.1). Classification (NCBI taxonomy): domain Bacteria; kingdom Pseudomonadati; phylum Pseudomonadota; class Alphaproteobacteria; order Hyphomicrobiales; family Rhizobiaceae; genus Ensifer; species Ensifer adhaerens. The sequence goes on along the minus strand of NZ_CP083349.1, from coordinate 3,231,249 downwards.
GAGGTGGAAAGGCTTGGAAAGAACCTTGGCATCCTTCGGCGCCTTGGAATCCGGGTTGAGCGCCACGGCGGCAAAGCCGGTGATGAACATGACCTTGAGGTCCGGATCGAGTTCGGTCGCGCGGCGCGCCAGTTCGATGCCGTCCATCTCGGGCATGACGATGTCGGTCAACAGCAGCGAAAAGGGCTCCTCACGAAGCCTGTCATAGGCGCTGGCGCCGTTGTCGTAGGACATGACCTTGTAGCCGGCCTTTTCGAGCGCCTTCACCAGGAATCGGCGCATATCGTTGTCGTCTTCGGCAAGAAGGATTTTCGCAGTCATGAATTGGGCCGTGCTTCTCTTTATTCAGTTATTGCGCGTAGATTGCGGCGTTTTATCCAAACCCCAACGCGGTAAATATCTCGTGAACGCGGGACGTCAATTCCCCGGGAGCTGTGATTGGTCACTATGGACACAGAGCGGACCAACTGGCAACATGATGACAATTGTAAGAACCGCATATGGTAAAAAAGGGTTCAGATGGGGGAAATTGCGGAGAGGGAACTGTTCGAGGTCCTGGAACCTCCGATCCAGCGCATTCCCTTTGTGTTCAATTCACCGCATAGCGGCCGGTCCTATCCCCAGAGCTTCCTCGATCAATCGCGGCTCGACGCCGTTTCGATTCGCAGGTCGGAAGACCACTATGTCGACGAGCTGTTTCAGAACGCGACCTTCCTTGGCGCACCGATGCTGCTGGCGCATTTCCCGCGCGCCTTCCTCGACGTCAACCGCGAGCCGTATGAACTCGACCCGCGCATGTTCGACGGGCCGCTGCCCCCGCACGCCAACATCAGTTCGATGCGCGTCGCCGGTGGTCTCGGGACGATCCCGCGGCTGGTCGCCGAAAACATGGAGATCTATCGCGGACGCTTCCCGGTAGAGGATGCGCTGACGCGGATCGAGACGATCTACAAGCCCTACCACGCTACGCTGCGCAAACTGATCGCCCGCACGCATGTGCAGTTCGGTCTGTCGGTGCTGATCGATTGCCATTCGATGCCCGGAAACGTGCATTTGCCCGGCAGTGCCCAGCGCCCCGACTTCATCATCGGCGACCGTTACGGCACCAGTGCTGCGGGTGAACTGTCGCGCGCCGCCGTCGATCTCCTGCAGCAGCTCGGCTACAGCGTCGTGCGCAACAAGCCCTATGCAGGCGGGTTCATCACCGAGCATTACGGACGGCCGACGCGCGGACTGCATGCGCTCCAGATCGAAATCAACCGGGGGCTCTATGTCGATGAGGCGACGCTGGTGCGAAAGCCCGGTTTCGGCGCGCTGGTCGCAGATCTCACGACCTTCGTCGCGTCGCTTTCCCGCCATGTCGAAGACTACGGCGCCTACCTCCCGCTGGCGGCCGAGTAGCCTTCCCCAAAAACCGGGAAGAACCGGCAAAGCATGACGGCATCTAGCAAGGTGCTGGAGACGCTTGGTATTTTTTGTCGGGGAGGTTCAAAAAAAACCGCGCCAACGGCGCGGTCAAGTCTAGGGAGGAAACACCCAAGGAGGGTATTTACAGTCACAGGTGACTGTAGGGAAACAATAATATTGCACTGCACAAATGTCAAGTTTGCCGGTGAAAACTTTTGCGTCGCGTCAAAAGTTTTTCAGCCGAAAATGGCAAATCAACCGATTGAATTCACTAAAGCCGCCTTGGTGCGGTGCGAGACGCTCCTGCCCTAGCGCCGACGACGCCCGCAGATGGCCGTGCTCGGTCGTTTGCCTTTCGGTGATTTTCGTCTATGCAGGACGTACCTTCCTTCATGTTTCCCTGAGAGAGAGCCATGTTGCCTGACCGCGCCTTCTTCGATCGTCTTGCCGAAGCTGCCAAGGCAGAGACCCTGCCGCGATTTCGGATCGGTACCAGCGTGGTCAACAAGCTCGAAGGCGGCTTCGATCCTGTAACGGAGGCCGACCAGTCGGCGGAAGCGGCGATCCGCGCGCTGATCGAGACGCATTTTCCGGAACATGGCATCCTCGGCGAAGAACATGGCAATGTCGGGCTCGACCGCGAATATGTCTGGGTCATCGACCCAATCGACGGTACCCGCGCCTTCATCTCGGGCTTGCCGGTCTGGGGCACGCTGATCGGTCTCTATCGCAACGGCGAGGCGGTCATGGGCCTGATGGACCAGCCCTTCACCGGCGAGCGCTACTTCGCCGACGGCGCGAAGTCGCTCTACCGCGGACCGGGTGGCGAGCAGGTGCTTTCGACGCGCGCCTGCAAATCGCTGTCCGACGCGGTGCTCTTCACCACCTCGCCGCACCTCTATACCGGCGCGTTCAAGACCCGCTACGAGGCGTTGCAGAGCAAGGTCCGGCTCTTCCGCTATGGCTGCGATTGCTACGCCTTCGCGCTTCTGGCCTCCGGCCATGTCGATCTGGTGATCGAATGCGGATTGAAGCCCTATGACGTCGGCGGGCTCATCCCGCTCATCGAGCAGGCCGGCGGCATCATCACCAACTGGCAGGGCGGGCCGGCGGAAATGGGCGGCGAAGTCATCGCTGCGGGCAACGCCGAACTGCATGCGCAGGCGCTGGAAATCCTGAAGGGCTGATGCCATTCCGCTCCGGCGCTGACACCGAAGTGAACAGCAAAATCAAATGATTAGCCAAAGTGCTCGCCTGGTTCAGGCGGCCGTGGTTTCGCGCTCGTCACCCTCTTCGGGAATGACGAAGGCAAGGATCGCGGCCATCGCCTGGGCGCGATAACGATCCGCCTCGTGAAGCAGTTCGTGGCGGGCGCCATCGATCGGGATCATCTGGGCGGCGCGGAAATTGCGCGCCAGCCACTCGACGGCGATATGGGGCACCAGGCGGTCGGCCGTCGGCGCCAGGATGATCGTCGGCAAGGTGATGCGCGTCAGGTGTTCGCGGCGAATGATGCGCCGCATGGCGCGGAACGCCTCGCTCAGCCAGCGCGCGGTCGGGGGCCCAAGCCTCAGTTCCGGGTGGGTGTCGGTCAGCGCGATGTTGCGCTGGTAGCGGCGGCGGTCGGCCGTCAGCACGTTGTTTTCGAACGGGCGGTTGCCCTTGTCGGGGTGCGCCGGCAGCGTGCCGAGGCCGATGCAGCGCATGAGCGTCGCAACCGCCGCGATGCTGCGCTCGCCGAGCGCCTGGCCGCCGAGGCCGACGAAGGGCGCCAGAACCACCAGTCGGTCGATGCGGCTTGCGAGCATCGGTGCCAGCGACAGGGCAACGAGCGCGCCCATGGAATGAGCGACGATCGAGAAGGGCAGGCGCGTATCAGGCAGCACGATTTGTTCGAGGAAGGTGCTGAGGTCGCGTTCATAGTCGGAGAAGTGGTCGACATAGCCGCGGCCGGGGTGGGGCAGCAGCCGCTCCGAGCCCGCCTGACCGCGCCAGTCGAAGGTTGCGACCCAGAGGCCGGCGGCCGTGAGCTCGGCGATCGTCTCGAAATATTTCTCGATCGATTCGTTGCGTCCCTGCAGCAGGACGACGGTGCCGCGCGCGACCGGCTGCTTCGTCTTGAAGATCGCATAGCGGATCTTGCGACCGCCGACACCGTCGAAAAAGCCCGCGACATGATTGTCCGGGATCGGATTGTCCGGTGTCGCGTGGAGGATCGAGGTCATAAGGTCGTGGCCGGACTTGAACGCGCGTTGAACGATAGCATCAAGGGATAGGCGGCAGGGTCTTCGCCGTCAAAGAAAAAAGCCGGAAACGGTGGGTGAAATCCGAACGATCACCGTTTCCGGCTGCTGAAGAGGAAGGGACTTATCACTTCAGCCTGGGAGTTGCCGCCCAGAGCTTTTTTCTAGTCCCTTGAGGCTGAACGGAAACCGAAGCGGGCATTCATGTCGGGTTCACGGGAAAAATCGTGGGCGTTCGCGTCTTGAAGTCGTGAATTCGCCTCCCCAAATCAGGGTCACGGGCGCCGAAGACGGGTCCGTTCACCGGTCCTGCCACTGCCAGAATGGGGTGGCCGACCAGACATCGCAAACGTTGCTCCAAGGAGGACACAATGCGTCACTTCGATTTCTCTCCCCTTTACCGCTCCACCGTTGGTTTCGATCGCCTGTTCACCATGCTCGACAGCCTCGGCCAGCCGGGTGAAGCCCAGACTTATCCGCCCTACAACATCGAACGCACCGGCGAAAACGCCTATCGCATCACCATGGCCGTTGCCGGCTTTGACGAGAGCGAGCTTTCGATCGAGGCCCGTGAGCACACGTTGACGGTCAAGGGCGAAAAGGCCGAGGAAAAGGGCGAAGAAAGCCAGTTTCTCCATCGCGGCATTGCCAAGCGCGCCTTCGAGCGCCGCTTCCAGCTTGCCGATCACGTGGAGATCAAGTCCGCTTCGCTGAAGAACGGCTTGCTGCACATCGACCTCACCCGCGAGATCCCGGAAGCAGCCAAGCCGCGCCGGATCGAGATTTCGTCCGTCGCCTCGCAGGCAAAGCAGATCGAGGCTCAGACCCTCTAACCCGCCGCAGCCAGAAACAATCTCCCAAGACAGAGCGGCGTCCCCAAGGGGGCGCCGCTTTTTCTGTCTTCGTATCAGGGCGTGGCCGGCGCAGGCACTGCGGAGGTCTGCTTCTTGGCGGCATAGCGCTGTGCGATGACGGCACAGGCCATCAGCTGGATCTGGTGGAACAGCATGACCGGCAGCACGATCGCACCGATGTTCTGCCCGGCGAAGATGGCACTAGCCATCGGCACGCCGCTCGCCAGGCTCTTCTTCGAGCCGCAGAAGGTGATGGCGATCTCGTCCGCCTTGTCGAAGCCGAGCAGGCGGCTGCCGAACATGGTGACGGCAAGGACAAGCGCCAGCATGATGATCTCGATGACGACGAGGATGCCGAGATCGGTCAGCGAGTAGGTTTGCCAGAGGCCTGAAGTCACCGCCTGACTGAAGGCGAGATAGACGACCATCAGGATCGAGCCGCGATCGACGGGCGCAAGCAGCCCCTTGCGTGCCCGGAACCAGCTGCCGATCCAGGGTTGCAGCAGTTGTCCGATGACGAAGGGTGCGAGCAGTTGCAACAGGATCTGCTCCAGCGCATCGAGCGTCACGCCGCCATGGCCACCGGCGGAAAAAAGCAGCCCGACGAGCAACGGCGTCAGGAACATGCCGAAGATATTGGAAGCCGACGCCGAGCAGATCGCTGCCGGTACGTTGCCCCCGGCCATCGAAGTGAAGGCGATGGACGACTGCACCGTCGAGGGCAGCACGCAGAGAAACAGGATGCCGGTGTAAAGCGTCGACGGCAGGATCGAGGACGGGACGAAGCCGACCGCAAGACCAATCAGCGGGAAGAGCGCGAAGGTCGAGGCGAGGATCGTCAGATGCAGTCGCCAGTGCAGCACGCCGGCAATCACCACGTCGCGCGACAGGCGCGCGCCATGCAGGAAGAAGACCATGCCGACGGCAACCTTGGTCGCCATGCCGAACCAGACTGTGGCCTCACCATGGATCGGCAGAACGGATGCCAACAGCACCGTCGCCAGAAGCAGGATAGTGAAGGTATCGGGAAGGTAGCGGCGCATGTCTTTCGTCACTTTCTCGGCATCAAGGCTCTTGCCGAAAAAGTTCATTGTGAAGCAGGATGCAAGGAATAACAGTTATCACGAATTGAGATGGATCATGCTGGATCTCGTGCAATTGCGCAGCTTCGTCGCCCTTGAGCAGATGGGCAGCTTCACGCTCGCGGCGGAAAAACTGTCGCTCGGGCAATCGACCGTCAGCCAGCATATTCAACGGCTTGAGGCCTCGCTCGGGCGAACCCTGGTCGCGCGCGATACGCACCGCGTGGCGCTGACGGCGGATGGGCTGGCGCTGCTTGCCCATGCCCGCTCGATGCTGGCGATCGACGGCGAGGTGCGTGCGCTCTTCGCAGAAAGCAGCCTCCGGGGGCGCTTGCGTCTCGGGGTTTCCGAGGATTTCGTCATGAGCCGGCTGCCGGCGGTGCTGGAAGACTTCGTGCGCGCGCATCCGTCCGTCGATCTCGAGCTCACGGTGGCACTAAGCGGCGTGCTCTATCAGATGCAGGACAATGGCGAGATCGATCTCGTGCTTGCCAAGCGGCGGCTCGGTGACCTCAGGGGCGAGCTCGTCTATCGCGAGCCGTTGGTCTGGCTCGCCCGCGACCCGGAACGGATCCGCCGTGACAAGGTGCTGCCGCTGATCGCCTTTCCGCCGCCGAGCATCACCCGCAGCGTCGCGCTCGAAGTGCTCGACCGGCACCGCCTGCCGTGGCGCATCGTCTGCACCTGCGGCAGCCTCAGCGGGCTGACGGCCGCCGCGCGCGCCGGCATGGGCGTGCTCGTGCAGCCGCGCAGCATGGTACCGCCCGGGTTGAAGGAGATACCGGCCGGTGCCTTGCCGCCGCTCGAAGACGTGGAGTTCGTGCTGGTGCCGAGCAAGGGCGCCGACCGAAAGCTGAGTGCTGCACTTTCGGCCGAGATCCTCTCCAATGTGAAGACGCTGCAGGGGCAGGCTTGATGCCGGGGAATCATCCCGCTCGGACGGCAGGATGATTCAATCGGAGTAACGTTCGTCGTTTTCCGGAGTTGGCTCAGCAGCCGGCGACGAACCGCTGGACGTCTTCGGCCTTCGTCGCGAAGCTCGTGACGAGACGATAAAGGCCTTCGTTCTCCGCGAGGCTGCCATCGAGGTCATGCGGCACGGGCCAGTCGTAGAAGACGGCGCCATCCTGCCTAAGCTTCGTGGCCACGTCTTTCCTGATGACGGCGAAGACCTCGTTGGCATCCGCCTGCCAGGCGAGCCGGCTCGTCTTGGAGGCTGCAATGCCCTCGGCAAGGCGCGCAGCCATCGCGTTGGAATGGCGGGCGAGGTTCAACCAGAGATCGCCGGCGAAGTAGGCATCGAACTGGGCCGAGACGAAGCGCGACTTGGAGAAGAGCTGCGCCGAGCGCTTGCGCAGGAAATGCATCTCGTGCGCCTTCGAGAGATCGAAGAGCACCAGCGCTTCGGCGCACCAGCAGCCATTCTTGGTGCCGCCGAAGGAGAGGAGATCGACGCCGCGCTTCCAGGTCATTTCGGCCGGTGTTGCGCCAAGGCCGACCAGCGCATTGGCGAAGCGGGCGCCGTCCATATGCACCGGCAACTTGTGCGCCTTGGCGACGGCCGCGATCGCGTCGATTTCCGCGAGCGAATAGACCGTGCCGCTTTCCGTCGCCTGCGTCAGTGATACGGCTGCCGGCTGGCCGCCATGGACGTTGTCCAACGGATAGCGCCTGATTTCGGCCTCGAGCCGTGCCGCTTCCATCTTGCCGCGCGGCCCGTCGACAGGCTTCAGCCTGGCGCCGTGCGAGAAGAATTCCGGCGCGCCGCATTCGTCGGCAATGACATGCGCTTCGCGATGGCAGAAGGTGATGCCACCCGCCCGGTTGGCGCTCGCAAGCGCCAGCGAATTGGCGGCGGTTCCGGTGCCGACGAAGAAGACGGCGACGTCTCTTTCGAAAATCTCGGCGAACTTCTTCTCCACCTTCCGGTCGAGATCGCTCGTGCCATAGGCCGACGCGTATCCGCCTGCGTGCGCCATCAGGCTTTCGGCAATCGCGGGATGGGCGCCAGCCCAGTTGTCAGACGAAAAAATCATCACTTTCCACCCTGTACTACAGTCTTTTCGACGGATTTCGCCGACCTTAGCCGAGTTCTCGGCCGGATCAATCACGGTCAGCGTCCGAAAGGCCAACAGGAGACCAGTTTGAAACCAAAAGGAAGAAAACGACGAAACGCCGTAATTAAATTATAAAAGCCGGAAATTTCCGGCAATGTTCGGCAAAATCTCCTCTATTATTTGCTGATATGCCTCTTGCGGTGGGGGGGAGTTTCTGGCATAGAGCACATGAAATAGGACAGGTTTGCTGTCCTATTTCGGTCTAGGGACCGGAACAATCGCCGCAAGTGCCTAAAAAAATGGCACCCGGCGTGCGAAGCGGGGGGATTGGCCGGATTTCATCCGGTTGTTATCGCCTGCCGTCAGGATGGTCGCAGACGTCAATGCCTGATGATGCCGTGCTTATTTGCGACCTGATCAGGATCATGAGACGATGAGTGCCCCGGCTTTTTGGCGCGCCTTTGCGCGCAACGAAGAGTCATGCGCGGGCGGTGCCATGCCCGGCGTTGCCGGGTTTCAACAGGAGGGAAAACGATGACGGATCATTCGCCATCACAGCAATCTGGGCTCAACCTCGCACACAGCGTTGCGACGGCTGAAAAAACGCCCGCATTCCCGTCCGGCCTGCCGCGAAAACAGGGTCTCTACGATCCACGCAACGAACATGATGCCTGCGGCGTCGGCTTCGTCGCGCATATGAAGGGTCAGAAGTCGCACCAGATCGTGCGCGATGGCCTCTTCATGCTCGAAAACCTGACGCACCGTGGCGCCGTCGGTGCCGACCCGTTGATGGGCGACGGCGCGGGCATTCTCGTGCAGATTCCCGACCGTTTCTTCCGTGAGGAGATGGCGAAGCAGGGCATTACCCTGCCGAAGGCCGGCGAATATGCCGTCGGTCATATCTTCGTGCCGCAGGACGATGCGCTGGTCGCGCATTTCAAGCAGGCAATCAAGGACGTCGTCACCGAAGAGGGCCAGGTCCTTCTCGGCTACCGCGACGTCCCGGTCGACAATTCGTCGTTGTCGAAGGCGCCGGAAATCGCCGCGACCGAACCTCGCCACATCCAGGTCTTCATCGGCGCCGGCCGCGATGCCGCGACGAACCCGGAGTTCGAGCGCCGTCTCTTTACCCTGCGCAAGGTGATCTCCAACCGCATCTATGACGAATACAAGGGTGAGGAGAGCAACTTCTATCCCGTCTCGCTGTCGTCCGCGACAATCGTCTACAAGGGCATGTTCCTCGCCTATCAGGTTGGCGCCTACTATAAGGACCTGTCCGATCCGCGGTTCGAGTCAGCGGTGGCGCTCGTGCACCAGCGCTTCTCGACCAACACTTTCCCGTCGTGGAAGCTCGCGCACCCTTACCGCATGGTCGCCCACAACGGCGAAATCAACACGCTGCGCGGCAACGTCAACTGGATGGCGGCGCGCCAGGCGTCGGTCTCTTCGCCACTCTTCGGTGAGGACATCTCCAAGCTCTGGCCGATCTCCTACGAGGGCCAGTCCGACACCGCCTGCTTCGACAACGCGCTCGAGTTCCTGGTGCAGGGCGGCTATTCGCTGTCGCATGCCGTCATGATGCTGATCCCCGAGGCGTGGGCCGGCAACCAGCTGATGTCGCCCGAACGCAAGGCCTTCTACGAATACCACGCAGCCCTGATGGAGCCGTGGGACGGACCGGCCGCGGTTGCCTTTACCGACGGTCGCCAGATCGGTGCCACGCTCGACCGCAACGGTCTGCGTCCGGCCCGCTACATCGTCACCTCGGACGATCGCGTCATCCTCGCGTCGGAAGCCGGCGTGCTGCCGGTCGACGAAGACAAGATCGTCAAGAAGTGGCGCCTGCAGCCGGGCAAGATGCTCCTGATCGACATGGAGCAGGGCCGCATCATCTCCGACGAGGAGGTGAAGTCCTCGCTCGCGCAGAAACACCCCTACAGCAAGTGGCTCGAAGACACCCAGCTGATCCTCGAGGAGCTGAAGCCGGTGGAGCCGCGTGCGCTGCGCCGCGACGTGTCCCTGATCGATCGCCAGCAGGCGTTTGGCTACACGCTCGAAGACACCAAGATCCTGATGTCGCCGATGGCGACGACCGGCCAGGAAGCGATCGGCTCGATGGGCACCGACACGCCGATCTCGGCGATGTCAGACAAGCGCAAGCTGCTTTACACCTACTTCAAGCAGAACTTTGCGCAGGTCACCAACCCGCCGATCGACCCGATCCGCGAAGAGCTGGTGATGAGCCTCGTCTCCTTCATCGGCCCGCGTCCGAACATCCTCGACCACGAGGGCATGGCGCATGCCAAGCGTCTTGAAGTGCGCCAGCCGATCCTGACCAATGGCGATCTCGAAAAGATCCGTTCGATCGGTCACACGGAGGATCGTTTCGATACCAAGACGCTCGACTTTACCTATGACATTTCGCGCGGTGCCGAAGGCATGCCCGAAATGCTCGACCGGCTCTGCGAGCGTGCCGAAGCGGCGGTAAAGGGCGGCTACAACATCATCGTGCTGTCCGACCGTCAGGTGGGTCCGGACCGCGTGGCGATCCCGGCGCTGCTTGCGACCGCCGCGGTGCACCACCACCTGATCCGCAAGGGCCTGCGCACGTCGGTCGGCATCGTGCTGGAATCCGGCGAACCGCGCGAAGTGCATCAGTTCTGCCTGCTCGCCGGCTACGGCGCCGAGGCGATCAACCCCTATCTCGCCTTCGATACGCTCACCGACATGCACAAGCGCGGCGAGTTCCCCAAGGAAGTCGACGGCAGCGAAGTGGTCTACCGCTATATCAAGGCGGTCGGTAAGGGCATCCTCAAGGTCATGTCCAAGATGGGCATCTCGACCTACCAGTCCTATTGCGGCGCGCAGATCTTCGACGCCGTCGGCCTGTCGTCGAAGCTTGTCGACCAGTTCTTCTTCGGCACGGCGACGACGATTGAAGGCATCGGCCTCGAAGAGATCGCCGCCGAAACCGTCGCCCGTCACAAGGCGGCCTTCGGTGCCGACCCGGTTCTCGCCAACTCGCTCGACATCGGCGGCGAATATGCCTTCCGCATGCGCGGCGAAAGCCATGCCTGGACGCCCGACGCAATCGCCTCGCTGCAGCACGCAGTTCGCGGCAACGCAGAGGACCGCTACCGCGAATTCGCCGAGATGGTGAACAACTCGGCGCTGCGCATGAACACCATCCGTGGCCTGTTCACGATCAAGAGCGCCGAGGCCCTTGGCCGCAAGCCGATCTCGGTCGACGAGGTCGAGCCGGCCGTCGATATCGTCAAGCGCTTCTCCACCGGCGCCATGTCCTTCGGCTCGATCAGCCGCGAGGCGCATACGACGCTGGCGATTGCCATGAACCGGATCGGCGGCAAGTCGAACACCGGCGAAGGGGGCGAGGAAAGCGATCGCTACCTGCCGCTGCCCGATGGTTCGATGAACCCGGAACGTTCGGCGATTAAGCAGATCGCGTCGGGCCGCTTCGGCGTGACCACCGAGTACCTGGTCAACGCCGACATGCTGCAGATCAAGGTGGCGCAAGGAGCCAAGCCCGGCGAAGGCGGACAGCTGCCCGGCCACAAGGTCGATGCGACGGTCGCCAAGACCCGCCACTCGACCCCGGGCGTCGGCCTGATTTCGCCGCCGCCGCACCATGACATCTATTCGATCGAAGACCTGGCGCAGCTGATCTACGATCTCAAGAACGTCAACCCGGAAGCCGATGTTTCGGTCAAGCTCGTCTCGGAAGTCGGCGTCGGCACGGTTGCCGCCGGCGTCGCCAAGGCGCGCGCCGACCATATCACCGTCGCCGGCTTCGACGGCGGTACCGGTGCCTCGCCGCTGACCTCGCTGAAGCATGCCGGCAGCCCGTGGGAAATCGGCCTTGCCGAGACCCAGCAGACGCTTGTGCTGAACGGCCTGCGCTCGCGCGTGGCGCTGCAGGTCGATGGTGGCTTGAAGACCGGTCGCGACGTCATCATCGGCGCGCTGCTCGGTGCCGACGAGTTCGGCTTCGCGACGGCGCCGCTGATTGCCGCCGGCTGCATCATGATGCGTAAGTGCCATCTCAACACCTGTCCCGTCGGCGTGGCGACCCAGGACCCGGTCCTGCGCAAGCGCTTCAAGGGCACGGCGGAGCATGTCATCAACTACTTCTTCTTCGTTGCGGAGGAAGTGCGCGAGATCCTGGCGTCGCTTGGCGTCAAGAAGCTCGATGAGATCATCGGCGCTTCGGAGCTACTCGAAAAGGACGGTGCGCTTACGCATTGGAAGGCCAACGGTCTCGACTTCTCGAAGATCTTCCACAAGGTGGAAGCCAAGAAGGAAGAGACCTACTGGACCACCCGCCAGCAGCATCCGATCGACGATATCCTCGATCGCAAGCTGATCGAGAAGGCCAAGGTCGCACTGGAAACCAAGGCGCCGGTGGCAATCGAAGCCGAGATCAAGAACGTCGACCGTTCGGCCGGCGCGATGCTTGCGGGTGCGCTTGCCAAGCGCTGGGGCCACAAGGGCCTAAAGGACGACACCATCCACGTTACCCTCAGGGGCACGGCCGGCCAGTCCTTCGGTGCGTTCCTGGCACGCGGCATCACCTTCGACCTGGTCGGCGACGGCAACGACTATGTCGGCAAGGGCCTTTCGGGTGGTCGCATCATCGTCCGGCCGCCGGAAAACGCGACGATCGTTCCGCAGGAATCGATCATCGTCGGCAATACGGTGCTCTACGGTGCGATCTCGGGCGAATGCTACTTCAACGGCGTTGCCGGTGAGCGCTTCGCGGTGCGCAACTCCGGTGCGGTCGCGGTCGTCGAAGGTGTGGGTGACCACGGCTGCGAATACATGACCGGCGGCGTCGTCGTCGTGCTCGGCGGCACGGGCCGCAACTTCGCGGCGGGCATGTCGGGCGGTGTCGCCTATGTGCTCGACGAGGAGGGCGATTTCGCCCGTCGCTGCAACATGGCGATGGTCGAGCTGCAGCCGGTTCCGGAGGAGGACGACATGCTCGAGAAGCTGCATCACCATGGCGGCGACATCATGCACAAGGGCATGGTGGACGTATCGGGCGACATGACGCGCCACGACGAGGAACGGCTCTATCAGCTGATTTCCAACCACCTTCACCACACGGGTTCGCCCCGGGCGAAGGAGATCCTCGATCACTGGACGGATTACCGGCCGAAATTCCGCAAGGTCATGCCGGTCGAGTACCGCCGTGCGCTCGAGGATATGGAACGCATGAAAATGGCAGAGGCGGCCGAATAGGAGGCCCCGGTGACCAAGGCTCCCGGTTCATCACAGACTGGTTCGGGGGCCCTTCACGCGCGCTTGGGAAAAGCGCCTGTTCAGACGCAAAGCTTTCAGGATAGTACGATGGGTAAGGTAACTGGATTTCTCGAGATCGACCGGCAAGTGGCAAAGTACCAGCCGGCATCTGACCGCATCCGCCATTTCCGCGAATTCACCATTCCGATGTCGGAACCGGAAGTGCAGAAGCAGGCTGCTCGCTGCATGGACTGTGGCATCCCCTATTGCCACGGGCCGACCGGCTGCCCGGTGCACAACCAGATTCCCGACTGGAACGATCTCGTCTACAACGGCAACTGGGAAGAGGCGATCCGCAACCTGCATTCGACCAACAACTTCCCGGAATTCACCGGTCGCGTCTGCCCGGCGCCGTGCGAGGAAGCCTGCACGCTGAATCTCGAAGATACGCCGGTGGCGATCAAGACGGTCGAGCAGGCGCTTGCCGACAAGGCCTATGAGATGGGCTACATCGTGCCGCAGCCGGCCGTTACCAAGACCGGCAAGAAGGTCGCGGTGATCGGTTCCGGCCCGGCCGGTATGGCGGCAGGCCAGCAGCTTGCCCGCGCCGGCCACGAGGTCCACGTCTATGAGCGCGAGACGAAGCCCGGCGGGCTGCTGCGCTACGGCATCCCGGACTTCAAGATGGAAAAGAATTTCATCGATCGCCGCGTCGAACAGATGAAGGGCGAAGGGGTCACGTTCCACTGCGGCATCAATGTCGGCGTGGACGTGCCGATGCAGCGCCTGCTCGACGAGTACGACGCCGTGCTCTATTGCGGTGGCTCCGAAACGCCGCGCGACGCCGGCATTCCCGGCGTCGAATTCGCAGGCGTGCATGACGCGATGCCCTATCTCGTGCAGCAGAACCGCCGCGTCGGTCGCGAAAACATCGACAGCGTTGGCTGGCCGTCGCAGCCGATCCTTGCCGGCGGCAAGCACATCGTCGTCGTCGGCGGCGGTGACACCGCGTCGGACTGCGTTGGCACGGCCTTCCGCCAGGGCGCGGTCAAGGTCACCCAGCTCGACATCCGCCCGCAGCCGCCGGAAAAGGAAGACAAGCTCGCCGTCTGGCCATTCTGGGCGACGAAGATGCGTACCTCCTCCAGCCAGGCCGAAGGCGCCATCCGCGAGTTCCAGGTGGCGACGCTCGAATTCATCGGCGACGAGGACGGCAACCTCACCGGCGTAAAGTGCTGCCAGGTGGACGACCGCCGCAAGCCGGTCGCCGGCACCGAGTTCATCATCAAGGCAGACCTCGCCTTCATCGCCATCGGTTTCCGTGGCCCCTTCACCACCAGCGTGTTGAAGGACCTCGGCGACAAGCTGACGCTCAACACCGACCGCCGCGGCTCGACCAACGTCGTCGCCAACGAGCGCGACTATAAGACCTCGGTCGAGAAGCTCTGGACTGCCGGCGACGTCCGCCGCGGCCAGTCGCTGGTCGTCTGGGCGATCCGCGAGGGCCGCCAGGCCGCCCGCGCGATCGATGAGGCGCTGATGGGCTCGACCACCCTGCCGCGTTAACGCATTACTCCCAAGCATGAAAAAAGCCCCGTCCTCGTGACGGGGCTTTTTTGTCGGCTCTTGCGGGAGCAGCTGTTTCCAACGGCGGCCGCTTCTAGTTGCGGATCACCGGATTGCTGATCACCGTGCTCGGCTTCGACAGGCGGAAGTCATCGACGCGGCCGGCGGGCGCCGTGGCGATATCGCCTTTGTCCACCAGCAGATCACGCGGGCTCTTGCCATTGCCTTTGTCCGGCGCGGCATTGCCAAGGAGGGAGGTGGCGCCATCCAGTGCCGGATCGGTCAAGCCGATCGGCTGGGTCTTGACGATATCCTCGTTGCCGAGCGGCGCCGTCACCACCAGGTCCTTCAACTCGTTGGCCCCCGGCACGTTCTTGTCCGTCGCGGCGGCATCTCCAAGCAAGCGGCGAATGTCCTTCTCGACATAGAAGGCGAGTTTGCGTTTACCGGCTTTGGTGAGGTTGACGCCATCGGCACCGCGCAGGCGAACCTGCTGGCCGTTGATGTCGGAACCAGTCAGAACGAACTTGCCGCCCTCATCGACGAAGCCGTCCCAGATGTCGACGAACTGCCCGCCGACCTTCTCGATCTCTTCGCGATACATGCCGTTGAAGGTCACCATGTCGGCCGTCATCGCCGCCGACTGGAATGGCGGCATGCCGACCCAGAGAACCGGAAGTTTTTCCTTGCGGGCCAAGGCAGCCAGCGCATTGACGCGCTTGCGGTACTCTTCGGTCCACAGATCGGTCCGGAACTTCTCCTTGACGTCGCCGATCTGCATCTGCTGCCGATCGTTGGCGCCGAGGCTGACGATAATGACCGACGGCTTCACTTCGCCGACATAGCCGGGAAGGGTGCCCGGCCAATCGAAATAGTCCTCGCGCACCAGGCCGGACGAACCGTTTGCCCGTGTCTCGATGGCGATGCCGGGCGTCATCTCGAAGGCCGTCTTCAGGCCGTCGCCAAGGCTGCCGGCCATGAAGTCGCCGACGACCAGAACCTTCTTGGCGTCCGGTGCCTTCTCGACGACCTGCGGTACGACGGCTGGCGTATCGGTGGCCTTCGGTTTCTGCTTCTGTTGCCCTAGGCCCTTCTGGCGCTGCTGCTGTTGTTGCCGCTGGCGTTTGGGTCGCGGCTGCTCGGGAAAATAGTCACGATCGTCATAAACAGGTCGTTCGCGCGACAGGCCGCCGAATAGCATCTGGAACAGGTTGCGCCGCTGCACCGGTTCTTGTGCTTCGGCAAGGCTCGCAAATAGGCTGACGACAACCATCGCCATCGCGGCGATGCAGATGGTCGCAATCCCGAACGGCGATCGGCTCTGGTGCCCGCGGCGCTTGCTCATCATCTGGTTCTTTACCCGTTCATGGCGTGTTGCGGCGGCAACGAGCCGCTGTCACGTGTAAGCGCGCCGCACGGGTGCAGCGCGCTCTTGCGTATTTTATCTCACGGATACGGCGATCGTGAAACCGTTTCGAGTCCGCTAGTTGCGCAATGCGCGCAGCAGCATCTGGGTCGGCTGCCCATCCGGAGCCAGGCCATTCTTCGACTGGAACGCCTGGATCGCGGCTTTCGAACCGGAGCCAAAATTGCCGTCGACTTCGCCGCTATAGTAGCCGAGCTCCTTCAGGCGGTTCTGCAGCTCGAACTTTTCGCTGATGTCGAGCGATCCGTCCGGACGCGGCCAGCGCTGTTGCATGCCCTGATAACCGGCGATCTGGTCGGCAAGAAGGCCGACGCCGAGCGCGTAGCTGTCGGAGGCGTTGTAGCGCTTGATGACGAAGAAGTTCTTGGTCATCAGGAAGCCGGGGCCTTCGCCACCGCTTGGCAGCTTGAGTTCAGCGCGCATGCTGCCATTGCGGAAGCCCTTGCCGTTCGGTCGGGCAAAGCCGAGCGATGCCCATTCGGCGAGTGTCTTCGTCTGGCCGGAATATTTGGCGGCATTTGCCGGCGGCGCGACCTCGTAGCCCCAGGTTTCGCCCGGTTGCCAGCCGTTCTTCTTCAGGAGGTTGGCGGCCGTTGCCAGTGCATCGGGCACTGAATTCCAGATGTCGCGGTGGCCGTTGCCATCGGCGTCGACCGCATAGAGCAGGTAGCTCGTCGGAATGAATTGGGTGTGGCCCATGGCGCCGGCCCAGGAGCCGGTCAGCTCACGGGGGGTGATGTCGCCGCTCTGAAGAATCTTCAGCGCCGCGATCAACTGCTTCTTGGCGTAGTTCGAGCGCTTCGGGTCGGCATAGGCAAGCGTTGCGAGCGCGCGCGGCACATAGTGCAGGCGGTCATCCTTCTCGAGCACGGCGCCGTAGTTGGATTCCATCGACCAGATCGCCAGAAGGATGGTCTTGTCGACGCCGAAATGCTTTTCCAGCGCGCTCAGCGTGCGGGCATGCTTGGTCGCCATCTCTTGGCCGACGCGCTTGGTGTAGGGGTTCACGCGGGAATCGATGTATTCCCAGATCTTGTGCTTGAACTCCGGCTGGTAGTTCGCCTTTTCGATCACCGTCTCGTCGGGCGACTTCACGCCGGCGAAGGCCTGGCGATAGGTTGCCTTGGTGATGCCGGCCTTGGCGGCCGTCGCGTAGAATTCGTTGATCCAGTTCTGGAATCCGGCATCGGCGCGCGCCGGGGCGGTGCCGAGAGTTGCGGCGGATAGGACGAGGGCGGCTGCGATATGACGGAAAAACGTCCTGCGGTTTCTGATCATCAGCTGTCGGTTCCGTTTCTCTGCGGGGCTTCGGCCGTCATGGCCCGAATCGCTCCGCAAGGTGGCAGTCTGGGGCCAGCCTGGACGGTGGGGGCAGTCGTCGGCGGCTCCTGTTTCGGATCCGGCCGCGATTGTTGCATTGCCGGATTGCAATGAATCTACAGAAACGTGGTCAACAAACCCTTTACCATGAAATTGTGGTGGCGTCTTCCGCTGCAGAAAATGTCAAGCCATGGTCGTGGAGTTCGCATAAGCATTGTTCCGTCGGTTCAGGCTCTGTTCAGCTAACGGCATAGAGATTGCGGCTCCATTACGGAGCGCTGTATGGTTCAGGCGGATTGCTGTCCGGAGCCATCCGGCAAGAGTTATGAGTGAAGTCCTATCAAGGAGGTATCGATGACCGACAAGCGTAAAGTCCGCAAAGCCGTATTCCCGGTCGCAGGGCTGGGCACACGTTTCCTGCCGGCCACCAAGGCCGTGCCGAAGGAAATGCTGACGGTGGTGGACAAGCCGGTCATTCAATATGTGGTCGATGAGGCGCTGGAAGCCGGCATCGAGCATCTGATCTTCGTCACTGGCCGCAGCAAGGCGGTGATCGAGGATTATTTCGACATTCAGGTCGAACTCGATCAGACGCTGCGCGAACGCAACAAGAAGGCCGAGATCGCGTTGCTCGACGGCATTCTGCCGAAGGCCGGCACCACCAGCTTCACCCGCCAGCAGGCGCCGCTCGGCCTTGGCCATGCGGTCTGGTGCGCCCGTGATCTCGTCGGCAACGAGCCGTTTGCGCTGCTTTTGCCGGACATGATCATGAAGGGCGAGAAGGGCTGCCTCAAGGGCATGGTCGAGCTCTATGAGCAGAGCGGCGGCAACGTCATCGCGGTTGAGGAATGTGCACCGGACCAGGCCCACAAATACGGTATCGTCGGCGTCGGCGACAAGGTGGGCGATGGTTTCAAGATCACCAAGATGGTCGAGAAGCCGGCACCGGGCACGGCACCGTCCAATTTCTTCATCAACGGCCGTTACATCCTGCAGCCGGAGATCTTCCCGATCCTCGAAAAGCAGGAACGCGGCGCCGGCAACGAAATCCAGCTGACCGACGGCATGCTCAAGCTCTCCGACAGCCAGCAGTTCGCCGCCTATCATTTCCGTGGCGACACCTATGACTGTGGCGCCAAGGACGGCTTCATCCTGGCGAACGTCGCCTTTGCACTGGAGCGCGGCGATATCCGCCCGAGCGTCGAGGGTCCGTTGAAGACCCTGCTGGGCAGCCTGAAGTAATCGGTCAGGTCCCGAAAATGTCAAAGGCCGCGTCCTTCGGGCGCGGCCTTTTCCGTTGAAGATGGCAGGCGCTTTGAAACGACGCACTTCAGGACGGACAACCGTTTCACATTTTTCCTGGAATAGCTTTAGCGCCGCAGCGTGAGCCCAACGCCGACACGGGTAATGTCCGTCGTATCGCCTTGATCACGGGTCGTACGCTCGTAGCTGACGTCGCCCGTCAAGGCGAGATAGCGGTTGATATCGTAGGTCAGGCCGGCGCCGGTGCGCCAGGTGGTTTCGTCCGACGAGCTGGCGTCGGAGGGATAGTTGCGCAGCGTCAGGCTGTTCGTCAGCCGTGCCACCAGATCCGAGCGCATCTGGTGGGTGATGATGTTGGTGAGGTTGTAGTCGATCGAACCCGCATCGCCCGGTGTCGTCGACGGGTTGAGGTCGGTCGAAACGGCGAAGAGGACGTCGGTGCCGCGTTGCGGCGACCAGTTGATGCGCCCATCGACCGAGAGGCCGCTGAGCTCGCCAAGCCGGTCGTCCTCGAAATTGTAGGTTTCGTAGCCGAGGCCCAGTTCGCCGTAGAGCTTCTCGCCGAGATCGACCTCGACACCGCCGCGGGCGGCATAGGTCTGATAGGAGCGCTCGAAACCGAGCGGGTCTTCGCGCAGATCGTAGAGCGATTTGCCGACGGAGGCTTCGAGGAACGGGATCAGTGCCGGCGACAGCTCGTAGCCGACCCGGCCGGTGAGGATGCCCGTATTGCGATTGCGATACTTGACCGAGAGGTTCGTGCCGTTCTCCAGTTCGACATCGCCATAGGTTTGCCGGTCGAAATCGATACCGACCGAACCGCGGATCAGGCCGAAGTCGCGCTCGATGGCGGCGCCAAGGCGGTAGTTGTTGACCGCGGACTGGGTCTTGGCGTTCGAGATCGCGTTCGGGTCGTCGGCGTCTTCGCGGTAGAAGCTGTATCCGGCCCGAAGCCGCGCGATCGTTTCATCCCAGAGATCGAGCCGCAGTTCCGCGTCGACGTCGGCGCGCGGTTCTTCCTCGCCTTCGCCGGAGATATTGTTCTGCAGGATGCCTTCGCCAGTGACGGTTAACTGGTGCCGCGACCAGTCCGAGGTCAAGGTGCCGCGGAATCCGGTTTCGAGGTAGCCGCGGTTCGTCTTCGTGTCGCCGTCCTTGCGCCATTCGTGGTTGATGCTCTCGCTGACGCCCGGGCGCAGCGTGAACGTGCCGATGCGGATGCCCGGCGAACGATCGTACTCGGGGTTATAGGTCCGCAGCCGCAGGCCGTCGATCGTCGGTTCGCGCTGGTTCTGGCGAACGAAATCCTCGTTCGAAGCCGGTGTCAGGTCGTCTGCACTGACGGCACCGGTGGTCTGCGGATCTGTGATCGCCGGCGTCGCTGCGGGAACGGCTGCCGTACTGGTGCCAACGGCATTCGTTGTGGCGGCGGGCGTGGCGGTCTGGGCGCTCAGTGACGCCGGCGCAAACAGCGCCGTGCCGGCCAACAGCAACGCCAGCGAAGCCGAACGCCGCGCGTCTCCTTTGGTCGAGCGAGATGAGCCTGGCACCATATGCCGTTTGTCCACGAGCCTGATTGCAATCCTTTCGCAATCGTAAAGCGACGTGGTTAAGCAATCGTTTCCAAGTGGAAAAAACGTCGTGGGTTCAGCCGCTTGTCGTTCAGGCGCTTTCGACGGTCAGGTTTCGGCCGTGCGTGGAAACGACACGCACCCGGGTGCCTGCCGGCAAGTCCGGCCCCTCGATGATCCAGAACGTATCGTCGAGCCGGATGCGGCCGCGCCCCTCGGCGATAGGCTTATCAAGCACGGCGGTGCGGCCGACGAGGCTTTCCGCTCTCCGGTTCAGCAACGGCTCGTCGGAAGCTTCGGACGAGGAGAGAACAAGGCGGCGGCCAAGAACGACCGCAACCACGGCGAAGAGGGCGAAGAGGACGAACTGGACTTGCCACGTCCAGAAGCCGATCTCCCAGAGCAGAAGCGAGAGAATTCCGACAACGAGCGCGGCGACGCCGATCCAGATCAGGAACACGCCAGGCGCGACGAGCTCGGCTGCCAGAAGCACGAAGCCCAGAACCCACCAGCTCCAGGGCCCGAGTTCTTGAATGGCGCGTTCGATCATCGCCTACTTCCCCTGCGAAGGATCGGCCGGGAAGGCCGGCGTGGTGCGCGGCGTCGATTGGCGCGGGCGGGTCGCGGGCGCTGTCTGGCTGTCGCCGAAGACTTCCTTGGCAATGGCACCGATGCCGCCGAGCGAGCCGATCAGCGCGGAGGCTTCCATCGGCATCAGCACGATCTTCTGGTTGTTGGCGGTTCCGATCGAGGCGAGCGCCTCGGTGTATTTCTGCGCGACGAAGTAGTTGATCGCCTGAACGTCGCCCGACGCAATGGCGTCCGAAACCATCTTCGTCGCTTTTGCCTCGGCTTCCGCCAGACGTTCGCGCGCCTCGGCGTCGCGGAATGCGGCTTCACGCTGGCCCTCGGCTTGCAGGATCGCTGACTGTTTGGCGCCCTCGGCGCGCAGGATCTGGGCGTTTCTCGCGCCCTCGGCTTCAAGCACCTGTGCGCGCTTCTCGCGTTCGGCCTTCATTTGCCTTGCCATGGCGTCGACCAGATCCTTCGGCGGCGCGATGTCCTTGATCTCGACGCGGGTGATCTTGATGCCCCAGGGACTGGCGGCCTCGTCGACGACATGCAGCAACCGGTCATTGATCGTGTCGCGGTTGGAGAGCAACTCGTCGAGATCCATCGAACCCATGACCGAGCGGATGTTGGTCATCGTCAGGTTGAGGATGGCGTTTTCAAGATGAGAGACTTGGTAGGCTGCCTGCGCCGCGTTCAGGATCTGGTAGAAGGCGACGGCATCGGCCGAGACGCTGGCATTGTCCTTGGTGATGACTTCCTGCGTCGGAACGTCGAGGACCTGCTCCATCACGTTCATCTTGGCACCGATCCGATCGATGAAGGGAACGATCAGGTTGAGGCCGGGTTCCAGCGTTTTCGTGTAACGGCCGAAGCGTTCAATTGTATAGCGGTAGCCTTGGGGCACTGTCTTGATCCCCATGAAGAGGACCAGGATGATAAGCACCACGAAGCCAATGACGACGATATCCATTCCGCCCAAGACATACCCCCTAAAATTGCAATCTCGGCTTGTGGCTGCAGTCTAGCTTATTCCGTTTCCATTCGGAATCGCTTTTCCGCGGATTGCGCGTAAATTCAAAATGTTAGAAAGACGCACTCGCCGGTGGGCAAGAGCGCAGCTCCTTCATCCTGAAGTGGTGATCAGCGTGCCGTTCTCAAGTGGGATGGCGGGAGGCTCAAAGCCAGCCGGCAAGCTCCCGGCGCACGACATGCTCGAGCACGGCCATGCCTTCGGCGCTGTCGTTCAGACAGGGGATATGGGTGAACTTCTCACCGCCATTGTGGTGGAAGCTTTCGGCTGCCTGTTCGGCGATCTCTTCCAGCGTTTCCAGACAGTCGGAAACGAAGCCGGGATTGAGGACAGCAATGCGCTTGACGCCCTCCTGGGCAAGCTTCTCGACGGTCTTGTCGGTATAGGGCTGCAGCCATTCCTCAGGCCCAAAGCGCGACTGGAAGGTGACCTGCAGCTTCTCCTTGGACCAGCCGAGCTTTTCGCGCAGCAGCCGCGCGGTTTTCTGGCACTGGCAGTAATAGGGGTCGCCCTTGTCGAAGTAGCTCTTCGGAATGCCGTGGAAGGAGGTGAGCACCACTTCCGGTTCCCAGTCGAGTGTCGCCAGGTGGTGCTCGATCGAGGTCGCCAGCGCATCGATATAGACGGGGTCGTCGTGGTAGGGCGGGACGGTGCGCAGCGCCGGCTGCCAGCGCATTTTCAGGAGCGCTTCGAAAGCCTTGTCGTTCACGGTGGCCGTGGTGGCTGCGGCATATTGCGGATAGAGCGGGAAGACGAGAATGCGTTCGCAACCGGCCTTCTGCAGCGCGTCCATGCGCGAAGCGATCGAAGGCTGACCGTAGCGCATGCCCCAGTCAACGATCACATCAGCACGATCGGCAAAGGTCTTGGCCATCAGCTCCGCCTGGTTGCGGGTGTAGGTACGCAGATAACTTTCGTTCAGATCCTTGTTCCAGATCGTTTCATAGGCCTTGCCGACCTTGCCCGGACGGGTGTTGAGCACGATGCCGAACAGGATCGGATACCAGAACAGCCGCGACCATTCGATCACCCGCCGGTCGGTCAGGAACTCCTTCAGGTAGCGGCGCATCGAGGTGTAGTCGGTACCGTCGGGCGTGCCGAGGTTGACCAAAAGGACGCCGACCTTTCCGGATTTGACGGAAGGGTGGTTGGCAGGGGCGGTCATGGCAAGTTGCTCGGTCATCTTGATCCTCGTCGGGTCCCCGCATTGGGACGCCGCTTCCGTTTGGAACCTTCGGTTTCCAGTCCTTCTAAAAAGAAAAGCCGGCGCGGGGAAGCCCGCGCCGGCCCTAAAAGTAGAGGCAAATTGTCTTACTTTGCCGGGATCTCCAGTTCCTTGCCGACATGCAGTGCGCGCGGCGCCGGCTTGCCGTTGGCCTCGGAGATCTTCTTCCAGAGCGCGCCTTCACCGTAGAACGACTTGGCGAGGTCCCACAGCGTGTCGCCCTTGGCGATCACGTGCTTCTGCGGACCGCTTGCGGCCGGTGCTGCTGCCTCGCCGGAGGTCGCAGCCGGCTGGGTTGCCGAGGTGTCGGCGCCGGTCGCCGGCTTTGCTTGCGTTGCCGGTTCCGCCGGTGCCGCACCTGCGGCCGAAGCGACCTCGGTGATGCGGCCATCGGTATAGGGCTTGAACGGCTGGTGAGCGGCGAGATAGTCGGCGAGCACGGTTTCGAGGCCCGGACCGTAGTCATAGGCGTTTTCACCCTTCTCCTTGAAGACGTCGTAGCCGTCGCCGCCATTGCGCATGTAGTTGTTGGTGACCAGCGAATAGGTCTTGGCCGGGTCGAGCGGAACGTAGGTCTCGCCTTCCTTCACCTCGACCGCGACGACGCGGCTGCCGACCGGCTTCGACTTGTCGAAGGAGAACTTCATGCCGGCCACCTGCGGGAAGCGGCCGCCGCCTTCTTCGAGCTTGCTGAGGCCGTTTTCCAGCGCCTCACGAATGCCGTCGCCCTTGATCTGGAAGGTTGCCACCGTGTTCTGGAAAGGCAGCACGGTAATTGCCTCGCCCATCGACACGTCGCCGGCATCGATAGACGCACGCAAGCCGCCGCCGTTGGTGATGGCGATGGTGACACCCTGGCCCTTGACGCGATCAAGCATGGCGTCGGTGAGCAGGCTGCCCATCTCGCATTCCCTGGTGCGGCAATTCTCACGCGAGCCGTCGATCGGCGCTTCCGTCTTGGCGATGATCTTCGAGCGAAGCTCTTCGATCGGTTTGCCGAGCTCAGCAACGCGCGCCAGCACGGCCTCATCCGGCTTCACCGAGCTGTCGACCAGGATCGGATCGCCCTTGGCAGCCTTGACCACGCCCTTGTCGTCGAAGGTCACGACGAGATCGCCGAGATACTTGGTGTAGGACGCGGCCTGGACGACGGGCACCTTGTAGCCGCCGGGATTGTCGACCATCGTCGGATAGGGGCCTTCAGCCTTCGGATCGGTGTTGGAAAGGAGGCTGTGCGAGTGGCCGCCGACGACGATGTCGACGTCGGGGATCTTGGCGATCGCCGCCAGATCGCGCGGATAGCCGACATGGGTCAGCGCGATGATCTTGTCGACGCCCTGCTTTTTCAGCTCTTCGACGGCGGCTGTGGTGGTGGCCACGTCGTCGCCGATCAAGATGTCCGGGCCGGGCGAGGAGAGTTCCGGCGTGTCGTTGGCGACGGCGCCGACGATGCCGATCTTCTGGCCGCCGACCTCGAGCACGATCGACGGCTTGATGCGGTCGCCGATCTTCGACTTGTGGCTCGCCAGCACGTTGGCGGTGACGACCGGGAAGGTGATCTTGTCGAGGAAGCCGGCCAGGCCGTCTTCGCTTTCGTCGAATTCGTGGTTGCCGACGGTCATTGCGTCGAACTTCATCAAGTTCAGGAACTCGGCTTCGGCCAGCCCCTTATAGGTGGTGAAGAACAGCGATCCCTGGAAGTTGTCGCCGGCGTTGAGCAGCAGCACGTTCTTGCCGGAAAGGACCTGGCGCTTCTGGTCGATCAGGGCTTTCAGGCGGGCGACACCGCCGAAGCATTCGTTCTTGCCTTCCTCTTCCGCCGAGCAGGTCGAGTCGAACTTGTTGATCGACTCGATGCGGGAATGGAGGTCGTTGATGTGCAGGATGTTCAGCTCATAATCGGCGAAGGCTGCGCCCGAGGAGAGGGCAAGGATGGACGCGGTCATCAGGCCGGTCCGGATGTGTCTGATCATGATGTTCTCCTGTTTTGAGAGCGCTGCCCGGATTGGTCGAAGCACTCTGTCTCCCGTTGCACGCAAGCGAACACAAAACCGCGCGGCACTTTTGCTGCAATTGCTCCAGTGTCAGCCAACCGTATCCGGAGCCGTCAAGATGGATCCGTTCCCCGCGGTGGGCGTGGCTTTGCCGGGCGGATGTTTTCATCACTTGAAGGCGACTTCAAGCGCTAAACCATCCTTGGGTTGTCGGATTTGCAACTAGGTTAAGTCGCGGGCGCAAATGAAAAAAGCCCCCGATCGGAGGCTTTGATATTTGCCTGTTTGCTGTTTTAGCCGCGCCTCGCCAGCGAGAACTGCGCGCCGGCATCGGTGGTGCAATTGAGCTGGTTCTGGGTGACCAGGGCGCAATTGACCTTGGACTGGGTATTGCGCACGAGCGAGGTCATGTTGATCTCGACGAGCGTGGGGCTCATCTTGGTGTAGTTGCCCGAAGCAAGCAGCTGGTTGGTATCGGTCGTGCGGGTCGAGAAGGTTCCGCCAGCAAAGGTAGAGACGATACCGTTCGGATCCACCCAGGAGCCTTCGACGCCGGTCGCCTGGCTCGACGGCCCGCCCTCATCGATAACCCGGGGCGACGACTGGCAGGACGCCAAGGCCACGGCGGTTGCGATTAGGGTCAGAACTGCGAATGGCTTCATAGGCGATTTCCCCCGCATTGGGCCGAGCGGACTGTTTCATTCCGGCATGACCATGCCGCGATCATGAGTTGAAAGCAAGAGCGGCAGGGGGCGGCAGTCGCCTTTTCCCGCAGAGATGAAAAGGCCCGGGACACGCTCGTGCCCCGGGCCGGATGACGTTTTACGTCAAAAGCTTAGCGAACAAGGATGTTCTTGAACTGCCAGGGATCCTTGGTGTCGATGTCTTCCGGGAACAGGCCCGGTCGACCGTCGAGCGGGGTCCAGTCGGTGTAGTGGCCTTCAACCGGGCCGAGGTACTGGAGCTGGACTTCAAGGCACCGCTTGTAGTCCATCTCGTCAGCTTCGACGATGCCGGCCTTCGGGTTCTCGAGAGCCCAGACCATGCCGGCGAGAACTGCGGAGGTTACCTGCAGGCCGGTGGCGTTCTGGTAGGGAGCGATGCGGCGGGTTTCTTCCAGCGACAGGCGCGAACCGAACCAGTAGGCGTTCTTGTCGTGGCCGTAGAGCAGCACACCGAGTTCGTCGACGCCGTCGACCAGTTCCTTTTCGTCGAGGACGTGGTGCACCGGCTGGGCATTGCCGCCGTTGCCGAACATCTCGTGCAGCGACAGAACGGCGTCGTTGGCCGGATGGTAGGCGTAGTGGCAGGTCGGGCGGTAGGTGACTTCGCCGTCCTTGTCGCGAACCGTGAAGAAGTCAGCGATCGAGATCGCCTCGTTGTGGGTCACGAGGAAGCCATACTGCGGGCCGGGGGTCGGGCACCAGGAACGCACGCGGGTGTTGGCGCCCGGCTGCTCCAGGTAGATCGCTGCCTTGCAGCCCTTCTTGTGCTTCTTGGCGTTCTTCGGCATCCAGTTTTCATGGGTGCCCCAGCCGAGTTCGGCCGGCTGCAGACCTTCCGAGATGAAGCCTTCGACCGACCAGGTGTTCCAGAAGGTGTTGAAGGGCTTCGGGTTCTTGGTGCGCTGGGTGTCGCGCTCGGCGATGTGCACGCCCTTGACACCGACCTTCTTCATCAGCTTGGCCCAGCCTTCGCGGTCGTCCTGGTGCGGCTCTTCGTACTTCACGCCAAGATCGTTGGCGAGGTTCAGGAGGCCCTGCTTGACGAACCAGGAGACCATGCCGGGGTTGGCGCCGCAGGTGGAAACCGCGGTCGTGCCGCCCGGGTTCTTTTCCTTTTCCTTGCGGACGGTTTCGCGTAGCGCATAGTTGGTGCGCTCGGAATTGTCCATTTCGGCGTCAAAGTAGAAACCGAGCCACGGCTCGACGACCGTGTCGACGTAGAGCACGTCGAGCTTGCGGCACATCTTCATCAAGTCGAGCGAGCCGGTGTCGACCGACAGGTTGACGCAGAAGCCCTGGCCTTCGCCTTCGGTCAGCAGCGGCTTCAGCAGTTCCTTGTAGTTGTCTTTCGTCACATGAGCGCGAACGTGACGTACGCCATGCCGCTCGAAAATCTCGTTATCGGCGGCGTCCTCACGGGGTTCGACCACGATCAACCGGTTCTTGTCGTATTTGAAGTGGCGCTCGATCAGCGGCAAGGTGCCGCGACCGATCGAACCGAAACCGATCATGACGATCGGACCGGTGATCTCGCCGTAAACCGGATAGGTGGTATCTGCCATTTTTGTCTTTCTCCTGAGAAAACTTTCCCTGTGACGTTGGGTGACTAAGCATGAGGAGCGGCTGGCGCCGCTGTTCTGGCTCGATGAATGTGCCGAAGCGGCCGTGGTGCCGAATGCGGCACGCGGGCGCTGTAGAGCATAGATTGCTGTCACAATAAAGAGCCGGCGGGTCAACCGCCATTTGAGGGTGTGCTTAACCGACAATCGAAAGCAGCCGTGATGGTCCTACGCTTCGACAAAGGGCACTTCTTTTCGACGAGATTGTACCGTAGCTGGTCGTCCGGCTCGATCCAGCGATAAGGACCCGGCCGGAAAGGCCGATGGTGACCGGTGTGGAGAAGCCGTCATGGGGCGAGCGTTTCATGCAGATCGGGCGATCCAAGGGGGATTTAACCATATCCCCATCGTTTCGCCCGCGTAAACGCTTGTCACATGCGCTTCGTGCTATAGCTTCGTTTGAAGCATCCGCTTCGCGCCATGATTGATATTGTCCGACCCGGAGGCGTGACAGACCGTGACCGGTAGTCATCTCAAGGCTCTTGCGGCCTTACAGAGCAAAACACCCGTACTGATCGCGCTTTATGATCAGCATGATCGACTGCGATTTGCCAACCCGGCATTCCGCACGGCCTACCATCTCGGTCCGGACGAGAGCCCGACCTGGGCGGAGATCATGCGCCGAAACTACGCCGCCGGGCAAGGCACGGTCCTGAAAACCGACGATGTCAACGCGTGGATAGCCTCGACGACGCATCGGCGCGGCAAGGTGCCTTTTCGCGCCATGGAAACCGACCTGCATGACGGCCGCTGGCTATGGATGACGGAGACGGTGGATTCGGACGGCTGGATGCTGTGCATCGCCGTCGATGTCACCACCATCCACGCCGGCGAGCGCGAGCTTCGGCAGGATCGCGACTTTGCGCTTCGAGCCGCCCAGGTGGACGAGCTGACGAGCGTGCCCAACCGTCGCTACACGATGGGGCGGTTGACCGAGTTCATCGCCAACTGCGCCGAGAACCCGCATATGTGGGGCTGCGTCGCGATCATCGACATCGATTATTTCAAGGCGATCAACGACCGCCACGGACACCAGCGCGGCGACGAGGTGCTGCTTGATTTCGCCCGCCAGATGCAGGAATTCGTGCGCCGCTCGGATTGCTTCGGTCGCATCGGCGGCGAGGAATTCATGCTCATCCTGCCCGATACCACCATCAGCGAGGGCAACCGTATTCTTGACCGGCTACTTGAAAGGGTCAGAAGCTCCCGGCCGCTCGAGAACATTCCGGAATTCTTCTACACCTGTTCGGTAGGGCTTGCGGAATATCGCGATGGGGATTCGGTCAGCGATCTCTATGCGCGCGCCGACCAGGCGCTTTATCTCGCCAAGCGCGACGGCCGGGATCGGGTGAGACGCTATACCCTGCCGGGTTCAGATCACGAGGCCCACCCGGATCAGACCGCGTAGCGAATTGCCGACATAGAGCGTTCCGCCTGTGAGATCTGCCGGCGAAAGCCGCGTGACGCGGGCGCGCCGTTGGCAGATGAGCTCGGTGCGGAGCACGCCGGCGAGCAGCCCGCAGGCAATCGGCGGCGTCTTCAGGATGCCGCTGCCGTCATCGAGGAAGACCGAGGTGATCGTGCCCTCGCAGACTTCGCCCTTTTCGTTGAGCAGAAGAACCTCGTCGGCCTCGCTGGCTTTGAACTCGCCGCGGGCCGTTTCATAGGTCGCCCGGCGGCTGGTCTTGTAGCGCAGCAGCGGATCGCGGGAGTTGAGCCGTGTGGCGGCTATCCGCACCTGCCAGATCGTATCGTCCGGCAATGGCACGAACGGTGCGGTCCTCACCTCGATGCGCCCGTCGGGAAAAAGCTCGAGCCGCACGCGGCGCGCGGCCGCGCCGTCGCCGCCTTCCACCGCGGCCAGCAGGGCCGCTTCTGCACCTTCGGCTCCTGGAATACCCAGTCGACGTGCCGATCGCTTCAGCCTCGCCAGATGCAGGCGCATGCGAAGAAAGCCGGTTTCGCCCTCAAAGCGCAGCGTCTCGATCAGCGAGAAGCCCGTCATCGCACGATCTCGTCGTCACCCGGCGCGACCTTGTCGTCGCCCAGCGCGATATGATCGTCGCCAACGGCAAAGCGAGCCTTGAGCAGGCATTCCTCGTATTCGGATTGGGCGTTGCTGTCGAAGACGATGCCGCCGCCGACATTGAAGACGGCTTCGCCGCCCGGAAAAAGCGAAATGGTGCGGATGGCGACGCTGAAGCGCATGACGCCGTTCGGTGCGAAAAAGCCGATGGCGCCGCAGTAGGCGTCGCGCGGTCCGTCTTCCAGATCGTGCAGAATTTCCATGGCCCGCATCTTTGGCGCGCCGGTGATCGAGCCGCAGGGAAATAGCGCGGCGAAGATGTCGCTGAGGCCGATCTCCGGCAAAAGCTTCGCCCGCACGTGACTCACCATCTGGTGCACGGTCGGGTAGGTCTCGATCTCGAAGAGTTTGGGCACGTTGAGCGTGCCGACTTCGGTGATGCGCGAGATGTCGTTGCGCAGCAGATCGACGATCATCCGGTTTTCGGCCTGGGTCTTTTCGTCGGCGCGCATCGCAGCGATGATCTCGGCATCCTCTGCCGCCGATGCGCCGCGTTTGGCCGTACCCTTCATCGGGTGCGTTTCAATCCAGCCATCCGCATCGACGCGGAAGAAGAGTTCCGGCGACCGCGACAGGAGGACCGGCCCGTCGAGTGCGACGAGCGCCCCGTATTTTACCGGCTGGCGCTCGATCAGCGACCAGAAGGCAGCACGCGGATCGCCGGACCAGCGGGCACGGATTGGCATCGTCAGATTGGCCTGGTAGCAATCGCCTTTTCGCAGGTGCTGGTGCAGACGATCGAAACGCTCGCGGTAGGTTTCGAAGTTCCAGTCGGCGCGCGGCGCGCTGAGGAAGGGTTCGTTCTCGGTCCGGCGCTGCGGATCCGCGAGAGGATGGTCTTCCGAGGGGGCGTCGAAGATGCCGAAGGACATCAGTGGCGTCTTGCGGCGTTCCTCGGCGAAACCCGAAAGTTTCTCTTCGAAGAGGTGCCCGGCCTCATAGGACATGAAGCCGGCGATCCATTTGCCGGACTTGTGGGCGCGCTCGAGCTCGGCAAGGCCGCGGGTGAATTCGGACTTCGTGCGCGCGGTGACGACACGCAACGGCTCAGCGAAAACCGTGGTGCGGTTTTCGCTGTCGTCCCTGAACAGCACATAGGGTGTGGTGTTGCTCATAAAGTTGTCTTGTCGATCGCTCCGCGATCCGAACCTCTGCCCGGATCAGGCCTTATCAAGCGCTTCGAGTTCGTCGATGAGCCCTTCGATCATCGACAGTCCCTGTGCCCAGAACGACGGATCGGTAGCATCGAGGCCGAAGGGGGCGAGCAACTCGGAGTGGTGCTTGGTGCCGCCAGCCTTCAACAGTTCGAAGTACTTATCCTGGAAGCCTTTTTCCGCGTTCTGGTACACGGCGTAGAGCGAGTTCACCAGGCAGTCGCCGAAGGCATAGGCGTAGACGTAGAAGGGCGAGTGGATGAAGTGCGGGATATAGGCCCAATAGGTCTCGTAGCCCTCGGAAATCCGGATCGCCGGACCAAGGCTTTCGCTCTGCACCGACAGCCACAGCTTGCCAATGTCGTCGGCCGTCAGTTCGCCTTCCTTGCGGGCGGTGTGAACCTTGCGCTCGAACTCGTAGAAGGCAATCTGGCGCACGACGGTGTTGATCATGTCCTCGACCTTTTGCGACAGCATGGCCTTGCGCTCGCGCTTGTCCTTCGTCCGGTCAAGCAGCGCACGGAAGGTCAGCATTTCGCCGAAGACGGACGCGGTTTCGGCGAGCGTCAGCGGGGTCGACGCCATCAGCGCGCCCTGTCCGCCGGCCAGCACCTGGTGCACGCCGTGGCCGAGTTCGTGTGCAAGCGTCATCACGTCGCGCGGCTTGCCCATATAGTTGACGAGCACATAGGGGTGCGCCGACGGAACCGTCGGATGGGCAAAGGCGCCCGGTGCCTTGCCGGGGCGCACCGGTGCGTCGATCCAGCTCTCGTCGAAGAAGCGGCGGGCGATCGCGGCCATTTCCGGCGCGAAGGCATTATAGGCAGAGAGCACGGTGTCCCTGGCTTCGTTCCACGAGATCAGCGCGTTCGGCGTTTCCGGCAACGGCGCATTGCGATCCCAGAAATCCATCTCCTGCATGCCGAGCCACTTCGCCTTCATCGTGTAGTAGCGATGCGACAGGCGCGGATAGGCGGATTTGACGGCTTCTGCAAGCGCATCGACGACTTCGCGTTCGACGCGGTTCGCCAGATGGCGGCTGTCGGCGATGTCCTGAAAACCACGCCAGCTGTCGGAGATTTCCTTGTCCTTGGCAAGCGTGTTGGTGATCAGCGTGAAGGTGCGGATATTGGCCTTGAAGGTTTCTGCAAGCGCCATCGCCGCCTTCTTGCGAACCTCGGTCGCCGGATCCTGCAACAGGTTCAGGGTGACTTCGAGCGGCAGGGATTCACCGTCGACGTTGAAGGTGAGGCTCGCCATCGTCTCGTCGAACAGCCGATTGAAGGCCGCGGCGCCGGTCATCGATTTTTCCAGGAAAAGCTGCTCCAGCTTGTCGTCGAGCTGGTAGGGCTTGTCCATGCGCAGGTCGGTCAGCCAGGGCTTGTAGTGCGCGGCAAGCGGATCGTTTTCCAGCGCCTTGTCGAGGATCGCGTCATCGATGCGATTGAGTTCCAGCGAGAAGAACAGGAGATGCGCCGACATGTCGGTGAGCTTCGACTGCACGTCGCCGTAGAGCTTGCCGTTTTCAGGCTTGGACGTGTCCGAGAAGTAGGTGAGGCCGGCATAGGAGGCGATGCGGCCCATGACGTCTTCGAGCGCTTCGAACTCCCGGACGGCGGCGCCGATGCCAGCGTCACCGGTCTTCGTCGCGGCCTCGGCCAGCTTGCCCTTCCACTTGGTCTCGAAGGCGATCGAGTCGGTCTCGGCCTTCTTCAAGTCGTTGCGAAAAGCATCCGATGTGGCGGACGGATAGAGATCCTCTAGCCGCCAGGACGGCAGGTCACCGAGATCCGCGGTGGCGCCATGGGACTGCCCGGCGGCAGCACGGACGACGGATTGCTCGGGAGCGAAGGGGCGGAAGGTCATCGTCGGATTTCTCTCGTTCGTGACAGGAAGAAGGCAAGCGATATGGGTCCCATTGCTATCGCCGGCAATGGATAAAATGCAAGCATTTCTCAAAACATGATGTTCAGCCCTTTATGGCACAGATGCCTGACGTGATTTGGCACATGAGGTTGGCCAAAAAGTACCGCGTGTCCAGAGCAGGAGGCTTCCGTGACATCACATATTCTGGTCATCGATGACGATCCGGTGCAGCGCCGGTTGCTGACGAACATGATCGAGCGTCTCGGCCATGTGGCGCATCTCGCCGACAACGGCCGCAGCGGCCTGGAGCTCTTGGAGCGCAAGGGCGGCATGATCAATGTCATCCTGCTCGACCTGTTGATGCCGGAGATGAACGGCCACGGCTTCCTCGACGCGCTCGCCGAGCGCGGCGTCGATACGCCTGTCATCGTGCAGACCGGCCAGGGTGGGATCGAGACCGTCGTTCACGCGATGCAGGCGGGGGCGTTCGACTTTCTGGTGAAGCCGGTTTCTCCGGAGCGGCTATCGGTTGCCATCGGCAATGCGCTGAAAATGGCGAGCCGCGATGGCAAGGTCAAAACCTCGCGCCGTCCGCGCGGCGGCGCCGTCGGCTTCGAAGATATCGTTTCGGCAAGTCCGGCGATGATCCGTGTGATCGACCTGGCGCGCCGTGCCGCCCAGTCCAACATCCCGATCGTGCTCGAAGGCGAGTCCGGCGTCGGCAAGGAAATGGTGGCCCGCGCCATCCAGTCGGCGAGCGATCGGGTCGGCAAGCCCTTCGTCACCGTCAACTGTGGCGCGATCCCGCACAATCTGGTCGAGAGCATTCTCTTCGGTCACGAAAAGGGCGCCTTTACCGGCGCGACGGAAAAACACAGCGGCAAGTTCGTCGATGCGGACGGCGGCACCCTGTTCCTCGACGAGATCGGCGACCTGCCGCTCGAAGTACAGGTCAAACTTCTGCGTGCGGTGCAGCAGGGCGAGATCGAGACGATCGGCGCGCGCCATCCGCAGAAGGTCAATGTCCG
Source organism: Ensifer adhaerens (assembly GCF_020035535.1). Taxonomy (NCBI): domain Bacteria; kingdom Pseudomonadati; phylum Pseudomonadota; class Alphaproteobacteria; order Hyphomicrobiales; family Rhizobiaceae; genus Ensifer; species Ensifer adhaerens. Next base: position 3,197,901 of record NZ_CP083349.1, on the reverse strand, counting down.
ACTGATCTCCGCCACCAACAAGGACCTGATCAACGAAGTGCGCGAAGGGCGGTTCCGCGAGGACCTCTACTACCGCCTCAACGTCTTCCCGATTACCATTCCGGCGCTGCGCCGGCGCAAGGAAGACATTCCCGTTCTGGTGCGTTCCTTTGTCGAGCGTTTCGCCGCCGAACAGCGGCTGCATGCACCGCTTGCCATATCGAGCGGTGCCTTGGCGCTGCTGACCGCCTATGACTGGCCGGGCAATATCCGGCAGCTGGAAAACGCGATCTTCCGGGCCGTGGTGCTTGCCGAAGGCAACGAACTGACGGTGAAGGACTTCCCGCAGATCGCCACCCAGATCCCGGGTTACGTGGTTTCCGACCGCTCGGGTTTCTCCTGGGGCGAAGCCGGTCCGGAGCGGGAAAACGCGCCGGCGGAGCACGTGCCGAACGTCTATCCGGACTTTGCGAGTGCGGCGAAATCGATGGAAGGCGATGCCGGACACGATCCGCGCATGGAGAACGCGATTGCCAGCGTCGACGAGGGCGGGGACGTGCGCAAGCTTGCCGAAGTGGAAGAGGAACTGATTCGTTTTGCGCTGAAGTTCTACCGCGGACAGATGAGTCAGGTGGCTCGCAAGCTCGGCATTGGCCGGTCTACGCTCTACCGCAAGCTGAAGGATTATGGCATCGATCCCGAGAACCCGTTGAGGGAGGCGGCATAAAATCGACGCATTCACGATTCATTAGCCCTGCTATTCCGTCACCGCCGTTTAGACCTTGTTAGTGAAGTGTTCACTATATTATAAGGGGCGGTGACGACTGTGGCATATTTGCCATGCTGTCACCTTATTTGACAGTCATCTGAGACAGCGAAGTACGGTTGTCCGTCGGACGGGGATTGAATGCCAAATTTGTTCGGTTTTAAGAAGCCGCTCGGCTCCTTAGCGAGAGTCTGCGCGGCGTTTACCCGTAAGGTTCCGCAGGTTCTTACATCCGTTGCGATTGCGGCTACCCTCGTGACGCCGGGCTTTGCACCTCCCGTAGAGGCCGCTGGCCAGACCCGGACACTGAAGCTCTATTTCATTCATACCCAGGAAAAAGCGCAGATCACCTTCAAGCGCAACGGCCGCTACGACCCCAAGGGCCTGCAGGAGATCAACCGCTTCCTGCGCGACTGGCGTCGCAACGAACCGACCAAGATGGATCCGCGCCTGCTCGATCTCGTCTGGGAAGTCTACCAGAAGAGCGGTTCGCGCGATTACATCCACGTCGTCTCGGCCTATCGTTCGCCTGCAACCAACGGCATGCTGCGCTCGCGTTCGAAGGGCGTTGCCAAGAAGAGCCAGCACATGCTCGGCAAGGCGATGGACTTCTACCTTCCCGATGTGAAGCTGAAGACCGTGCGTGAGATCGGCATGAAATTCCAGGTGGGCGGCGTCGGCTTCTATCCGACTTCCGGCTCGCCTTTCGTTCACATGGACGTCGGCGGTGTCCGCGCCTGGCCGCGCATGTCGCGCGCCGAACTTGCGCGCCTCTTCCCTGACGGCAAGACTATGCACCTGCCTTCCGACGGCAAACCGTTGCCCGGCTATGAGCAGGCGGTCGCTGACTACAAGCGTCGCGTTGGTGCCTCGGCGATCGAAGTCGCCGGCGGCGGCGCGACAGGTTCGGGCGACACGGCAAGCGGCAAGCGTCGCGGCAACCTGTTCGCCATGCTCTTTGGCGGCGGTGGCGACGAGGATGAAGAACCCTCGGCGATTGCGGCTGGTCCGGGCGCCGACGACGAAGGCGGCGCTGCGCCGGCTACGGTCCAGACGGCTTCCGCTCCGGCTGCGCAACAGGCGCTGCCCGGTGTCGCCGGCTCTGTTGCCGCCGAACCGGCGGTTGCTGCCGAACAGAACATCAATGCGCCAGTCCCGGCTGTCCGTCCTGCCTTCAAGGATGCGCCTGCCGATGGCGGCGTAGCCGTTGCGCTGGTGGCGCCGCAGAAGAACGCGGCCCAGGATGCGCTTGCCGCTGCCCTGCCGCAGACCTCGGAAATGCCGAGCGAATTCGCCGATCTCGGCTCGATGAAGGTGCCGGTGCCGCAGATGCTTGATCGTCGCGACATGAACACGCTTGTCGCTTCGGCAGATGCTTCCGCGGATGTGCAGGCGCTTGGTTTCGTGCCGGTTCCGGCAGTACGGCCCGCAGGTGACGTGGCCCTTGCCGCAGTTGCCGATGCACAGGTCGTGGTTCCGTCCTTCGCGGAACGTCCGGTTGTCGCGTCCGCAGAGCCGCCGCGTGACGTTGCCGCCGAAGCGTCGACCCGTGTCGCGCTTGCGGCTCCGACGCCCGCCCAGCGCGAGCCGGTATCGCAGCAGCCGATCGAAATGGCGGCCTATGCGCCGCAATCGAACACGAATGCCCGTGCGGCAGTCTTCGACAATGCCTTCGACACACAGGCCGAAGCGCCGGCAAAGGGCGGCCGCCCGAAGAAGAACGACGCCGACGCCGCGACCCGTTCGTCGGTCCGCACCGAACCGAAGCTGACCCAGAAGATCATTTCCGAATGGGCGCTGACGACGGGGCGTGTGGCCACGCTTTCCAAGCCGGTCAAGGCGCCGCGCTTCGTCAGCAAGTCGCTCCGCGCCGCACCGACCACGGTCTACGCCGCTGGCTTCTCCAGCAGCGCCGGCACGGTGGACACGGCCCGGTTCAGCGGCACTGCAGTCAACTTCATGGAAGTGAAGAAGTTCAGCACGAACTGAGCTTCGGCCTCCAAGCAGACCCGAAAAAGCCCGCCGGTCCGGCGGGCTTTTTGATTCTGCATCGTGCTTTCGAGTGCTGCCGCGTCTGGACAGGATCGAGGCGCAGTGCGTTCCGGATTGCACCCGGACGAAGGCCGCCTGTCGGCGGCCTGCAAGTAGCGGCTTATTCTTCGTCGGCCGCCGGCACCATGCCGAGCGCCTGGAGGTAGGTGTCGAGGATCGCTTCCTGTTCCATGCGCTCGTCGTGGTCCTGCTTGCGGATCGAAATGACCTTGCGAAGGATCTTGGCGTCGAAGCCCGTGGACTTGGCTTCGCCGTAGACGTCCTTGATGTCGTCCGCGATGGTCTTCTTTTCTTCTTCCAGGCGTTCGATCCGCTCGATGAAAGCACGAAGCTGATCGCGTGCGACGCCGTGAGCATCCGACATGGTCTTCTCCTTGATACGGGGAATTGAATTTCTTGGGTGCCGTGACGTGCCGCGAACGGCCGCCAAGGTCAAGGGTGATTGCGCAACAACGCGGTCATTTCCGTGGCAAGCGCCGGCGAAATGATCTTATTCCTTCGGTCGGTTGACCTCGAAAGCGGCCTTCTGCTCGGTGGTTGCTTCCCTTTGGTTGCGCTCGCGCCATTCCTCGTAGGGCATGCCGTAGATGATCTCGCGCGATTCCTCCTTGGCGAGAGGAACGCCAGCCTGTTCGGCCGCTTCGCGGTACCAGTTGGAAAGGCAATTGCGACAGAAGCCGGCAAGGTTCATCAGGTCGATGTTCTGGACATCGGAGCGTTCGCGCAGATGGGCGACGAGACGGCGAAAGGCGGCCGCTTCGAAGGCGGTCTGCTGGTCCCGGGTCAGTTCGGTCATGGACGTCGATCCTCTTCAGATGCTACGCGCCAACGGCGGAAATATCTCAATAGCCGCCGGTGCGGGAGGCGTGGCGCTCGTAGCGATGCAACTCGGGCATGGCGTTGAGACCCGCAAGGATTGGCGCCAGCCGCTCGGCCCAGGCGGCAACTCCCGCCGCGTTGGCAATCAGGTCCTGGCGCACCTCGATCAGGGCGTGGGGAATGCCCGGCACCATGCAATGCCGGAACATGGTATCCCCGCGCAGTGCACCGTCATAGGGTTCGTTGTTGCCGACGACGATGTCGCCCGATGCCTCGAGCTTGTCGATCAGCGGCAGGACGGCGCGCGGATCGTTGTCCCAAAGGACGGCGGTGTGCCACGGACGGGCGACACCCTTCCAGGCCGGTGTGTAGGAGTGGATCGAAATGATCAGCGGTGCTGCGCCGTGCGCTTCGGCGCTTCGGCTGATCGTCTCGGAAACGGCGCGATGATAGGGACGGTGGAAGCGGTTCAGCCGGTCCTCCCATTCCTCCTGGCTGATCGGGTGGTTGCCCGGGATGATCGCACCGTCGGAGATCTTCATGATCAGCGTCGGATCGTCCTCGCCGCGATTGGGATCGATCAACAGCCGGGAGAAGCAACCAAGCACGGCCGGTGCATCGAGCATTCGCGAAAGCTGCCGCACCAGCGCCTCGACGCCGATGTCATAGGCGATATGCCGCTCGAATGCCGAAGCGGGCAGGCCGAGACTGCCGTATTCCGCCGGCAGCCGGTTCATCGCGTGGTCGGCAAGCAAAACGATCCCGGTTGCAGGCTTGGCTTCGATAATCTCATAGGGAGAATAGTGTTGCATTCCGGTCCAGTCTCTTGTCTAGCCTCGACTTCGCTGATCGCATGCGCGCGCGTCAATCGCAAGAAACGCGCAACTGTTTAGCGCAATTTGAAAGCAATTTGGCGATTGTAATCGATTAGAGTTACGTTGACTTTCGGGGCTGGCCGTCGCAAGAAAGTGCCACGCAAATCAAAACGGAGTTCCATCGGAAACCGTGTCCAGAAATCCTTTTTCCAAAGCGAAGCCGGGGCTGACGACACTGGGAGGCATCCTCCTGTTTTTCCTGGCAACCTCAAGCTCATTTCTCTTTGCCGACGAAGCGCGCGCCGATTTTCGCGTCTGCAACGGCACGCAAAATCTTGTCGGCGTGGCGATCGGCTACCGAGCCAAGGAAGGCTGGGTAACGGAGGGCTGGTGGCAGGTTCCGGCCACCACCTGCGCGACCTTGATCGAGGGCGAGCTTCAGTCACGATACTATTATCTCTACGCGGAAGACGCGGCCCGTGGTGGCCGCTGGACCGGTGACGTCAACATGTGCGTCGCCGAGAACGAGTTCAAGATCACGGGCGTTCAGGACTGCTTCGCCCGCGGCTTCCAGCGCATGGGATTCAAAGAATACGACACGGGGCGGCAAGGGAGCTGGATGGTTCAGCTCTCCGAAACGCCCGGCACGCAGGAAAGCCAGAATTGATGAAGCGGAACAGAAAAGTCAAAATCCTCGCCACGCTCGGACCGGCGTCTTCCGATGAGCAGATGATCCAGAAGCTGCACGAGGCCGGGGCTGATCTGTTCCGCATCAACATGAGCCACGCGAGCCACGACGTGATGCGCACGCTGGTCCAGCGCATCCGCGCGGTCGAGGCGCGTTGCGGCCGACCGATCGGCATTCTCGGCGATCTGCAGGGGCCGAAGCTGCGCGTCGGCAAGTTTGCCGAAGGCAAGGTAGACCTCAAGGTCGGCCAGACCTTTACCCTCGACAACAGGGACGAGCCTGGCGACAGCACCCGCGTTTTCCTGCCGCATCCTGAGATCCTCGAAGCGGTCAAGCCCGGTCATCGCCTGTTGATCGACGACGGCAAGCTGCATCTCAAGGCTGAAAAGACCGACGGCAAGAGCATCGTCACGACGGTGGTCGCCGGCACCAAGATTTCCGACCGCAAGGGCGTCAGCTTGCCCGACACGCTGCTCGCCGTTGGCGTACTGACCGACAAGGACCGCGCCGACCTCGACGCAGTTCTGGCGACCGGAGAGTTCGACTGGGTGGCGCTCTCCTTCGTGCAGCGTCCGGAGGACCTGGCCGAGGTTCGCAAGATCGCCCGCGGCCGTGTCGGCCTGATGTCGAAGATCGAGAAGCCGCAGGCGCTCGACCGGATCGACGAGATCATCGAGCTTTCGGACGCCTTGATGGTGGCGCGTGGCGACCTCGGTGTCGAAATGCCGCTGGAATCCGTACCGGGCCTGCAGAAGCAGCTGACGCGCGCATGTCGCCGCGCCGGCAAGCCGGTGGTCGTGGCTACCCAGATGCTGGAATCGATGATCTCCGCGCCGGTTCCGACGCGTGCCGAAGTTTCCGACGTCGCGACGGCCGTGTTCGAAGGCGCAGACGCCGTCATGCTGTCGGCAGAATCGGCTTCGGGCGAGTATCCGGTGGAAGCCGTGTCGACCATGGCGTCGATCGCTAGCAACGTCGAGCGCGACCCGCACTATTCCAGCATCATCTACGCGCAGCGCACGCCGCCGGAGGCAACCGGTGCCGACGCGATTTCGCTTGCTGCCCACCAGATCGCCGAAACGCTCCGTCTTGCCGCGATCGTCTGCTACACCTCGTCCGGCACTACCGGTCTGCGCGCCGCTCGCGAGCGGCCCCAGGTTCCGATCATTGCGCTCTCGCCGATCGTCCAGACTGCACGCCGCCTTTCGGTCGTCTGGGGGCTGCATTGCGTCGTCACCGAGGACGCGACGGACCTCGACGACATGGTCAACCGCGCCTGCCGCATTGTGGCGGCCGAAGGCTTCGGCAAGCCCGGCGAACGCGTCATCATCTCTGCCGGCGTGCCCCTGGGTACGCCCGGCGCCACCAACATGCTGCGCATCGCCTATATCGGCTCCGACGGCATGAGCGGCGTCTGACGCAGCATTGGGAAAGTGCGAGGCGGGTCAGTTCTGACTGATGGCTTCGGAAGACGGGATCAGGCGGGCTTCGGCCCGCCTTTTTATTTGCTCGAGATCAGTCGGCTGGCCCGCCATCTTTTCGAGTGCGGCGACGACCACGTCCGTGACCACATAGTCGGGCTTGTGGCCGAGATTGCCGATCCACAGGAGTTCCGCGCCGGGGATATCACGCGCAAGCCCGCGGGAATGGATATCGGCAAGGACGATGCCGTCACTGTCGCCGGTAATGATAACTGTCTGGGCAGTGATCTCGCGGTAGCGCGGTGCAGTCGCGGTCAAGTAGGCATGCAGATTGGCAATATCGCGCGCGTTGTTGCGGAAGGTCGCGGGACGCAGCACCAGATGCGGGCCGGTCTTGTCGATGTAATCGCCGGGTCGCGGATTGGGTGAAAAGATCGAGCGGGTACCGCCCTCGATCCGCCGTTGTCCCAAGGGCGTCACCAGCGTATGGGCGAAGAGCCAGCCGATCACGGGCAGCGCGGTGAAACGGTAGTACCAGTCGATGCCGCCTGGCCACGGGTGTGTCGCGGGTGCCAGCAAGATGAGGCCGGCGGTCCTTTCCGGATGATGCAGGGCGAAGCTCGCGGCGATCGCGCCACCGAAGGAATGGCCGACGATGACGGCGCGACCGATGCCGCGCTTGTCCATCAGCCTTGCGATTGCCGCTGCCTGGCCGTCCGGAAGATCGTTCTCCGCTCCGCCGCGCTCGGAATAGCCGTGGCCGGGACGATCGACGAAAAGCATCTCGGCGCGGTTATCAAGGGCGGGCGCGAAGGCGTGCAGCTGATCAAGCAGATTGCCGCTGGCGCCATGGATGAAAACCACAGGCGGCAGGTCGGCCTTGCCGCTCGCCGGCAGGTGCACGCTGTTCAAGCGGTAACCGCCGATGTCGATGAGTTCTCCGACATTGGGAAACCGCCGCGCGAAGACCCGTGCGTGCCACAGGCTGTAGGTGATGCCGACAAGTGTCAGTCCTATGAAAAGGAGGGTGACTGGAAACATTGTCTCTATCTGTCTTCCGGCGTCGGCGGCTCGTTGGCGCGCGCGAAAATGCGCTGTTACAGCGGGCGGTGAGCGCATCAGCTGCCATCGTGGCCAGATGTCGTCCACGGCGCGCCTGCGGGCAAGCCCGAACTCGGGCAGCGCGGTATCCCGTTCGCCCCTGTTGTAACGGGTGTCGGTCCGATCGACAACGAGGACCGAAGGTGCGCCGAATTGATCGGCGGTGATCTCGACGATGAAGTCGTCGCATTCGAACCAGGCGTGGCTTTTCCAGCTGCCCTCGTGGAAGAAGCCGAATGGACCGATTTCCGTTTGCTGGGGCCTGCGCGCGGCGTGCCCGAGGCCCAACGGGGATCAAAGCCTTCGGTACTCAAGGCCCGCGCGAGAAACGGGCTTGAGCGGCCGCAGGTCCATTGCGAGGCAAGTGCCGGCAGATCGCGGCCCAAGGCCCGATGCCATTCCAGCCAGATTGGCTCCATGAACGGCGCGCGGCCGTCGCTATCTCGCGCAGTGCGTTTTCATGGGCGGGGAGGGACGTTGAAGGGGGGCTGCGATCGACGATGTCGCGTGCGGTCAGGTCTTGCTGCCGGCGAGCTTTTCGGCGAGTTCGCCCAGGCGCTCCTGCGCCTTGCGGTCGGCGGGATAGATGTCCAGGAACTGTTCCCAGGCCCGCATGGCAAGCTCGTCCTTGCCGGAGGCGTCGAGGATCGCGGCCATGCCCGCCAGCGCGCCGAAATGGCGCGGTTCGATCGCCAGGACCCGGTTGATGTCCGACATGGATTTCCGGTAGTTGCCCATAGCGTAGTGCAGTGTCGCGCGGCGGTTCCAGCCTTCGACATAGTTGGGCGCAAGCGTGATCACCTGATCGAGGATGTCGAGTGCCGCCGCCTGCTTGTTGTCGGTGATGGCCTTGTCGGCCCATTGCATCAGCAGATTGACGGTGGCGCTGCCGGAATCCTGCCATTCCACACGGATCTGGTTGGCGAGCTCACGCGCCTTGTCTGCGTCGCGTTCCTTCTTGAGGTCTGCGAACAGGGCATCCAGTCGTTGCTTGGGTGTGGTCAGGCTGGCGGATTCGGTCTGGGCCGGTGTTTCCGCCGCGAAAGAGAAACTGCCAGCTCCGAGGGAGGTGGCGAGCAGGGCGGAACACGCCAGAATCAAGGGTACAAAAACTCGCATGGCGAGCATGTTAGCTCGCCATGGAACAACTTCATAATCAAATCTGGGACATCGCCGAAGCGAAGTCCGCATCCCCGCAGAGATCAGCCCTGACGAGCCTTGAAGCGCGGGTTGGACTTGTTGATGATGTAGATGCGGCCCTTGCGACGAACCAGACGGTTTTCGCGGTGACGGGTCTTCAGCGACTTGAGCGAATTCTTGATCTTCATTTTCCTGATCCGCAGGTTTCGGGGAACGAAAATTCGCCCGGTATCTCTAACAATCAAAAGCGCGCCGGTGAGCGCGCTCCTTTAAGGTGGGATGGCAAATACCGTGTCACCCCTAACGTGTCAACCGCAAGACGCCGCATTTTGGCGTCTCGCCCTGCATTTCTGTGGCTTTCAGCCGTGCAGGAGCTGTGTGACGTGGCCCATCTTGCGGCCGGCGCGGGCCTCGGTCTTGCCGTAGAGGTGCACCAGGACATCGTCCTTGGCAAGCCATGCGGGAACCTCGTTGAGGTCGTCGCCGATCAGGTTCTGCATGACGCAGTCGGAGTGGCGGCGCGGATTGCCGAGCGGCAGACCCGAGACGGCACGGATATGCTGCTCGAACTGCGAGACGACGCAGGCCGCCTCGGTCCAATGTCCGGAATTGTGCACGCGCGGCGCCATCTCGTTGGCGATCAGGCTGCCGTCCGAGAGTACGAAGAACTCGACGCCGATGACGCCGACATAGCCAAGTGCATCGAGGATCGCCTTAGCGGCCTTGCGGGCAGCGTCCGCCGTAGCGTCGCCGACTGCTGCCGGCACCGTCGAGGTGTGAAGGATGCCGTTGCGGTGCACGTTCTCGGCCGGATCGAAGCAGGCGACCGTGCCATCTGTCGCGCGGGCGGCGATGATCGAGATTTCGCGCTCGAAGGGCACGAAGCTCTCAAGGATCAGGGGGACGCCGCCGAGCGCTGCAAAGGCGCCGGCCGGACTGTCATCGGAGGAACGGAAGACGCGCTGTCCCTTGCCGTCGTAGCCGAGGCGGCAGGTCTTGAGCACGCCGGTCCCGCCGAAATCGGCAAGGGCAGCCTCAAGGTCTGCCTGGCTGTCGACAGCGTGAAAGCGCGCAGTCGCAATGCCGCAGTCATTGATGAAGCGTTTCTCGACGAGGCGGTCCTGGGCCACTTCCAGCGCTTTGGGCGGCGGGAAGACGGGGCGTTTCGCGGCGAGCCGTTCGGCAGCCGCGACCGGCACATTCTCGAACTCATAGGTGATGATGTCGCTGACAGCGGCGAGCTGGCTAAGCGCGGCTTCGTCGTCATAGGCAGCAATGATCTGCTCGTTCGCCACCTGTGCCGCCGGACAGTCAACCTGCGGCTCGAGGATGACGGTGCGGAAGTTCAATCGGGCAGCTGCCATTGCCAGCATGCGGCCGAGCTGACCGCCGCCGATAATGCCGATGGTGGTCATGCGTCGTCCACCGGGTATTCGGCGACCGAAATCGTCTGCTGCTCACGCCAGTCGTCAAGCCTGTCGGCGAGATCGTCGTCGCTGAGCGCGAGCACGGCTGCGGCAAGCAGCGCGGCATTCACGGCGCCGGCGCGGCCGATCGCGAGCGTGCCGACGGGGATGCCGGCCGGCATCTGGACAATCGAGAGCAGGCTGTCCTGCCCGGAAAGCGCCTTCGACTGCACCGGCACGCCGAAGACCGGCAGCGGCGTCATCGAGGCGCACATGCCCGGCAGATGGGCTGCGCCGCCGGCGCCGGCAATGATCACCTTGAAGCCCTCGTCGCGGGCGCCCTTGGCGAAGCTGACCAGCCGATCGGGGGTGCGATGGGCGGAAACGATGCGAGCCTCATAGGCAATGTCGAGCGCGTCGAGCGTATCGGCGGCGTTCTTCATCGTCTCCCAGTCCGACTGGCTTCCCATGATGATGGCGACGGGTGGGGTTGTGGTGTCGATCACGTCTATCCTGTTCCGGTTCAGGCGATGATGTCGGGGATGATCTGGTCTTCGATCTTGCTGATCTTGTCCTTGATCGCCAGCTTCTTCTTCTTCATGCGCTGGATCCTCAGCGCGTCGCAGCCGGTCTCGATCATGGCATTAATGGCAGCGTCGTAGTCTTCATGTTCCTGCCTCAGCCGTGCGGCGGTCAGTCTGAGTTCGGCCTGGTCCTGGTCCGGCATGCAAAGCGATCCCCATCAGCCCGGTTGCGAAGTCCTCCTCGAACCGGAATTTCATGCGCCGCTCTATCACATCTTGGGCGGTAACGGGAAGTTATCCGTCGTCATCATTTCGCCTTCGACAAATGAAAAATGGCGTGGCAGAGTAGTAAGGTTACAACCATGGAACATCCGGCATTTGCATGCCGGATGCAAGCAAAAGGAAGGGACTGCCAAATGACTGTTGAGGCTCATCTTGCAACGCTTGAGAAAAAACATGGCGTCCTGGAGCAGGAGCTCCATGCGGCACTGAATCAGCCGTCGGTGGAAGACGAACTGATCTCTGACATCAAGCGAAGGAAGCTGCGCATCAAGGACGAAATCGAAAGGCTTCGCTCCTCAACTCACTGATTATCAACGGTATTTCCTAGGACTATCGGGAAGCGCCATCTCCCCTCTGAGTAGGCGCGACAAGGTTTAGAACCAATCCCCCACGACGGAAGATACGGAATGCTGGACCGGGCTTGGCGCCCGGTCTGTTTTTTGGCGCTGCGCGTTGGCGGCTGCCGGGCTCAGGACCAGAACTGGTCGAGCCAGAGATTGAGGCGGTCGAAACCGGGCCTGTTGATCGCGTAGATGCGCCGGGTGCCGCTTGCCGAAACCGAGACCAGATTGCAATCCAGCAAGGCCTTCAGGTGCTGCGATACGGCCGGGCGGCTGATCGGCAGACCCTCCGCCAGTTCGTTCACCGTCCTTGGCGCGCGCCGCAGTTCCTCCAGCAGGTGGCGCCGGTTCGGGTCCGCAATGGCATCGAAAGGGTCCGCGATCGTCATGGGCGGACGTTAGGCGAAATTTTGCAAAGCAGCAAGAAATTTGTGCAATGCGAAATGCTAATTTTGCTTTGCAATATTTCCGTAATACTTTGGGCCCCGCCTCAGCCGCCGGCAGCGAGGCTGTTGATACCGTCCCAGAGCAGTTTCGATCCCGCAAGGAAGGCCATGGTATACATGAAGGGGTAGAAGATCTGCGGCTTCATGCGGCGAACGATCCAGGCACCGCACATGGTCGCGACGATGGCGAGCGGGAAGAGCGTCGCCGAGATTTTCAGGTTGCTGAGATCCAGTTGCCCCAGGGCGAAATAGGGGATGAGCTTCACCGCATTCAGGATTGCGAAGAAGCGGACGATCGTGCCGGTATATTCGCGGGGGTCGAGCTGCAGCGGCAGCGCGTAAATCTGGAAGGGCGGACCGCCGGCATGGGCGACGAAGCTGCCATAGCCGGCAAACGAACCCCAGAGTGCCGCCGGGCCGGCGCGCTGTTCCTTCGGCGCAATCGTGATGCCAAGGCGCGTGCGCCAGACATTGTAGACGTATCTGAGCACGAAGAGCACCGTGATCAGGCCGATGATCAGGCGAAGGAGGTCACGCGAAACATAGGCGGAGGTCGCCCAGCCGATGACGATGCCGGCGATGGCGCCGGGCAGCAGCATGAAGAGCGTGGTGCGATCGCCATGCTTGCGCCACATCCAGAGCGAGACGAGATCCATGGCGATCAGGATCGGGAGAAGAAGGGCGGCCGCCTGGACGGGGGACACCGCCATCGACAGGATCGGGACGCCCATCAGCGACAGCGCTTCCCCCATGCCGCCCTTGCTGAGGCCAACGAGCAGAACTGCCGGAATGGCGATAAGATAGAAGTCGAGATCAGGAAGCATGGGTGGCGGTTGATCCTTTTGCAGTCTCCGTCTATCGGTTTTCCCAAATGAAATCGAGCGCTGGTTTCGCCACCCTGGCGGATGCAGCCGGAAATGGATGTCTTGATATGACAACAGAACGTTGCCGCCTGGTGCTGATTGCGCCCGATATGCCCGATGCGGCCGAACGCGCGAATGTGCTTGCCGATGCGCTGAAGGGCGGTGACGTCGCCTCGGTGATCGTTCCGCAATACGGGCTGGACGATTCCGAGTTCCAGAAACATGCCGAGCGCCTGGTTCCGGTCATCCAGGAGGCTGGTGCCGCCGCGCTCATCGAGGGTGACTCTCGCGTCGCTGGTCGCGCCAAGGCCGACGGCCTGCACATTGCCGGCAATGCGGAAGCGCTTGGCGATGCGGTCGAGAAACACACGCCGAAGCTGATCGTCGGCGGGGGCAACGCGGCTGATCGTCACCATGCGCTTGAGATCGGCGAAGTGCGCCCCGACTACGTGTTCTTCGGCAAGACCGACGGCGACATCAAGCCGGAGGCGCATTCGAAGAACCTGGCGCTGGCGGAGTGGTGGGCCTCGATGATCGAGATCCCCTGCATCGTCATGGGAGGCACGGACCCGGAATCGGCACTGGCGGTAGCGGAGACCGGCGCCGAGTTCGTGGCGCTTCGTCTTGCCGTCTTCGGCGAACCGGGACAGGCGCCTTCGGTCGTTGCTGCGGTCAACGCACTTCTTGACGAAAAAGCGCCACGGTTTGAAGATTAAGACGTTTCGATGTTGAGCCGTCTGCCTTCCCGATTGAGTCGAGGTCTTTCCCTTGTTGCCATGGCGGTCGCCCTGGCGCTGCCGGCGCATGCGCAGGAGCAGAAGGGTGGTGGCGAGGACGCCGGCGTCGAAAAGCGTGGTCGCATTACGCCCTTCAACGGGGCGGCGATGCCGGAGGGCGCGACGCCGACCGGCAACAAAGATGACAAGTCGGCTGGTGGTCCCGGCAAGAAGCCTGCCGATGGTACTGTCCCATCTTCCGGCGTCGGTGTTTTCGATCGCATGGGTGCCGAATTGCCGGCATTGCCAGCGGAAAAGCCCTTTACCGGCAAGGTGGACGACGCCTATGGCGCGTTCCAGCGTGGCTATTACCTGACCGCGATGGACCTGGCGCTGCCGCGGGCGCAGCTCGGCGACCCGGCGGCACAGACGCTGATCGCCGAGATCCTGCAGCAGGGCCTGGGCGTCGTGCGCAATCCCCAGCAGGCCGCCTTCTGGTACGGCCAGGCCGCGGAAAAAGGCGATCCCGCCGCGATGTTCAAATACGCGCTGATCCTGATGGAAGGCCGTTACGTCAAGCGCGACCGGAAGAAGTCCGAAGACCTGATGAAGAAGTCGGCCGATCTCGGCAATGGCTCGGCGCAATTCAACTACGGCCAGACGCTCGTCGCCGACAATCCCGGACCCAAGGGGCTGAAGCTGGCGATGCCCTATTATGAAAAGTCGGCCGAACAGGGCATCGCGGACGCGCAATATGCGCTGTCGCAGATCCTGGTCAATGTCGATGGCATCGAGGAAAGCAAGCGGGCGCGGGCGCGCGAATGGCTGATCCGCGCGGCACGGGCGGGCTTCGACACTGCGCAGCTCGACATTGCGATCTGGATGATCGAGGGCATCGCCGGAGACCGGAACCTGGAAGACGGCTTTGGCTGGATGCGGCGGGCCGCCGAGGGCGGCAACGTGGTTGCGCAGAACCGGCTTTCGCATCTCTATGTCAATGCCATCGGCACAAGGCCCAATCCGGTCGAGGCGGCGAAATGGTATGTGCTTTCGCGCCGCGCCGGCCTCAAGGACGACGCGCTCGAAGACTTCTATCTCGGCCTCAACGAAGAACAGCAGAAGCAGGCGCTCAGCGCCGCCAACAAGTTTCGCCGGAGCTGAACGGCCCTGGTTGCGGCGGAATCGACCGTAGCCTTTGGCCGAAACGCTATTTCGCTTGAATTTGCGGGCCATTTGTGGTTCTGAGGCCGCGGTTTTGCTCGTGGTGCCGCGACTGTTCGCGGCGACGGCGAGCGGAGTGAGAATTCACTCGGTTTTTTGACGACGGAGCTCAATCTGCAGCTTGCCCTCAGTCCTTGGATCGTATCCGATCGAAGGAATTGCAGTGGGGTCGGCAATGCGGCCCATGTTCCGTCAAGCAGGTTCAACGTCCGATCGAGTGCGCTCGATCGGCCTTCGTTTTCAAGGGATCGCCAGATGGCCCGTTCAGCTCTTCTCAATGTCATGGTTCAGGCCGCCTTCAAGGCCGGAAAGTCGTTGGCCCGCGATTTCGGCGAAGTCCAGAACCTGCAGGTCTCGCTCAAGGGACCGGGCGACTATGTTTCGCAGGCTGACCGCAAGGCCGAAAAGCTCATCCGCGAAGAACTTCTGAAGGCACGCCCGACCTACGGCTTCCTCGGTGAGGAAGGCGAAGAGATCATCGGCACCGATGGCGCGCATCGCTGGATCGTCGATCCGCTCGACGGCACCACCAATTTCCTGCACGGCATCCCGCATTTCGCCGTTTCGATCGCGCTCGAGCGTCAGGGCGAAATCGTCGGCGCCGTTGTCTTCAACCCGGCGACGGATGAACTCTACACCGCCGAGCGTGGTGGCGGCGCGTTCCTCAACGACCGCCGTCTGCGCGTCGCAGCGCGCAAGCACCTTTCCGATGCCGTGATCGCGACCGGCACGCCGCATCTCGGCCGCGGCAACCACGGCAAGTACCTCATCGAACTGCGCCACGTGATGGGTGAAGTCGCAGGCATCCGCCGTATGGGCGCCGCCTCGCTCGATCTCGCCTATGTCGCAGCCGGCCGCTACGACGGTTACTGGGAGCGCGACCTCGCCGCCTGGGATATTGCTGCCGGCGTGCTGCTGATCCGCGAGGCTGGCGGCTGGACCACCGACATCAACGGTGGCGCCAAGCCGGTCGAAGATGGCTCGATCGTTTGTGGCAACGAATACATCACCAAGGCGCTCAAGGACGTCGTGCACCGTCCGGTCCCGACGAAGTAAGCAGCGATCCCATTCCTGTGCTCGGCCTCCGGCGCTCACCCGCGTCGGAGGCCTTGTTTTTCCGGTTGATCCGGAATGAGGCAACACGACAGCGCCACATGCCTGTGCCTATCTAAGGCGGTCGCAGCCGTTGCCTCACTTTGAGAAACGGCTGAATTTCATCCTTGAATCGATTTCGGTTTCGGGAATTATGCAGTAGGCTCCGGGCCGGCGCGGCGCCGTTCCGTCAAGTAAAAACCGGGAGATACTTATACCCATGACGCAACTGCATCTGTCCGGGTGGAACGGTCGGGAAGGCGTGGAAGAAGGCTATAATCCGCACAAGCTTTCGAGCCCCATGCACTATTTCTGGATCATGGTGGTCTTCCTGATCATCGTCGGTTTCGTGGGCGCAATCCTCTTTCGGCAGGCACACAACGCCTTTCTGGCCAACCCCGGCCTCAATGGTTTGATCCTCGGGGTGCTCTTGATCGGCATCCTGCTCGTCTTCAACCATGTGCTGGGCTTGCGTCCCGAAGTGCGTTGGTTCAACTCTTTCCGCGCCGCCGGTAGCGCCGACAAGGTGGGCCGCGACCCGGTGCTTTTGGCGCCGATGCGGGCACTGATCGGTGCCCGCCAGACGGCGATCTCGACGACGGCGTTGCGCTCCATCCTGGATTCGATCGCGACCCGCCTGGATGAATCCCGCGATATCTCGCGCTACCTGACCGGCCTTCTCGTGTTTCTCGGCCTGCTCGGCACCTTCTGGGGTCTCTTGGGCACCATCGGTTCGATCAACACGGTCATCCAATCGCTGGATGCAGGTTCGGGAACCACCGAGGACATTCTGGCGGCCCTGAAAAGCGGCCTGTCGGCGCCGCTCACGGGCATGGGTACGGCGTTCTCGACGTCGCTCTTTGGTCTTTCCGGCTCGCTGATCCTCGGCTTCCTCGACCTGCAGGCCGGCCGCGCGCAGAACCGTTTTTACACCGAGCTTGAAAACTGGCTTTCCTCCGTCACTGATGTCGGTTCGGAGCTGACGTCGTCGCTCGATGCGCCATCGGGCGCCCCGGTGGAGGAGCTGAAGAAGCTCACCGATCAGCTGGTACGCCTCAATCAGGAGGGCGGCTCGAGCCAGCGAACGACTGCCGCCATGGCAAGCCTTGCCGAAGGCATCCAGGGGCTGGTGAAAAACATGCGTGGCGAGCAGCAGATGCTCCGGGACTGGATCGAAGCGCAGCAGGAAGAGGCCAAGGCGATGCGCAGGACGCTCGACAAATTGTCGTCCCGCATCGGCGGCGATCGCATCGCCGTCACCAGCGAGAGGTCGTCTGTGCCGGCCAAGGTCGGACAGTTGGACGAGACCGGAGGAGAATAATCCATGGCGCTCGCCCGTAAAGGCCGCTCGCAGCGCACGATCGATTATTGGCCGGGCTTCGTCGATGCGCTGTCGACGCTCCTGCTTTCGATCATGTTCCTGCTCACCGTCTTCGTTCTCGGGCAGTTTCTGCTGAGCCGTGAGATCAGCGGCAAGGACGAGGTGCTGACCAGGCTGAACAGCCAGATCAACGAACTTACTCAACTCCTGGCGCTCGAGAAAAGCGGCAAGCAGGATCTCGAGGATTCGCTCGCCAATCTCCAGGCATCGCTTTCCCAGTCGGAAGGCGAACGTTCACGGCTCCAGGCGCTGCTCGACCAGGGCGCCGGCAGCAGCGACGCGGCCAACCAGAAGATCGGACGGCTCGGCACCGAGCTCGAGAACGAGCGTGATGTCAGCGCCCGGGCGATGAGCCAGATCGAACTTCTGAACCAGCAGATCGCGGCGCTGCGCAACCAGATCGCCGCAATCGAGGTCGCGCTTCAGGCATCGGAAGCGAAGGACCAGGCATCGCAGACGAAGATCGCCGACCTTGGCCGTCGCCTGAACGTGGCGCTTGCCCAGCGGGTACAGGAACTCAACCGCTACCGCTCCGATTTCTTCGGACGCTTGAGGGAAATTCTCTCCGATCGCGAAAACATCCGCATTGTCGGCGACCGCTTCGTGTTCCAGTCGGAAGTGCTGTTCCCGTCCGGTGGCAGCGATCTCAATCCCGACGGGCAGACGGAGATGGGGAAGCTTGCTTCGGCATTGCTTGATCTTGCCAAGGAGATCCCGGCGGAGATCAACTGGGTGCTGCGCGTCGACGGCCATACCGACAACGTCCAACTCTCCGGAACCGGCCGTTATGCCGACAACTGGGAGCTTTCTTCGGCGCGTGCGACCTCGGTGGTGAAGTTCCTGATCTCGAAGGGGGTTCCTGCTGATCGGCTGGTCGCAGCCGGCTTTGGCGAATACCAGCCGATTGCACCCGGCGAAACCCCGGAGGCCCGGGCCCAGAACCGCCGCATCGAGCTCAAGCTGACCGAAAAATAGGACGCTTCCGAAACACGCAGCGGTCGGCGCCGACTCTTGAATTGACCTTGACGTACGCGTAACAGTTTCTGCAGCCGTTCGTGGGCGGCGGCAGTTCTCGGTCGTCTGAATAGACGCGCGGCGCTGTCTGGGATGCAGGGGAGGGCATTTCATGGATTGCGATGTGTTGGTCGTCGGCGCTGGCCTTGCCGGCCTCGTCGCCGCCTCGGAGGCGGCTGCCCGTGGCCGCAGGGTCATCGTTCTCGATCAGGAAGGCGAACAGAACCTTGGCGGTCAGGCGTTCTGGTCGCTGGGTGGTCTGTTCTTCGTCGATAGTCCCGAGCAGCGCCGCATGGGCATCCGCGACACGCGGGAGCTTGCCTTGCAGGACTGGATGGGGTCGTCGCAGTTCGACCGTCCCGAAGACCATTGGCCGCGGCTTTGGGCGGAAGCCTATCTCGACTTTGCCGCCGGCGAAAAGCGTCGCTGGCTGCATTCCCTCGGCATGCGCTGGTTCCCCGTCGTTGGCTGGGCCGAACGCGGTGGCGGGCTTGCCCATGGTCACGGCAACTCGGTGCCGCGCTTCCACGTCACCTGGGGCACGGGGCCAGCGGTGCTCGAGCCCTTCGTGCGTTTGACGCGAGAGGCGGAAAGCCGCGGCCTCGTGCGCTTCCGGTTCCGCCATAGGGTCGATGAACTCATCGTCACCGATGGAAAGGTGACGGGTACCCGCGGTGCGCTGCTAAAGGAAGATCTGGTCGGGCGCGGCGAGCGCAGTTCCCGCGACGTCGACGGCGATTTCGAGATTTCGGCAGCGGCTGTCATCGTCACCTCGGGCGGTATCGGCGGCAACCATGATCTCGTTCGCCGCAACTGGCCGCGCAAGCGGCTCGGTCAACCGCCGGCAACCATGGTTTCGGGCGTACCGCATCACGTCGACGGGCGCATGCTGGAGATCGCCAGTCGCGCACGCGGCTCGGTCATCAACTCGGATCGCATGTGGCACTATACCGAGGGGGTTAGAAACTTTGATCCGATCTGGCCGGAACATGGCATCCGCATCCTACCCGGCCCATCGTCCTTCTGGTGCGACGCGGATGGCAATCGCTTTTCCGCCCCGGCGATGCCCGGCTTCGATACGCTCGGCACATTGCAGGCGATCCGCGACAGCGGTCACGACTACAGCTGGTTCATCCTGACGCGGGCGATCATCAAGAAGGAATTCGCGCTCTCCGGTTCGGAACAGAACCCGGATCTGACCGGCAAGAGCATTTCGCTGCTTCTGAAACGGCTCGGCAAGAACCCGCCAGGCCCGGTCCAGGCCTTCATGGACAAGGGTGAGGATTTCATCGTCCGGGAGCGGCTTGAAGACCTTGTGCCGGCGATGAACGCGCTGACGGGCGAGGATCGGCTGTCGCTCGACCATCTTCGCCAGCAGATCGAGGCGCGCGACCGCGAGATCACCAACCCGTTTTCCAAGGATGCGCAGGTCACCGCAATCCGCGGCGCTCGCGCCTATCGCGGTGATCGGCTGCTGCGCACCGCCAAGCCACATCGGTTGCTCGATGCGAACGCCGGGCCGCTGATCGCCGTTCGCCTGCATATCCTGACGCGCAAGACGCTCGGCGGCCTGCAGACCAACCTCTCGGGCCAGGTGCTCGAACAATCGGGCGAGCCGGTCCCGGGCCTCTATGCCGCCGGCGAGGTCGCCGGTTTCGGCGGCGGCGGCATGCATGGCTACAATGCGCTCGAAGGCACCTTCCTCGGCGGCTGCATCTTCTCGGGCCGGATGGCGGGGCGAGGTGCTGCGGGGGCATGACTGGCCGCTGTTCGAAAGACCCCCACCCTAACCCTCTCCCCGCATTGCTGGGAGAGGGCACGAGTGTTCCGGCTGAGTTCCCCATTCATCTGGGTGAGGGGGATGGTGATTTTGGAACGAGTGCGCACCAATGGCCCCTTCGCCCCGGGGAGAAGGTGGCGGCAGCCTTCCCTCACCGCATGCATGAGGGGCGATTTCGCTAAGTCAAATCAAATGCCTGTCGATCAATCCATCTGCACATTCGCGTCGCGAACGACCGGGGTCCACTTCTCGAGTTCCGCACTCACGTGGGTGCCGAGCTCCTCGGGCGTCGACCCGACGATCTTGGCGCTGAACTCCTTCATGCGTTCGATCACGGCGGGATCCTTCATGGCCTTGTTTGCCGCCTCGTTGAGGCGAGCAACCACCGGCTGCGGGGTGTTCGCCGGGGCAAAGAGCGCGTTCCAGGTGTAGGTCTCATAGCCCGGGATGCCGGCTTCGGCGACGGTCGGCACATCGGGGAAGGAGGGCGCCCGTTCCGCCGTGGTTACGGCAAGCGCGCGCAGCGTTCCCGCCTTGATGTGGCCGGAGGAGGAGGGGAGGTTGTCGAACATGATCGGCACCTGGTTGCCGATGACATCGTTCAGCGCCGGGCCGGCGCCCTTGTAGGGGATATGCTGCATGCTGACGCCGGCCATCTTCTTGAACAGTTCGCCGGAGAGATGCAGCGGCGTGCCGTTGCCGGAGGACGCGTAGCTGTATTCGTCGGGCTTGGTCTTGAGCAGCGCCAGCAGTTCCTCGACATTCTTGGCGGAAAGCTCGGGATTGACGACCAGCACGTTGGGCACGATCACCAGCAGCGAAATTGGCGCGAAGTCCTTCTCCGGATCGTAGGGCCTGGTCTTGAGGATCAGCGGGTTGAGCGCGTGGGTGGCGACGGTCCCCATCAGGATCGTGTAGCCATCCGGATCGGCGCGCGCGACATTGGCCGCCCCGAGATTGCCACCGGCGCCGGCGACGTTCTGGACGATCACCTGTTCGCCGAGGTCTTCCGACATTTTCTGTGCGACGATGCGCGCGACCACGTCGGTCGAGCCGCCGGCGGCGAAGGGAACGACCATGGTAATCGGTCGGTCCGGGAAGCCCTGCGCCAGGGCCGAGGTGCCAAAGGGCAGCGCCGATAGCGCCATCAGGCCCAGCGTCAGGGTTGCGCGCCGGGTCAGGTCCGAAAATGCCATGCTAATTCCTCCCACTCGTTCAGCAAACAGCAAACCGGCCCGCGCTGCATGACACCCTAAATCGAGATCGGTTCAGGGGCGAAATCATGCAGCCGTTCAGTGAGTTGCAGCAACCTTGGCGCGTCCGAACGCACGCGCGGCGCCGCAGGCCGGCCCCATAACTATAGGGCGCGGCCGTCGGCGGACAACCGTCTGGTGTAAAATCGAAATGGGCGGCGTCCGAACCGCCACAGGCGGCTTAGCTCTGCGTCGTGACGAACAGCGCCTCGGCGCCATGGTTGAACTGCAGCCGCGCGAGCTTGGCGTAGAGGCCGCCCTGGCGGATGAGGGAGACGTGTGTTCCTTCCTCGACGATCCGGCCGTGATCCATGACCAGGATGCGATCGGCCTTCAGCACGGTCGCGAGCCGGTGGGCGATGATCACGGTCGTGCGCTCGCGCAGCAGGCCATCGAGGGCCTTCTGCACCAGCGTCTCGCTTTCGGCATCGAGCGCCGAAGTGGCCTCATCGAGAAGCAGGATCGGCGCGTTCTTCAGGATCGCGCGGGCAATGGCGATGCGCTGGCGCTGGCCGCCCGACAGCGTGATGCCGCGTTCGCCGACGCGCGTGTCGTAGCCGTTATCGAGGCGGTTGATGAACTCGTCAGCCTGGGCAGCCGCGGCTGCGGCGCGCACCGCCTCCCGGGTCGCGCCGGGCATGCCGAAGGCGATGTTGTCGTGGACGGACGACGCGAAGATGGTGACATCCTGCGGCACGATCGCCAGCCGGTCGCGCAGCTCCTTCGGATCGACGGTTCGAACATCGAGCCCATCGACCGTCACCGCGCCCTTGGCAGGATCGTAGAAGCGCAGCAACATGGAGAAAACCGTGCTCTTGCCGGCGCCGGAAGGACCGACGATCGCGACGGTCTCGCCCGGTTTGATCGCAAAGCTGAGGCCATTCAGGCTCTTGTAATCGGGTCGCGCCGGATAGGCGAAGTAGACTTCGTCGAAGGAGATGGCGCCGGAAGCCGGTACAGGCATGGCAACGGGGTTTGACGGCGCCTGGATCTCGGGGACCTCGGTCAGCAGTTCGTTGAGCCGCTCGGCGGCGCCGGCGGCCTGCGAAAGTTCGCCCCAGACTTCCGAGAGCGAGCCGAGGCTGCCGGCGGCAAAGACCGAGTAGAGCAGGAACTGGCCGAGGGTGCCGGCGGAAAGGTTGCCCGACAGCACATCATGCGCCCCGAACCAAAGCACGGCGACGACGCTGCCGAAGACCATGGTAATGGCGAAGGCGGTCAGCACCGAGCGCGCCTTGATGGCGGCGCGCGCAGCGCCATAGGCATCCTCGACGGCGGCGCCGAAGTGGTTGTTGGCGAGTGCTTCGCCATTGAAGGCCTGCACGGTGCGGGATGCCGCGATCGCTTCGCCGGCAAAAGCCGATGCGGTGGCAAGCGTATCCTGTGCCTCACGCGAGCGGCGACGGACGGAGCGGCCGAAGCCGACGAGCGGGAAGACGATGATCGGGATGGCGATGAGCACCAGGCTCGAAAGCTTGGGACTGGTGTAGACCATCATGCCTATGGCGCCGAGACACAGGATCAGGTTGCGCAGCGCCACCGAGGCGGTGGCCCCGACTGCGGACTTGACCTGGGTCGTATCGGCCGTCAGCCGCGAGACGATCTCGCCGGACTGATTGACGTCGAAGAAGGAGGCGGAAAGCCGGGTGACGCGGTCGAATACGTTGCGCCGGAGGTCGGCAACGATGCGCTCGCCCAGCGTAATGACGAAGTAGTAACGCGCCGCACTCGCCAGGGCGAGCACGATGGCGAGCATCATCAGCATCGAGAAGTAGGTGTTGATGAAACCGCTATCGGGACTGGAGAAGCCGTTGTCGACCATGCGCCTGACCGCAAGTGGCAGCGCCAGGGTCGTCACCGCGGCGAGGATCAGCGAAACGCCTGCGCCGATGACCAGATGGCGGTAACGGGCGAGATACGGCAGAAGCGTGGCGAGAGGGCGGATGGATTTGCGCGCCGGCGCCTGGATTTCTCGTTTTGACACTTGACCCCTTTCGCCGACCACGGAGGAAAGGGTTTGCCCATGAGTCTTCCGCGCGGCACTTGTTATCCCGCAGACCTTGATGTATAGGCACGGCATCGAATTGGGAAGCCGTGGCCTTCAGGCGGTCCGCGGCTTCATTTACGTGTTCGGTCTCGAAGTCGCAATGCCTTGCGACAATTGGACCCTGGAACTCTAGGAAGATCGTTATGAAGGCAGACATCCATCCCGATTACCACGTCATCAAGGTAGTCATGACTGACGGCACCGAATATGAAACCCGCTCGACCTGGGGTTCTGAAGGCGCCACCATGAACCTGGAAATCGACCCGAAGTCGCACCCGGCTTGGACGGGCGGCAACCAGCAGCTCATGGACCGCGGCGGCCGCGTCTCCAAGTTCAAGAAGCGCTTCGAAGGCCTCGGCCTCTAATCGAACGCCTCTTCGGCATTCTCAAAGCCCGGCCATCGCGCCGGGTTTTTTGTTGGCCGATCGACAGGTCGGAGCGCTTGCCGTCACTCGGGAAGACCGGCCTTGCGAAAGCCATCGACGAAATGCGCAAGCACCGCGTCGTCGCGGAACGGTTCGGTCGCGGCCCAGTGGCGGATCGTGAAATCCGGGTTGGTGACGAGAAACAGGTCCACCTCCGCGCGCGCCTCTTCGAGGCGGCCGAGTTGGGCGAGGCTTGCCGCAAGAAACCGGCGTGAACTCGTGCGGTAGGTCTCGTCGCCCCGCAGCGTCTCGATCGCGGCTTCATAGTCGCCGGCAGCATATTGCGCCTGACCGAGCGCCAGATAGTACCAACTTGTTGGGAAAGGGTTGAGCCGGAACGCCTTGCGAATATGAGCGAGGCCCTCTTCGATCCGCCCGGCGAGAACGTCAATGTCGGACAATGCCGCCCAGGCGTCCGCCTCGTTCGGATCGAGCTCGATCGCCTTGGCGAATTCCGCATCCGCTTCCGCAAAGCTGTGCTCGTAGGCGAGCAGGTAGGCCAGGATCCATCGGCTGCCGGCATCGTCCGGGTCGATCGCTACGGCTTTTCGCGCCAGCGCCACGGCAGCGCTGCGGGCGTCTTGTGTTGGTCCGCGGGCATGCACCCGTCCCATCCAGTGGTTCATCGCCAGCCAGCGGTAGGCTTCGGCATAATCGGGGTCGAGCGAAACCGCACGGCTCAGCATCAGGTGTGCTTCCTGGGCTGCCTGCGGCGTATCGTCCATAAGCCTGCGGGCGCGCACGCACAGATCATAGGCCTCTAAGTTGTTGGGCCGGTTGCGGGGTCGCGACAGTGGACGCAGATGTCCGAGCAGCGCTTCCACGATCCTCGCCGTGACCTCGTCCTGAACGGCAAAAATGTCTTCCAGGCTGCGATCGAAACGTTCCGCCCAGAGTTGCTCGCCATTCTGCGCGTCGACCAGTTGCGCATTGATGCGCACGTGTCCGGCAGCACGCCTGGCGCTGCCCTCCAGCAGGTACCGCACGCCGAGATCATCCGCGATCGCCCGAACGTCCACCGCCTTGCTCTTGTAGGCAAAGGACGAATTGCGCGCGATGACGAACAGGCCGGGGATCCTGGAAAGGTCGGTGATCAGATCCTCGGTCAGCCCGTCTGCGAAGGGTTCCTGCTCGGGATCCTTGCTGACATTGACGAAGGGGAGAACGGCGATCGACGGTTTGTCCGGCAGGGAGAGCGGGTGTCGCTTTGCCGCACCGAGCTTCCTCGTGTTTCCGGTGAAGCGATAGCCGACACGTGGGACCGTCGAGATCCACTCGCCACCATCGGCTGCGGGGCCAAGCAGCTTTCTCAGCTGCGCGATCTGGACGGTGAGATTGCCTTCCTCGACAGCTGTTCCCGGCCACGCGGCATCCATCAACTCGGCCTTGCCCAGGATCTCGCCGGGGCGTCCGACGAGCGCTGCAAGCAATCTCAATCCTCGGTAGCCGATGGCAACCGGATCCTCGCCTCGGAGAAGCGTTCCCGCACCCGGATCAAGCACAAAGGGACCAAAGGCGAAGCGCGCTACCTGCATGGGCGAATCTATAGTGCGTTTGGACGTTTTTGAGAACTTTTTGGAGGCGCTTAATTACGCTCCGGTTCGTGTCCTGCAGAATTCATCGGTCTTTCGGGCCGACTATGGAGGGTGCCATGAACCACATTCCTATATCTGTAGACCGACACCGGGCGGTGCCGTCGGTTGCCCCGCACAAGGCGGCAGGTCGAGATCGAGGTCGCCAAACGTTTCTTGCCGGCATGGGGCGGCTGCCGGAATGACTACGGATCAACAGTCTCCGTCTGTCGCAACGGTGCGCCGTCCATTGCGCGACATAACCTTGTCGCAGGAGCAGCCGATCCTGTGGGCGGCGATCGCCGGCACGATCGCGACCGTCACGGTGTTCGCGGTTGCCCAGGGGCTGACCTATCCGCTGCTCAGCTTCATCCTGGAGCGGCAGGGAACGACGCCGGGATTGATCGGCCTGTCGGCGGCAATGACGCCGCTGGGTTTCATCGTTTCCGCGCCTCTCATTCCGGTGCTGGTTCGGCGCCTGGGGGCGGCGTGTGTTGCCATCCTGTGCTCGATGTGCGCCGCGCTCATCCTGATCGCCATCGCCTGGACGCTGGACCTCTGGGTCTGGATGCCGCTGCGTTTCTTGCTCGGTTTCTTTGCCAATCCGCTTTCGGTGATCAGCGAAACCTGGCTGATCACCATCACTCCACCGTCGCGCCGGGGCCGCATCATGGGTCTCTATTCTTCGATCGTTTCGGGCGGCTTCGCCCTAGGTCCGCTGTCGCTCCGTCTCTTCGGCGCCGATGGCTGGCCGCCCTTCCTGATCGGCATCGTGGCCTTCGTCCTCTGCGGCATGATCTTGCTCGCCATCGTGCCGCGCCTGCCTGAAATGCCGCATGACGGCGAGGCAACGTCCGTCGGCGGCTTCCTGGCACTGGCGCCGCTCCTCCTGTTTGCGGTTTTCACCGCTGCCGCTTTCGAGCAGACCCTGCTTTCGCTGTTCGCCACCTATGGCGCGACGCTCGCAAGTGCCGAGGAGCGGATCGCCTCACTCCTCACCTGCTTCATTGCCGGCAATGCGCTGCTTCAGGTCTTTCTCGGACGCATGGCCGAGCAGGTAGGCTCGATGCGGGCGATGTTGTTTTGTGTGATCGTCTCGTTGGCCGGATGCCTGCTGCTGCCGTGGGCCTTCAATTCCTGGCTCGTCTGGCCGCTCGTTTTCTTCTGGGGCGGTGTCTCATTCGGCATCTACACGATGGCGTTGATCCAACTCGGCGAACGGTTCGCTGGCCAAGCGTTGATCGCCGGCAATGCGGCCTTCGCGGTTGCTTGGGGTCTCGGCGGCATGGTGGCGTCGCCTGCGACGGGCCTGGTCATGCAGTGCATCGGGCATCAGGGGCTGCCGCTGGCTCTAGGCTTCCTTAGCTCCGTGCTGGTGTTGTTTCTGGTGGCGAAGCTGCGACTTTCGCGATCGTGACGACGCGCCAGACAACAAAAAACCCGGCGCGATGGCCGGGTCCTGTTTCGGTATTCTGAAGGGTCAATCAGTTGGTGCCAAAGGCCGTCTGCAGAAGCTTGATCTGCGCCTTGACGCCATTCTGGTTGTCCGGAACGATCGCAGCGGCTTCGTGCGGACGGTAGATTTCGCGGTCAAGCAGGGCGACGCGGTTCTGCAGGCGCAGCGAGCGTTCGATCAGGTCACGGAAGGATTCCGGAAGGTCCGCCCAACCCGGAGCAGCGCGGTCGACGTTGAAGCTGTCGAGGCGCACCTTGCTCTTTTCCGACATCACTTGGTCGCGGCTCATCTCGCCGTTGTTCACGGCGCGCTGCAGCAACAGCCACGAGGCCATCTGCATCAGGCGGGTGGTGAGCCGCATGGACTCGGCCGCATAGAGTACCGATGCCATGCGCGGCAGAACCTTCGAGGCGGCGCGTCCGGAACCATCGAGATAGGTGGCCGTTTCCTCGACCAGACCCATGCCTTCCGAATAGAGCGTCTTGAATTGTGCCGAGGACGCTGCGTGTCCTGCGAAACTGACCGTATTCAATCCTCTCTCGGACATGACCTGTTTTCCCTGGTTCAAACGCATCACGACAGTCAGGTAGTGGATGACTATAGGAAACAAATCCTTGCCATCTCTATGCTCGAAGAATGATCCGATAGCGCATTTCGCGCAAGGGCATTCTTAAGAAAGGGTTAATCTCCACAGTTCTTTAGCGAAAGCTATGCCAAAATAAAAAAAGAGCCGCGGAAAGCGGCTCTCAAGGTAAAACAGGGAGAAAAATCAGACCCATTCGCCAGTCGGAGAAATTGTCTGAAACCGGAAAGCTCCGGATGCCCTGACAATCGCAGATAATGCTTAATTTGCCGTTAAGCACGCCCCGATTTGCTGCGCTGCAACCCCTGCTGCAAGGCCTCAGCGAAACAGGCTCTCGGCGGCGGACCGGCTTGCGGATTTGCGCGTCCGCTCGGCCTCGAGCCGGGTGATCTCTTCGGTTAACAACGCGATGCGCTGGGTGAGTTCATCGACTGAAAGCAGCGAAAGATCACTGCCGATTTCGTGCACCAGCTTCTTTTGTGGTCGGTCGTCGTCAAACAGGCTCATCCGTCTGATCCTCCCATTTCTGGTTGTTGTCCGGTTCGTTACGCGCTTCCTCGAGCGGGGCAGCGCGCGGCGAAAGCTGCAGGCTTTCCGGTGTCGTCGGCGCGCCGGCATTGACCGGCGAGAAGGCATCGCGGTCGGAGACCGGCACGGGCGCGCGCATCCGGCTGCGGATGATGGCATAGGCCGTGATCAAAATGTGGGCACAGGCGGTAATCATGAACAGGCCGTAGGGACCGGCGGCCGTCATGACCGGACCGCCGATCGTCGGGCCGATGATCGTGCCGATGCCATAGAGCAGCAACAGGCCGCCGGAAACCTTCACGAAGTCCTCGGCGGTCGCAAAGTCGTTGGCATGGGAAACGGCGATCGGATAGAGCGCATTGGCAGCAGCACCGTAGATCGCGATCAGCGTCAGCACGATCCAGACCTGGCTCGGCTCGATCAGGAAGATCAGCAGGCCGGCGAAGGCGCCGACGCCGGCAAGCGCGGCCAGCACATAGCGCCGGTCGATGCGGTCGGAGAGGCGGCCTGCCGGAAGCTGCATCACCGCGCCTGCAAAGATTGCCACGCTCATCATCGCTGCGACCGTACTGTCGGAAAGACCGGCCTGCCGACCGAAAACGGCGCCGAGCGTGCCGAAGGCGCCATTGGCGATGCCGACAAGCAGGATGCCGAGGAAGGAGACCGGCGAATTGCGGTAAAGCGCCCGCAGGTCGAGGCGGACCTGCTTCAGCGGCTGCGGCGTGGCGGCTTTGGACAGCAGCGTCGGCAGCATGGCAAGGCAATAGAGAATGCCGCAGATCATGAAGAAGATGCTGGTCGAGGTATCACCGAACGGGATCATCATCTGGCCGCCGACGACGCCGAAGAGCGTGATGGCGATGTAGAGCGAGAAAATGACGCCACGGCTCTCGTTGGTGGCGCGTTCGTTCAGCCAGCTTTCAATGATCATCGAGGTGCCGGCGGTGGCGAAGCCGGTCAGCGCACGCAGGATCAGCCACCAGGTCGGATCGATCATGATGCCGGTCAACAACGCGACGATGGCGATGAGAGAGGCAAAGACGCTGAAGGCGCGCACATGGCCGATGCGCTTGACGATATTCGGGGCGAAGAAGCAGCCGAGAACGAAGCCGGCTGCCCAGGACGTGCCGATCAGGCCAAGGATGGTGGTCGGATATCCCTCAGCGGTGCCGCGCACGGGAAGAAGCAGACCCTGGAGACCATTGCCCAGAAAGAGAAACAGCGTGCCGAGCAGGAGGGCGGCGACCGGAAGCAGGTTCTTTCTCATCATCCATCCGAATTTCGTTCTGCCGTCAGCAAGTTAGGGCGGTGCCTCATGAATTGCCAGCCGGTTTCTCTATACAGCGCTTTGATTACAGTGCCTTGAGTGGCCGTATAATTCCTTCGATCGGTGACGATTGGAGGAAACATGCGGCCGCCGGTCATTGCAAATCGCTCACGGAAACACTAGCCCTTTTTGCCAAGCGCAGCGTATCGCTAGTCCTTGGGGGAGGCGGTGCTCCGTGCGACGAATAGTGCCGGCGTTGCGAACGCTTTGCCGGCTGAGGCAGCCTCCCGGAAGACGAGGGCAACATGCAGAAGGCGCTCGCGCTTATCCTGCTCCTGGCAATGGGCATCCAGCTCCTGTGGCCGCTCGGCATTCCGGGTTTGCGCCGCCGTCGCGATTTCTGGAAGATCGCTGTTTTCGCCATCGTGATGATGATGGTGACGGTACTGATCCGGCCCTAGCCAGCTCATCCTGTCTCTAAGTACCCGTTTCCTTGGAAACTCCGGCGCCGATTGCCCGATGCTATTGGGTTGTACGTATATTCGTTACAACTACAAAAGGGCGCAGGACAGATGGGGAATAACGCGCTAGATTACCTCTTTCACTCGGGAAGTGAATTCGAGGGTTTCTTGGAACGCCGTCTCGCTGCCATTCTCGCCGCCGATGTCGTGGGCTACAGCCGTCTGATCGGGGCTGACGAGACCGGCACGCTGGCCGCGATGAAACGGCACAAGAATGAACTCGTCGATCCCAAGATCAACCGCCACAAGGGACGTATCGTCAAACTGACCGGCGACGGCATTCTCGTCGAGTTTGCAAGCGTCGTGAACGCGGTCGCTTGTGCTGTCGATATCCAGCGCGGCATGCTCATCCGCAATGAAAGCGTGCCACCGCTGAAGCGCATCGAACTGCGCATCGGCGTGCATCTCGGCGATATTATCGTCGAGGACGGAGATATCTTCGGCGACGGCGTCAACGTCGCCGCCCGGCTCGAAGGCTTGGCGGAGCCATCCGGTGTTGCCGTTTCCGCCACGGTGCGCGACCACGTCGGCAGCCGCCTCGATATCGGCTTCATCGACAAGGGCGAGCACACGCTGAAGAACATTGCAGCCGGTGTGCATGTCTATTCGGTGGCACTCGGGGCGCCGACGAAGGTTGCGGCGCCACCCAGCGGTGCCGGGCCCATCGTGCTCGATGACGGCTACGGACTTTCGGTCGGCGTGCTTCCCTTCACCAATATGAGCCATGACCCGGAACAGGAGTATTTCTCCGACGGCATCACCGAAGACATCATCACGGATCTTTCAAAGATCTCGAAGCTGCATGTCGTCGCCCGAAATACGGTGTTCACCTACAAGGGGCGGTCGGTGAAGGTGAAGCAGGTGGCCCAGGAGCTGGGCGTGCGCTACATCCTCGAAGGCAGCGTGCGCAAGGCGGGTTCACGGGTGCGCATCACCGGCCAGCTCATCGATGCCTTGACCGGTACGCACCTCTGGGCCGACCGCTACGATCGCGACCTGACGGACATCTTCGCCATTCAGGACGAGATCACGCACGCCATCGTCGATCAGCTCCGGGTCAAGCT
This sequence comes from Ensifer adhaerens, assembly GCF_020035535.1. NCBI lineage: Bacteria > Pseudomonadati > Pseudomonadota > Alphaproteobacteria > Hyphomicrobiales > Rhizobiaceae > Ensifer > Ensifer adhaerens. Next base: position 3,167,339 of record NZ_CP083349.1, on the reverse strand, counting down.
GCTGCCGGCGGAACGGCGGGCGATCGAAAGCGACCCGACCACGAGCGTCGAGGCCTATACCTATTACCTGCGCGGCCGCCAGTTTTCGCATGCCTGGACCCGGTCCTATCTGCTGCTGGCCCGTCGCATGTTCCTGAAGGCCGTGGAGCTCGACCCCAGCTTCGCCCGTGCCTATGCCGGTATCGCCGACTGCGAGTCGGCGCTGCGCGACTGGCACGAGGACGAGTTTCCGCTGCAAAGCATTCTGTTCATGACCGACAAGGCGCTGGATATCGATCCGAACCTGGCGGAGGCGCATGCCTCCCGTGGCCTGGTCCTGCACCAGGACGGGCAGGACGATGCGGCGGTGGCCGAGTTCGAGCAGGCGCTGACATTGGACCCCAGCCTCTATGAGGCGAACTTCCACTATGCGCGTTTCCTGTTCATGCAAGGTGCCTTCGAAACCGCGATCCAGTTTTTCAAGCGGGCCGCCGACATCCGGCCGGACGACTATCTGTCGCCGATCCATCTGATGAGCGCCTACAAATCGCTCGGCCGCGATGCCGAACGGGCGCAATGGGCAAGGATCGGCATCGCGCGCGCGGAACGGGCGCTGGAGCTCAACCCGGAAAACTCCGGCCCCGCGCATCGCGGCGCGCTCGCACTCGCTCACATGGGCGAGGCGGATCGGGCGCGCGAATGGGCGGCCCGGGCGCTCGCGATCGATCCTGATGACGTGGTCGCCCGCTACAACACCGCCTGCGTCTATTCCCTTCTCGGCGACATCGACGCGGCGCTCGATCTCCTCGAAACCCTGCTGCCGCATAGTTCCTGCTATCAGTTGCTCTGGTTCAAGCAGGATTCCGATCTTGATCCCGTGCGTCACCACGTGCGCTTTCAGGCGATGGTCGAGGCGATCGCGAAATGCGAGGCGGGACTGTTGCGATGAACCGCCGGGCGGGATCGCCCGGCGTTCACCCTTAGTGGTGCCCTGCCTGACGGGATGCCGCCGGCGCTGTGCTGCGGCCGCCCGTCAGCCACCAGATGGCCGCACCGGTGACAAAGAGCATGGCCGTCGCAACGATCACGACCGCGGTAAAGGCCTGCTCGAAGGCGAGCCTGGCGCGCGTCACCAGTTCGCCGGCCACATCCGCCGGCAGCTTCTCGGCGAGAAGCAGGGCTTCGTCGAGGCTGTCGCGTGCTATCGCCGAAATGGAGGCACCTTCCGGCAGCACGAGGAAGGCGGTGTAGACGAGCGACATCACGCTGCCGAGAACGGCGATGCCGATTGCGCCGCCGAGCTCGAACGAGACTTCCTCGATGGAGGCCGCCATGCCGGCCCGCTCCGGCGGGGCATTGAACATGATGGCGCTGGAGGCGGCGGTCATCGCGGCGCCTATGCCGAGGCCGAGAACGACGAGGCTGGCAATCTGGGCAAGCGCGCCGGACCCGTGGACCAACAGGTATCCCCCGAGGCCGAGGGCCGCGAGAATGAGGCCGGAGCGCAGCACCACTTCCGCTCCGAGACGGGGCAGGAGGGCGCCGGTGAGCGGACCAGCAACAAAGGCGGCAAGCGGGATAGGCAAGATGAAGAGGCCCGCCTGAAGCGGCGAAAAGCCCTCGACCAGCTGCAACTGCTGGCTCAGCACCAGTTCGATCCCGACGATGGAGGCCGATGCCACCAGGGCGGCCGCGACACCCGAGGAAAACGCGCCGTTGCGGAACAGGCTGAAATCGATCAGCGGGTGCACGCTGCGCCGTTGCCGCCGGACGAAGAGGACGAGGCCGATCGCGCCGATCACGGCTGCGGCGAGGCCCGCTTCCAGTGACGGTTCGCGCTTGCTCGTTTCCTTGACGGCATAGGCAAGGCCGATGAGGCCGACCATGATCTGGAACGAGCCGAGCGCGTCCCACGGATGCTTGGGATTGCCGGCGTTGTTCGGCAGTACGACGACACCGAGCAGCAGAGCGATCGCGACGATCGGTACGTTGATCAGGAAGACCGAGCCCCACCAGAAATATTCCAGCAGGAAGCCACCAAGAACCGGACCGATGGCAGCGCCACCGGAGGCTATGGCGGCCCAGACGCCGATCGCCAGCGCTCGCTCGCGCTCGTCGGTGAAGGTGAGGCGGATGATCGACAGCGTCGCCGGCATCATCAGCGCAGCGCCGACGGCAAGCAGCACTCGGCCGCCGATCAGGATCGTCGGGCTGGGGGCATAGGCGGCGATCAGCGAGGCGATGCCGAAAACGGCGAGGCCGACAATGAAGGGTTTCTTGTGCCCGAGCCGATCTCCCAGCGTGCCGAGGCCAGGCAGCAGCCCGGCTACGACGAGTGCATAGGCATTGACGATCCAGAGCTTCTCCGACGCGGTGGCGCCGAGGTCATGGGTCAGGCGGGGCAGGGCGGTATAGAGCACCGTCATATCGACGACGATCAAAAAGAGTGCGCTCGATACGATGGCCAGAATGAGCCAGCGATTTTGCGGATGCATGGTACACCTCTATGGCCGCCCAGGATCAATTGAGGGCAAGGCCTTGTTAACATCAGGGCAGCTATATAAATACATACGTATGGAATTGAAAGGGAAAATCAAGAATGGGACGACGACGGACGATCGATCGCGACAAGGTGCTGGATGCTGCGGAGGCGATCGTGAACGCGGTTGGTGCAGCCGGTCTGACGATCGATGCCGTCGCCAAGGCTTCCGGCATTACCAAGGGCGGCGTGCAATATTGCTTCGGCAACAAGGACGGGCTGATCGACGCGATGATGGAGCGCTGGTTCAGCGAATTCGATAGCGCCGTTGCCGCGGAGGGCGGCGATGACGCCGATCCGGTGAAGGCGATGCGCGCGCATGCGGCGGTGACCGCCCGGATGAACACAGCTGACAGGGCGCGCACATCCGGCATGATGGCGGCACTCTTGCAGCGCGAAGAGCATATGGCGAAGAACCGTGCCTGGTACCGTGCACGTCTCGATGGCATCGACCTGTCGACGGAGGAGGGGCGCCGTGCGCGGCTCGCCTTCCTGGCTACGGAAGGCGTCTTTCTGCTGCGCGGCTTCGGCTTCGTCGAGATGGACGATGCCGAATGGCGGGACATGTTCGGTGATATCTTGAAGCTGTTGCCTACTGTGTAACTCCTTAGATCGGCATCGATCCAAGCAAGAAATTACACAGCATTCGGCGCGTTACGGCGTGCGAGGCTGAACCCCCGGTGATCGCCGCTGACGGCCACCAGGCGGAAAGCACTACAGATCGATCAGCCCACGCATCGCGCTGACGCAATTGCCGGAGAGACTGACCTGCCGAACGATGCCGCCCTGCTTGCGGACAGAGGCGCCAATGAGACTGCGCCGGCCCATCTCCACGCCCTGTTCGATGGTGATCTCGATATCGATATCCTGATCCGGCAGCAGCGCGACGAGATGGGCGGAAAGAGCTGCCGAGGCGCTACCGGTGGCGGGATCCTCGTTGACGTTGTCGAGCGGGGCGAACATGCGCGCCCGGATCTGCCACGGCGCGTCCTCGGAGCGCGCGTAGAGGAACAGGCTGAAGCTGTCCTCCTCCGGCTTGTAGCGGGCATTGGCCGCATGGAAGGCGGTGACGTTCGGTCTCGCTGCCGAAAGCGTCGCAACATCGCTCAATTCCGCAACGGCGAAGGGCAGGCCGACCGAAAGCCGGATCGGCGTGTGGGTGCGTGTGCTGACGGCTTCCGATGTCAACGACGCGCAGGCAGCGATCGTCTCGGCGTCGATTTCCGGGCCTGCCGTCAAGCTCCGCGGTACCACGATACGGGCGCCGGTGACTTCGCCTTGCTCCCGCAGCAACGTCGCCTCGACCAGGCCCGCCTTTTCCTCGAAGCGCAGGATGTCGCCGGGCACACGGCCGAAGATTTCATTCTGTCTGCCGAGCACGAAGGCGGTGCCGACATTCGGGTGGCCGGCAAAGGGAATTTCCATCGTCGGGGTGAAGATCCGGACCTCGGCGGTGTTGCTGGGGTCGCGCGGCGGCAGCACGAAGGTGACTTCCGAGTAACCAAATTCGGTCGCGATCGCCTGCATCTGCCCGCCGCTCAAGCCCCGGGCATCCGGAATGACCGCAAGTTGATTGCCGGCGAAACGCTCGGCCGTAAAGACGTCGACGGTGACATAGGCGATGGATGGCGAGGCTGCGGTCATGGCTCGGCTTTCGCTGGCGTTGGATGCGAAGCCAAGCCTTAAGCCAGCGCCCGCGACGGGCAAAGGCGCCAACTTGTTCCGGTGACAAGTTCGATCGGGGCGGCGGCGTGCGCTTAGGTTTCCCTTGCTGTCCGTTACCTCCCCGATGCCGATGACGCCATCATGCGGCCGAGGAACACGAAAAGGGGCCGGCTTGCGGCCCCTTCGCTTGCCTTCTGTCGAGTGGCACTCAGGCGGCCTTCTCGAGATCCTTCTTCCAGGCGCCCTTGGCCGCAAGACTGCACATTTCGGCTCGGTGCGAGAAGGCGCGCTGGCCGGCGGCGACGTTCTCGGCCTTGCCGTTCCAGGCGTTGAGCGCCTCCTGCTGCAGGGCGCGGCCATAGGAGAAAGTCAGCTTCCACGGCAGGTCGCGGGCGATGTTCATCGCCGAAAGATGGGCGGTCGCCTCTTCGGTCGATTGGCCGCCGGAGAGGAAGGCGATGCCCGGCACGGCCGAGGGAACGGTGCGCTTCAGCACCTTGATGGTGCGTTCGGCCACTTCGGCGACGGAAGCGTTGCGCGCCTTCTTACCGTCGATCACCATGCTCGGTTTCAGGATCATGCCTTCGAGCTTGACCCGCATTGCCGCCAGCTCCTCGAAGGTGACGCGCAGCGCCCACTCCGTCACGTGCTCGGAGCGATCGATCGAATGGTCGCCCGGCGCACCATCCATGAGCACCTCCGGCTCGACGATCGGCACGATGCCGGCGTCCTGGCAAAGGGCGGCATAGCGCGCAAGTGCATGGGCGTTGGCGCGAACGGCGCCGGCGGTCGGCAACGTATCGGAGACGGAGATCACGCCGCGCCACTTGGCGAAGCGTGCGCCGGCTTCGTGATATCTGGCCAGCCGTTGCGCGAGGCCATCAAGGCCTTCGGTGATCGTCTCGGCCGGGAAGTTGGTCATCGGCTTGGCGCCGGCATCGACCTTGATGCCGGGGATCGAGCCGGCGGCCCGGATGATGTCGACGAGCGGCGTGCCGTCTGCCGCCCTCTGGAACAGGGTTTCCTCATAGAGAATGACACCGGAGATGTATTTGCGCATTGCCTCGTCGGCGCGCAGCAGCATCTCGCGATAGTCTCGCCTGGATGCCTCGGTGGATTCCAGGCCGATCGTGTCGAAGCGTTTCTTGATCGTTGCCGTGGACTCGTCGGCGGCGAGCAGCCCCCGGCCGTTGGCGACCATGGCGACAGCGATGTCTTCCAGTCTTTCGCTCATGTTTTTCTCCCTAGACAGCGCCGATCACCAGGATCGGGGCGAGTACTGAAACAGTTTCGGACCGACGGCGCACGGAGCAACCGCCACGCTCCAAACAAGGGCGCGAGTAACAGGTGAAATTGTCCAGGAAAATGGCGAGAAAATCGACTAAAACGATTTAAAATTTTTTAATCGGTTGAATAAATGAGGCTTTTTCTTGATTGCCGGCGCGTGGGCTGTCCCCACGCGCCGGTTGCACGGCTTACTTCTGCTTGAGGATGTCGACGCCCGGGAGGGGCTTGCCTTCCATCCACTCCAGGAAGGCGCCGCCAGCGGTCGAGACGTAGCTGAAATCGTCGGCGACTTCGGCATGGTTCAGCGCTGCGACGGTATCGCCGCCACCGGCAACGGATACCAGCGAACCCTGCCGGGTCCGGGCGGCCGCATGCTTGGCAACGGCGACTGTCGCCTTGTCGAAGGGGGCGATCTCGAAGGCGCCGAGCGGGCCGTTCCAGACGAGCGTTTCGGCCTTGGAGATCCAGTCATTGACGGCTGCGATCGACTTCGGACCGACGTCGAGAACCATGGCATCGGCAGGGATGGCGCTGATATCGACCACTTCGTTGTCGGCACCGGCCTTGAATTCGCGGGCGATGACGCCGTCTTCCGGCAACACGATGGCGCAGCCGGCCTTGTCGGCGGCAGCGATGATCGCCTTGGCGGTGTCGGCGAGGTCATGCTCGCAGAGCGACTTGCCGACATTGATGCCCTTGGCAGCGATGAAGGTGTTGGCCATGCCACCGCCGATGACGAGCGCGTCGACCTTGGTCACGAGGTTCTGCAGCAGGTCGATCTTGGTCGAGACCTTGGCGCCGCCGACGATGGCAACGACCGGGCGCTTCGGCTGGCCGAGGCCCTTTTCGAGCGCCTCGAGTTCGGCTTGCATGGTGCGGCCGGCATAGGCCGGCAGGTGGTGGGCAAGGCCCTCGGTCGAGGCATGGGCGCGGTGGGCGGCCGAGAAGGCATCGTTGACATAAATGTCGCCGTTGGCGGCAAGCGCCTTGACGAACTCAGCTTCGTTCTTCTCCTCGCCCTTGTGGAAGCGGGTGTTTTCGAGCAGCAGCACATCGCCGTCGCTCATTTCGGCGATCGCGTTCTTCGCCTTGTCGCCGATGCAGTCGGCGGCGAAGTGAACGCGCTGGTCGAGCACGTCTTCGACGGCCGGAGCGATCGTCTTCAGCGACATGTCAGCGACCGGTTCACCCTTCGGGCGGCCGAAATGGGCCAGCAGGATGACCTTGGCGCCCTTCTCGGACAATTCGCGGATGGTCGGCGCGACGCGCTCGATGCGGGTCGCGTCGGTGACCACGCCGTCCTTGACCGGCACGTTGAGATCGACGCGCACCAGCACGCGCTTGCCGGCGATGTCGGTCAGATCGTCGAGGGTCTTGAAAGTCATCAGATAGTCTCCGGTGATAGTCTCTGGAAAAGGGTGGGGTAATCGATGACGAGGCCGTCCTCATCTACCGGCAGGTCCGCGGCAAAGCTGCGGTCCTCCGCCTCGTAGCGATAGAGCCTGAAGTCTTCGAGGCAGGTGTAGTGCTGGCCGTCGACGACGGGCTCGAACGTGTCGAACGGCACGTAGAGCATCTTCAGCCTGGCGGTGCCGGACTGGCGGGTAAGGCCGAGCCGGCGGATCGGCAGCGTGTTGGTGAAGGGCGTGCCGGCGAGGTCGATGTCGATGCAGCCGTCGAATTCGGGGAGGGGCGTGCCGCGCGCCGTCGCCCATTCGCCAGGAATATCCGAGCGCAGATGCAGGCTTCGGCCATCGGTGGTGTCGACCATGAACTTGCGAACCAGCCAGGCCTCGTCGCAATCGATCCGGTAGCGTACGCCGTAGGGCGTACCGCCGCGGTGGCCGATGAGAACGCCAACGGCGCGGATGATCGCGCCGTCGGTAGTTTCGGTTTGCGTCAGCGTCAGGTGTTCGAGCCCTTCTCCTTCAAGCGGACGCCAGCGGACCGTTGTTGAAGAAAGGGCGCGAAACATCTGCGTTAGATGAGCTTGGCGAAGGCGACAGCCGTGTCGGCCATGCGGTTCGAGAAGCCCCATTCGTTGTCGTACCAGGTGAGGATACGTACAAAGTTGCCTTCGACAACCTTGGTCTGGTCGATCGCGAAGATCGAGGAGTGGCTGTCGTGGTTGAAGTCGCGCGAAACGAGCGGCTCTTCCGTGTAGCCAAGGACGCCCTTCAGCGCGCCGTTGGAGGCGGCCTTGATGGCGTTGGTGATTTCCTCGACCGAGGTGTTGCGCTTGGCGACGAACTTGAAGTCGACGACCGAGACGTTCGGGGTCGGGACGCGGATCGACGTGCCGTCGAGCTTGCCCTTCAGTTCCGGCAGAACCAGGCCGACGGCCTTGGCGGCACCCGTCGAGGTCGGGATCATCGACAGAGCGGCAGCGCGGGCGCGGTACAGATCCTTGTGCATCTGGTCGAGCGACGGCTGGTCGTTGGTGTAGGAGTGGATCGTGGTCATGAAGCCATGGTTGATGCCGATGACATCGTTCAGGACCTTGACGACCGGAACCAGGCAGTTCGTCGTGCAGGATGCGTTGGAGATGACCAGGTGGTCCTTGGTCAGCTGGTCGTGGTTGACGCCGTAGACGACCGTCAGGTCGGCGCCGTCGGCCGGAGCCGAGACGATGACGCGCTTGGCGCCTGCCGTCAGGTGGGCTGCAGCCTTGTCGCGGGCGGTGAAGATGCCGGTGCATTCCATCGCGATGTCGATGCCGAGTTCCTTGTGCGGCAGCGTTGCCGGATCCTTGATCGCGGTCACCTTGATCGGCTTGCCGCCGTTGATGGTGATCGTGTCGCCTTCGACCTTGACCTCGGCCGGGAAGCGACCGTGGATCGAATCGTAGCGCAGCAGGTGAGCGTTGGTCTCAACGGGGCCGAGATCGTTGATGGCAACGACTTCGATGTCGGTGCGGCCGGATTCGACGATCGCGCGGAGCACGTTGCGGCCGATGCGGCCAAAACCGTTGATGGCGACTTTCACTGTCATGGGTCTCTCCCTGTCTGACTGACGTGGTACGAAAAAAGCGGGGCGCACCTTTCGGCGCGCCCCGCAGATTGATCAGGCGAGCTTCGCTTCAGCCGCGGCAACCACCGCCTCGGGCGTGATGCCGAAGTGCTTGTAAAGCTCCTTATAGGGACCGGAGGCACCGAAGGACGACATGCCGATGAAGGTGCCATCGCTGCCGATGAAGTGATCCCAGCCCTGACGGATGCCGGCTTCGACGGCGATCTTGACCGGCGAGTTGCCGATGATCGCCTGCTGGTAATCTTCGCTCTGCTCGGCGAAAAGCTCGAAGCAGGGAACGGAGACAACGCGGGTCGAGATGCCCTTGGCGGTCAGCGTCTGGCAGGCCTTGACGGCGATTTCGACTTCCGAGCCGGTCGCGAAGATCGTGACCTTGGCGTCGGCGGCCGAGATCAGGTCGTAGGCGCCGTGGGCGCACAGGTTCTCTTCTTCATACTCGGTGCGAACGGCCATCAGGTTCTGGCGCGTCAGCGCGATTCCGGACGGGCGGTTGTGGCTTTCGAGCGCGAGCTGCCAGCATTCTGCCGTTTCCGTGGCGTCGGCCGGGCGGAACATCAGAAGGGTCGGGATGGCGCGAAGGGCTGCCATATGCTCGACCGGCTGGTGCGTCGGGCCGTCTTCGCCGAGGCCGATCGAGTCATGCGTCAGCACATGGATGACGCGGATGCCCATCAGCGCGGCAAGGCGGATCGACGGACGGCAATAGTCCGAGAAGATCAGGAAGCCGCCGGAATAGGGGATGACGCCGCCGTGCAGCGCCATGCCGTTCATGGCAGCGGCCATGCCGTGTTCGCGCACGCCCCAGTGGATATAGCGACCGGAGAAATCGTCCGGCGTGATCGACTTGGTCTGGCTCGTCTTGGTGTTGTTCGAGCCGGTCAGGTCGGCCGAGCCGCCGATGGTTTCGGCCAGAACGCCGTTGATGACTTCGAGCGCGTCTTCGGAAGCCTTGCGGGTTGCCGGCGACGGCTTGGTCTCAGCGAGCTTCTTCTTGTAGTCGTCGATGGCGGAGGACAGACGGCCTTCGAGTTCGCCGGAGAAGCGGCGAACGAACTGGGCCTTCTTCTCGGCATCGCTCTTTTCGAGGCGCTCTTCCCATTCCTTGCGCGCCTTGGTGGAGCGCAGGCCGGCCAGACGCCAGGCGTCGAGCACGTCGGAGGGAACGACGAACGCTTCGGCTTCCCAGCCGAGTGCCTTGCGGGTGGCAGCGATTTCCTCGGCGCCGAGCGGCGAACCGTGGACCTTGTGGGTGCCGGCCTTGTTCGGTGCGCCGAAGCCGATCGTCGTCTTGCAGGCGATCATCGTCGGCTTGTCGGACTTCTGGGCCTGGTCGATCGCTGCAGCAATCGCGTCCGGGTCGTGGCCGTCGACGGCAATCGTGTTCCAGTTGCTGGCGCGGAAGCGGGCGTGCTGGTCGGTCGAGTCGGCGATCGAGATCGGGCCGTCGATCGAGATGTTGTTGTCGTCCCAGAAGACGATCAGCTTGTTGAGCTTCAGGTGGCCGGCAAGCGAGATCGCTTCCTGGCTGATGCCTTCCATGAGGCAGCCGTCACCGGCGAGCACATAGGTATAGTGCTCCATCAGGTTGGAGCCGAATTCGTCACGCAGCTTGCGCTCTGCGATCGCCATGCCGACAGCGTTGGCAATGCCCTGGCCGAGCGGACCCGTGGTCGTCTCGATGCCGGCGGCGTGGCCGTATTCCGGGTGGCCGGCGGTGCGGGCGCCAAGTTGGCGGAAATTCTTGATCTCTTCGATCGAGATGTCTTCGTAGCCCGTCAAATAGAGCAGCGAATAGAGCAGCATCGAGCCGTGGCCGGCCGACAGCACGAAGCGGTCGCGGTTCGGCCAGGAGGGGTTCTTGGGGTCGAAGCTCAGATAGCGCGTAAAGAGGACTGTCGCTATGTCGGCTGCGCCCATGGGCAGGCCAGGGTGGCCGGAATTTGCCTTCTCGACGGCATCCATGGAGAGGAATCGGATCGCATTTGCCATCCGGTCGTGTTTTTCGCGAGAGATCATGACTGTTCCGTTTTGCGTTCGGTGGTCAGGGAACGGTCTCTATCCTCCAAAGACCGCGCAAGAAGCGGCTGACACATAGCAGGTGCGCCGTGCGAGTCAATAAATACGGGCCTTCCGCGGCCATTTGACGGCAGGTTGTTCCGGGCCTTGTCCCGCAATGCAACAACGCTTTCGCACCGCCGTTGAAGAAAGCCGGCTACGCAATCCATCCACAGCTTCCGTAGTTGTTTGCGGAGCTTGGCATTGTTGAGACTTACGTAATAGGTTTAAAAAAGATCGAGCCGAAGCGGCGGACGGGATTCGGGCGATTCGGCCTCACGGGCGAGGTATTCGGAACACATGCCGGCAAAGACTGTCAAAGCGGCGATCGACGAACTGCGTAACGCGGTGCAGTCCCTGGAGAATGCGATCGACGGTCGGTTTGACAGGGAACGGGATTTCGGCGAGTTCGAAAGCGAGGTGCGGCGCGTCAACACCGACCGCTCGCGGCTCGCACAGGAGCTCGATCAGTCGCAGTTCCGGGCAAATCGGCTCGAGGAGGTCAACCGCGAGGTTTCCCGTCGCCTCGTGACGGCGATGGAAACCATTCGGGCGGTGCTCGACCGCTAGGAACAAGCGACATGGCGCAGGTCACAGTATCGATCGACGGCAAGGCCTACCGGATGGCTTGCGAGGAGGGGCAGGAGGATCATCTGATCGAGCTTGCCACCAATTTCGATCAGTATGTCGGGCACCTCAAGAGCCAGTTCGGCGAGATCGGCGATCTGCGCCTCACCGTCATGGCCGGCATCATGGTCATGGACGAACTCAGTGAGGTCAATCGCCGGCTGAAGAACCTCGAGACCGAGGTCGGCAACCTGACCAACGGGCGCGACGCCGCCATGTCCGATCAGATGAAGAGCGAGGAAGCGCTGGCCTCCGCCCTCAGCGAAGTCACCCAACAGATCCACAGCATTGCCGCCAAGCTGAACGGCCGACCGACGACGCCGGCAGGCTGACAAGGTTTCGGCGGGAAGCCTCTGGCGCGAAGCACCGAGACACTTTATATATCGGGTGCGGTCTGCGCTTCCCGACAGGAACCACAATCCCCGGGGCCATACTCGATCTCAAGGGAGCTGTCCCTGTCCGGGCTCGTGGGTCTGGACACATGGCGCCCACCTACTTTGTAGGCACCCGGGATCGTAAAATATCCATCGGTTGTGTGGATCGCACCTCTCCCTCTTTATGTGACCGCTCAATCTCCGGCAAAGGCCCGCCTGATGGCATCGGCCATGGCCTCGACGATCCGGTCCTTGCCGTTTCCAGCTTTCGATATCCGCAGCACGACGTTCGAGTGGTCGATCACCTCGTAGCCGTCATCGGCCGTCAGTTCGCGGCACCCGGCCGGGATGCTGCTGCGAGCGAGCGGCGCAATGGCAAGGCCCGACACCACGGCCGCCATCAGGCCGCCGCTCGTGCGGCTGACATAGGCGACGCGGCTTTCAAGGCGGCATTTCCTGAGATTGCGCTGGGCGAGGTCGTCGCACCAGCCGCCCTCCAGATAGGTATAGGTGGCGATCGGCAGAGGCCGCCGCTCGTCGGTGCGGTGCTGCTCGGAGGTCACCCAGACGGTCGGGTCCATCATCAGCACTTCATTCTTCGTCCGCCCGCCGGGCTCGAAGACGACGGCGAGATCGATTTCGCCGGCTTCCAGTGCTGCGATGTTGGTCATGGAGGCGCCCTGCTGCACGGTGACTTCGACGCCGGGGTGGATGGCGGCGAAGGTTCCGAGCGCTTTCGGCAGGGTAGAGTTGATGTACTCCTCGGGAATGCCGATGCGGACCGCGCCGTCGAGGGCAGGCTGGCGCATCGCGGCAGAAGTATCGTCGAGCAGCGTCACGATGCGTCTCGCATTGTCGAGCAGTCGCAATCCCTGCGGTGTCAGCACGACACCACGCGAGTGTCGCTCGAACAGGGTGTCGCCGAGCATGTCCTCGAGTTTCTTGATCTGCATGCTGACGGCGGATTGCGTGCGCCCGACAATATTGGCGGCGCGCGTGACGTTGCCGGTGTCGACCACCGCAAGAAAGGTTCGGAGCAGGTCGCTGTCGAGCGGAAGAGACATGGCTGTAACCATCAGAAGTTCTGATGGAAGCCATGCTTGCAATTCGTTTGTCAGATGTCAACGCAAGGACGAAGATCGCGTGATCCGATCATCTTGCGCAGGGCATACCCCATGAGCGTGCTTGCCGTTTTCGCCTTCTCCGAAGCCTCCATCGCGCTGCGGCGTCGCGTGACGCGATGGTCCCGCGACCTTCTGCTTCCTGTGGCGCTGGTGAATGTGCCGTCAGGCAGACCGGCGCTCCTGCGCGATGCGGGGATCTGTCAGGAGGCTGCCGGGATGATGCGGCGCGAAAGTCTGGCAAGCGTCTACCGGTCGCACTGGTTGCTGTAAGCGATTTTTCTGGTGCGGGATCAGGAGATGAGATCGAGTCTGGCGGCGCGAAACACCGCTTCGGCGAGATTGCCCGCCTGCAACTTGCGCATGGCATCCGCCAGTGCCCGATCGATCCGGTCGAGAGGAATGTCTGTCTCGCGCATCATGTCCTGGCGTGTGCGACCGCGGGCGGCGAGCGTCAGACAGCGCAGTTCCAAGGGTTCGAGTTCGTTCATCTGGTCCTTCATGGACGTCGGCTTTTCCACTGCTGCCTGCAGGATCGCGTCCTTACATCGAGCGCGGGCATTAGTTCCTGCTAATTATTTGAAATCGTGTCCTTATTTGCACGTGCCCCAGGCTCCATGAAAGCAGAACCCTTGCCCATGATGAATGGAAAGCTAATGCTGTACTGAAGTGGGAAGAGGGCGGCATGACTGTCGCAAACCGTTGCAAATGCGGCGATGCTGGTAGGAGGGAGAAAGGTGCGATCGCCTAAACAGACTGGCAGCCGGCCCGGGAATCGGCGACAGATGGGGAGCTTGTGCCATTTCGGGAAGTGATTTTCTCCGGTGACGATGGCATGCGGTGAACTGGCAGGAGAGGATCGGATGTCACCGAAGGATTTGAAGGCGGCTCTGCGCAAGGAGAGGCTGGCGTTGCGTGATGCAATGTCGCAGGAGATGCGGATCGAAGCGAGCCTGACCATGGCCGATCACGCCGGCGACGTCATCGCGCTCGACCCCGGGCACGTCGTTTCCGGCTTCTGGCCGATCCGCTCCGAGGTCGACATCCGGCCGCTGATGGCGCGGCTGAAGCAGCGCGGCGCCCGGCTCTGCCTGCCCGCGGTCTTGGACAAACGGACGATCATTTTCCGCGAATTGCTCGACGGTGCCGATGTCATCGCGACGGGTTTCGGCACCACCGGACCTGGTCCGGAGGCGCCGGAGGTCGATCCTGATATCATGCTCGTGCCGCTTTCCGCCTTCGATTCGACCGGCCACCGCATCGGCTATGGGGCCGGCTTTTACGACCGCGCCATCGACCGGCTGCGCAACAAGGGCCACCTGCCAAAGCTGATCGGCATAGCGTTCGATTGCCAGGAGGTCGCATCGGTGCCGTCCGAACCGCACGATGTGGCGCTCGATGCGGTGCTCACGGAGAGCGGGTTTCGGCATTTCTAAGATCGTTTGCCGAAACCTCCGAATGGCCTAACATTCTGATATCGCAAAGGTCGAGACGGTGAGCCGTTTCACGGGATCACTGGAATTGATCTTGGGCGTTTCCTGCAGCGTCAGGATCGTGTAGACGCTCTACCTCTTTGTTTTACGCAGGTCCGGACGCCACGATCGCTGACGCGCTTCCGCCGGAACTGCCCTGGTGGGATTTGAGCGAGCATGAGGCTTCTGTTTCTGGGAGATATGGTGGGCAAGACGGGCCGCACGGCGGTCTGGGAGCGGCTTCCGGGACTGATCGGTGACCTCAAGCTCGATTTCGTCATCGTCAACGGCGAAAATGCCGCTGGCGGCTTCGGCATCACCGAAGACATCTTCCTCGAGACGATCAACGCCGGTGCCGACGTGGTGACCACGGGCAATCACGTCTGGGACCAGAAGGAAGCGGTGGTCTTCTGCGAGCGGCACGACCAGTTTCTTCGCCCGGCCAACTACCCGGCCGGCACGCCCGGCCGCGGTTCCAACCTGTTCTTTGCCCGCAACGGCGCCCGCGTTCTGGTTGCCAATGTCATGGGCCGCGTCTTCATGCATCCGGAACTCGATGATCCCTTCAAGTCGGCTGAGGCGATCCTCGACGCCTGTCCGCTCGGCGAGCAGGCGGATGCGATCGTCTTCGATTTCCATGCGGAAGCGACCAGCGAAAAGCAGTGCTTCGGCCATTTCGTCGACGGCCGCGCCAGCCTCGTCGTCGGTACGCACACACACGTGCCGACCGCCGATCACCAGATCCTCAACGGCGGTACCGCCTATATGAGCGACGCCGGCATGTGCGGCGACTACGATTCCTCGCTCGGCATGGACAAGGAAGAGCCGCTCAACCGCTTCATCTCGAAGATGCCGAAGGGACGCTTCGAGGCGGCCTCTGGCCCCGCGACCATCTGCGGCCTCGGCGTCGAGATCTCCGATCGCACCGGTCTTGCCGAAAAGATCGCGCCTTTGCGCCTCGGCCCAAGACTGGCCGAGACGATCCCGGATTTCTGGTCCTAAAGCGAAGCCAGCCGCATTTCCGGCCTGGCGAACGCGCTTCTGGTTGAAGCGCGTTCCACCACGTATCGCCTTCCGGGAATTGATTTTTTTCAAGGTGACAACCCCATCAAATGATGGCAGGTTATCGCGAAATCACGCCGGGCCGGGGCGTGATGCATTCGAGCGTTTTCAAGAATGAATACCGTCCGCAGTCATGGATTGCGGGCTTGTGCTGCCGTCACCGGACAATCGGGAGCAGGTGCTCTCTGCCCGGCGATCTCGATCCAACAGCGTTCGCCGGCCCTGAGCGGAGACCGCTGCAACATTTGATTTGCATGACTTTGTGACTTGGGTCGCTGCCGGCCCGGGAATTTGTGCAGAGCGCAATGCGGGTGGGAAGCGTTCCTCTCCACGTCTTGCTCTGGAGCAATCAAGGCGATCGCGATGGTGCACCGGAAGGCCGTTCATCGCGATGATAGCGCGACTCCGGAAGGCGTCTGAGGCGATTTCGTCAGGAGTGGTGTGGTTTCAAAGAGTTAGGTCATTTCAGGAGGTCTCGCGACCGGTGGAATGGTCTTGTGCATTCGGAGGGCATGCATGTTGTCTAAGTGGCATTTGCCGATGATCGTCGGCGCTTCTCTTTCCCTTCTTTTCGCAGTTGGTGCCCAAGCGCAGGACGCGCAATTGCCCGTCGTGACCGTCGCCAAGCCGGTGGTGCGTGACGTGATCGACAGCGACGAATTCATCGGCCGGTTCGAACCGGTCGACGAGGTGCAGGTTCGCGCCCGCATCGGCGGTTATCTCGACGAGGTCAACTTCACCGATGGCGCCCTGGTGAAGAAGGGCGACAAGCTCTTCGTCATCGACCAGCGCCCCTATCGCACGTCTTTGTCCCAGGCCGAGTCGACGCTGGAATCGGCGCGCTCGTCGCTGGAATTCGCAGAAGCGCAATTCAAGCGGACGCAATCGTTGACGGGCACCGGCACGCTATCGATATCGACGCTCGACGACCATCGCCGCGAACTGCTTTCGGCGCAGGCGCTGGTGCGCGGCGCAGAAGCGGCGGTGGAGCGCGCCAAGCTCGACCTCGACTACACCACAATCACCGCACCGCTGAGCGGTCGTGTCGACCGGCGTCTGCTGTCGCCGGGCAACCTTGTGCAGGCCGATCAGACCGTCCTGACGACGATCGTCTCGCTCGACCCGATCGACTTCTATTTCGACGTCGACGAGCGGCGGCTGCTTTCCTATGCGCGGGTCGCGCGCGAACGTGGCAGTGCGTTGCAGGAAGGCGGCGGTGCGCTGGAGGTGCTGGTCACCATCGCCGACTCCAATGAAGAACCGTTCAAGGGCAAGCTCGACTTTGCCGAAAACCGTGTTGATCCGCAGAGCGGCACGATGCGCGTGCGTGCCCGTCTTGAGAACCCGAAGCTGGTTCTGCAGCCGGGTCTCTTCGGCCGCGTGCAGATCGAAGGCTCGAACACCTACAAGGCCGTGCTCATTCCGGACGAGGCGATCGGCGCCGACCAGAACGAGCGCATCGTCTACGAGGTGACCGGGGATGGATCGGTGGTGACCAAGCCGGTGCGCCTTGGACCGAAGCTGCACGGCTATCGCGTCATCCGCTCAGGCATGACCGGTGATGAGACCATCGTCGTCAACGGCCTGATGCGGGCACGCCCCGGCACCAAGGTGAAGCCCGAGATGGTTCAGCTTCCCCCCGAGGCGCAAGCGGCGGGGACGGCGCAATGAGGTTCGCTCACTTTTTCGTCGACCGACCGATCTTCGCATCGGTGCTTTCGATCGTTCTCCTGATCGTCGGCAGCATCGCCTATTTCCAGCTTCCGGTGGCGCAGTATCCGGAAATCGCCCCGCCGACCATCGTCGTGCGGGCGGCCTATCCCGGCGCCGACGCCGACACGGTCGCCAATACCGTGGCAACGCCGCTCGAACAGGAAATCAACGGCGTCGAGAACATGCTCTACATGTCCTCCTATTCGACCGCCGATGGTTCGATGGCGCTGACAATCACCTTCAAGCTCGGCACCGATCTCGACCAGGCGCAGGTGCTGGTGCAGAACCGCGTGTCGATCGCCGAACCACGCCTGCCGGAAGAGGTTCGGCGCATCGGCATCACCACGGCGAAGAGTTCGCCCGACCTGATGATGGTCGTGCATCTGCTCTCGCCGACCGAACGTTACGACCAGCTCTACGTCTCGAACTATGCACGCACGCGCATTCGCGACCTGCTGGTGCGGCTCGACGGCGTCGGCGACGTCATCCTGTTCGGCGAGCGCGAATATGCACTGCGCGTCTGGCTCGATCCGGAAAAGCTTTCGGCCTATGGCATGACGGCGGGCGATGTCGTGCAGGCGCTTCGCGAACAGAACGTGCAGGTCTCCGGCGGCTCGATCGGTGGTCCGCCGGCGCCGGGTGACAGCGCGTTCCAGTATACCGTCACCACGGACGGCCGCTTCAGCGATGCGCGGCAATTCCGCTACGTCATCGTCAAGGCCACCGAAACCGGTCGCCTCGTGCAGCTGCAGGACGTCGCCCGCATCGAGCTCGGCGCGCGCGAATACGTCAACAACAGCTATCTGGACGGTAGCCCGGCGGTGGCGCTCGGCATCTTCTCGCGGCCGGGCACCAATGCGCTCGACGCCGCCGAGCAGATCCAGAAGGTGATGACCGACGTGTCGCGGGATTTCCCCGACGGCCTCGAATACCGGATCGTCTACAACCCGACCGAGTTCATCTCGGAATCGATCAACGAGGTCTACAAGACGATCGCCGAGGCGGCGATTCTCGTCGCCATCGTCGTTCTCGTCTTCCTGCAGTCCTGGCGCACGGCGATCATCCCGATCGTCGCGATCCCGGTGTCGCTCGTCGGCACCTTCGCCTTCCTCTACGCCTTCGGCTTCTCGCTGAACATGCTGACGCTGTTCGGCCTGGTGCTGGCGATCGGTATCGTCGTCGACGATGCGATCGTGGTGGTGGAGAACGTCGAGCGAAATCTGGCGCGCGGCATGACCCCGCGCGAGGCTTCGCATGTGACCATGGACGAAGTGGGGGCTGCGGTCATCGCCATCTCGCTGGTGTTGACCGCCGTCTTCGTGCCGACGGCCTTCATCCCCGGTATCGCCGGCCAGTTCTATCTGCAGTTCGCGGTGACGATCTCGGTCGCAACGGTCATTTCCGCCTTCAACTCGCTGACGCTGTCGCCCGCACTGGCAGCGATTCTTCTAAAACCGCATGAGAACGGCCACCACGAGAGCCGCAATCCGATCACGCGTTTCGGCCGGTCACTGGCAAACGGCTTCAACAACGGCTTCGACCGCATGGCCGAAGGCTACGCCTTTATCGTGCGCAAGCTGGTTTCGACGAAGACGGCGCTGGCCGCGGCCCTCATCGTTTTCGTCGGCCTGCTCGGAGCGACCTGGTACATGGCGCAGATCGTGCCGCGCGGCTTCGTGCCGACGATGGACCAGGGCTATGCGATCGTCGTCATCCAGCTTCCGGACGGGGCCTCGCTCGACCGGACCGATGCCGTGGTCAAGCGGGCCTCGAAGATCATCGAGGATGTGCCCGGCGTAAAGAGTGCCGTTGCCTTTGCCGGCTTCAACGGTGCGACCTTCACCAACGCATCCAATTCGGGCGTGGTTTTCGCATCCTTCGAAAGCTTCGAGGAACGACTGAAGCACGGGCAGGGCGCCAACCAGATCATCGGTCAGCTGTACGGCAGCCTGCAGAGTATCCAGGAGGCCTTCATCATCGCCGTGCCGCCGCCTTCGGTGCGCGGCATCGGCAACTCCGGCGGCTTCAAGATGCAGATCATGGACCGCCAGGGCTCCGACATGCGCCGGGCGCTGGGACTCGCCTATCAGATGATGGGTGCTGCCAACCAGACGGAGGGGTTGACCGGGGTGTTCACCACATTCTCGGCCTCGAGCCCGCAATACTTCCTGGCGATCGATCGCGACAAGGCGCGTACGCTCAACGTGCCGATCCCCAATATCTTCGAGGCGCTGTCGATCAACCTCGGCACCTCCTACGTCAACGACTTCAACGCCTTCGGCCGTGTCTACCAGGTACGGGCGCAGGCCGATCAGCAGTACCGCATCGAGCGTGACGACATCCTTGCCTTGAAGGTTCGCTCCGCCACCGGCGCGCTTGTGCCGATGGGGACGCTCGTCGAAATCAAGGACACCGCCGGCCCGACGCTGGTTCAGCGCTATAACATGTATGTGTCTGTTCCGATCCAGGGCAACCCCGGTATCGGCGTCTCGACGGGCACTGCACTCGACAAGATGGAGGCACTGGCCGCCCAGATCCTGCCGCAGGGCACGACCTTCGAATGGACGGAGCTTGCTTTCCAGGAACGGCAGACCGGCAATACTGCAGTGTTCATCTTCGCGCTGTCGGTGGTCTTTGTGTTCCTGGCGCTGTCGGCCCAGTACGAAAGCTGGGTGCTGCCGCTGGCGATCATCCTGATCGTACCGCTCGGCGTGCTCGCCGCGCTGGTCGGCGTGTTCGTCCGCGGCCTCGACAACAACGTGCTGACCCAGATCGGGCTTATCGTGCTGATCGGCCTTGCGGCCAAGAACGCGATCCTGATCGTCGAGTTCGCGCGGCAAGGCGAGGACGAAGGCAAGACGCCGATCGAGGCGGCGGTGGAGGCAAGCCAGTTGCGTCTCAGGCCGATCCTGATGACCGCTTTTGCCTTCATCCTCGGCGTGGTGCCGCTGATGATCGCCACCGGCCCGGGTGCTGAAATGCGCCAGTCGCTCGGCACCGCGGTGTTCTCAGGCATGCTCGGCGTGACGTTCCTCGGCCTGTTCCTGACGCCGGTCTTTTACGTGGCGCTCAGGTCGTTCCGGCGGCGCAAACCGGTTGTGGCGACAGGGCCCGCCACCCATCCGGCGGAGTAGCGAAGGCCCCCTAGAAAGTGGCGATGCCCCGGTAGCAATGCCGGGGCATTTGCCGTTGAACAGGGGCCATTTCCCGGCTCGCAATTGGGCGCGGTGACGAAAACGTGAGCAGAGCCTGCCGTTTGTAACTGGACGAGGCCGAAAGCTTGAACAATTCTCTCACCGCCCGTGACGCCATCATCAGGCCGAGCGAAGGCAAAGGCTTCCATTCGCTGTTCAACGGCTTCACTCCACGCGGCTCTCAGGCCCGAGGTCAAGCAAAGTGAGAGAGGTGAAGGCTGATGCTCCGGTACCTTGTCTACACGTTCGCCGCCATATGGCTCATTCATGCGTTCTGGCCTTCGGTCGCGCATGCGCAACAACCGCCAAGCCACGCCAGCCAATGCCAGGCGATTGCAGAGGCTATACCCCAGGCGACCTTCGCCAGCTTCACTCCCGCTGCTGCCGCCAAGAGACAGGCGGCGGTCGCCGAGGTGACGATAACCTATCTCGGCCATTCCACCTTCCTGATCGAGACACCCGGCGGCGTGTCGATCGCAACCGACTACAATGGCTGGTTCGCGCCCTCGGCGCCGCCGACGGTCGCAACGATGAACAAGGCGCATTCGAGCCACTACACGCTTTCGCCCGACCCGGCGATCAGGAACGTCCTGCACGGCTGGGGCGACAGCGGCAAGCCCGCCCGTCACGATCTCGTGGTTGGCGACGCCTACATTCGCAACGTCACCACCGATATTCGCGCCGCCGGCGGGATGGAGCACGACGGCAACTCGATCTTCATCTTCGAGGTGGCGGATCTCTGCATCGGCCATCTCGGGCATCTTCACCACGAACTCGACGACAGCCACTATCGCCAGATCGGCAGGCTCGACGTCGTGATGGTACCTGTCGATGGTGGCCTGACCATGGGGGCGGAAAGCATGAGCCGGGTGGTCAGCCGGCTGCGCTCGTCGTTGATCCTGCCGATGCACCGCCGCGGCCCGCCAATCGATGCTTTCCTCGATATGTTCGGCGAAGACTACGACAAACGCTTCGCGGAGAGTGCCAGCGTCAAAGTCTCGTTGCGTTCCTTGCCAAGCAAACCTCTGATTTATATTCTGCAGGGCGTCTGAACTTTCAGGATCGCCCGATGAAGTTGCTTGTAGTTGGCGTTTCGCTTTTCCTGTCCCTGTCGACCCTTGCCGAGGCAGGCGGCGCGCCTCCGCCCCGCATGCCCTCTCCCGAAGGACAACAACTGCAGAACCCACCTGAAACCACGGTGCGACCGGCGGGCAAGCAGGAGGTGTTCGTGATGCCCTCGGGCAATATCGGCTGCGTCTATACGCCGGCCGGCGGCACGCCGGTCTACCAGCCCGCCGACGGCGGCCCCGAGCTTGCCTGCGATATCGTCACGCCGCATTACGTTCGGGCCACAATGGGCCGTACGGGTGCAGCCATGCTTGATCACGCCGTCGGCGATCCGAGCTGTTGTTCCTCCGGCCCGGTGCTCGACTATGGGCAAAGCTGGGTGCGGGGGCCGTTTTCCTGCGCCTCCGAACGCACCGGCCTTTCGTGCCGTCGCGATGACGGACACAGCTTCCTCTTGAGCCGCGCGCAGGTATCGGCCGACTGAAAAGCCGCGCCCCGGCTGGACGAAAAGCGGCAATAAAACTATAAGGCGCCCCATTCCTACATAATCATGCATGCAGAGGGTGCCATGGCTGGCCATTCACAGTTCAAGAACATCATGCACCGCAAGGGCCGTCAGGATGCGGTGCGCTCGAAAATGTTTTCCAAGCTCGCGCGCGAAATCACGGTTGCCGCCAAGTCCGGTATGCCCGACCCGGCGATGAACGCGCGCTTGCGCCTGGCGATCCAGAACGCCAAGGCGCAGTCGATGCCGAAGGACAACATCGAACGGGCGATCAAGAAGGCCTCCGGCGGAGACGCGGAGAACTACGAAGAAGTCCGCTACGAGGGTTACGGCCCCGGTGGCGTTGCCGTCATCGTCGAAGCCTTGACCGACAACCGCAACCGTACCGCCTCCAACGTGCGCTCGACCTTCACCAAGGCCGGCGGTGCGCTCGGTGAAACCGGTTCGGTTTCCTTCTCCTTCGACCGTGTCGGCGAGATCACCTACAAGCTTTCGGTCGGTGACGCCGACAAGGTGATGGACGCGGCGATCGAAGCAGGTGCCGACGACGTCACCACCGACGAGGACGGTCACACGATCATCTGCGGCTTCGAGGCGATCGGCGAAGTCTCCAAGGCGCTCGAAGACACGCTCGGCGAAGCCGAAACGGTCAAGGCGATCTGGAAGGCCCAGAACACCGTTCCGGTCGACGAGGAAAAGGCGCAGTCGCTGATGAAGCTCATCGACATCCTTGAAGACGACGACGACGTCCAGAACGTCTATTCGAACTTTGAAGTGTCGGACGAGATCCTGGCGAAGCTGTCGGCCTGATCCGACGCCCGGCAAGTTCCGGAATATTCACCCGTGTCCGAAAGGACACGGGTTCTTCTTTGGGCGTCGTGCGCCGGGACGAGCGCGCAAAATACGCCCTAGCACTTTGATTCGAGAGCGTCTTCCCGCTTCCAGCGTTTCCGCTTGAACGTTAATGTGGCGCTGATGACCTATCAGTTCGCGATCTTCGATTTCGATGGCACGCTGGCCGATACGGCGGCGAGCTTCATGGCCGCCTGCAACAGCGCTGCGCGTTGCTACGGCTTTCGGGAGCTTTCCATTGCGGAATTCCAGTCGCTGAGAACTATGGGCAACCGCGAAATCATCGCGCATCTCGGCGTGCCCGTATGGAAGTTGCCGCAGATTGCCACCTTCATGCGCCGGGCCATGGCGGCCGAGGCCGCCTCCGTCCGGCTGTTTCCGGGCGTTGCCGAGCTGTTGGCGCGGTTGAAGGCTGCCGGTATCGGCATCGCCATCGTCAGTTCGAACGCGGAAGAGGGCATTCGCGCTGCGCTCGGAGAAGTAGCTGCCGCTGTGGACCTGTTCGAATGCGGCGCCGCTCTCTTCGGCAAGGCGCAGCATTTCAAGAAGGCGATCCGATACTCCGGCCTGAATCCCGCCCGGTTCCTCGCGATCGGGGACGAGGCGCGCGACATCGAGGCGGCGCGCAAGGCCGGCATTGCCGCGGGTGCCGTGGCCTGGGGCTATGCCGACCCGGCTTTCCTGCAGAAGCTCGGGCCGGATCGGTTCTTCGCCAGCGTAGAGGAGATCGCACCGGCCTTCGGCGTGAACTGATCCCTAGCGTCAGGCGGCCTTGGCGAGCTCCTTCTGCGCGTCCGCGAAAAGGCGAAGCGAATTCAGGCGGGCGTCCATGTCGAAGATCGGCATGGAGATGATCAGCTCGTCGGCTTTTGTCTGCTCGAGGAAGGTCGCGATCTTGCGGCGGATCGTCTCTGGCCCGCCGACCACCGCATACATCATCGAATGGTCGACGAAGATCTTTTCATCATAGCTCCAGAGTCCATCCATCGACTGGACCGGCGGCGGGAACTGCCCGCGCGCATTGCGACGCAGCGCGACAAAGGATTGCTGCATCGAGGTGAAAAGGTAGTTCGCCTCCTCGTCCGTATCGGCGGCGACACCCATGACGCCGACCATGACGTGCGGCTTTTCGAGTGTTTCCGACGGCGTAAAGCGTTCGCGGTAGATCTCTAGCGCCGAGAGCAGCATGTCTGGCGCGAAGTGCGAAGCGAAGGCGAAGGGGAGGCCGAGCATGCCGGCGAGATGGGCGCTGAAATGGCTGGAGCCCAGCAGCCAGATCGGCACATTGGTATCGGCACCCGGAACGGCGATGATCTTCTGGTCTTCGGCCACCGGGCCGAGCAGCGCCTGTAGTTCGACGACGTCGTTCGGGAAATTGTTGCCGCTCGCCTCCATGTTGCGCCGAAGCGCCTGGGCGGTGCGCATGTCGGTGCCGGGCGCGCGGCCGAGGCCGAGATCGATGCGACCCGGATAAAGAGCTGCCAGCGTGCCGAACTGTTCGGCGATCACCAGCGGCGAGTGGTTGGGCAGCATGATGCCGCCGGAGCCGACGCGGATTGTCTTGGTGGCAGCAGCCACGTGCGAGATCACCAGTGAGGTCGCCGCACTGGCTATGCCCTTCATGCCGTGATGCTCTGCCAGCCAGAAGCGCTGATAGCCGTTTTCCTCCGCAGCCTGGGCCAGCCGGCGCGAATTTTCGAGCGATTGGGCGACACTGCCGCCTTGCGTGATCGGGGAGAGATCGAGGACGGAGAAAGTCGCCATGGTAAGGGCCTTCATTGAGAGAAATTGATGGAAAGCTATGTAAGCTCAATTTTCCTCAATCCAAGGGCGGTAGCGAAGAAATCCCCGCGGGTCCTCTCGCCTGTGTGTATGTTTTTGTTTTGTTCACTTTTTGCTGGCAGCGTCCAGACTGGCATCATAGGGTGAATTTCATGCAGAATACGATTCGCATCATCGGCATCGATCCGGGTTTGCGCCGCACTGGCTGGGGCATCATCGAGACGCTTGGCAATTCGCTGCGCTTCGTGGCCTCGGGCACGGTCACTTCCGATGGAGACATGGATCTCGCCTCGCGACTCTGCCAGCTGCACGACGGCCTTGCCGAGGTGGTGCACAGCTACCAGCCGCACGAGGCGGCAGTGGAGCAGACCTTCGTCAACAAGGACGCGACCGCGACGCTGAAACTTGGCCAGGCGCGCGGCATTGCCATGCTGGTGCCGGCGCGTGCCGGCCTGAGAGTTGCCGAATATGCGCCGAACGCCGTCAAGAAGGCGGTGATCGGCGTCGGCCATGGCGAGAAGCAGCAGATCCACATGATGATCAGGGTTCTGATGCCGAAGGTCGAGTTCAAGGGCAACGATGCAGCGGACGCGTTGGCGATCGCCATCTGCCATGCCCACAACCGGCAATCTGTTACCAGCCGGCTCGCCGCATTGATGGCGTAGTTGCAGTAGATCTAAAATATGACGGCGACCCTACGCGTCTTGAAAGACGCGCGACGCTGGAGACAAGATATCTTCCGATGGTCTGGGCGACCATCCCCCACCGCGAGAGACGCCATATGATCGGCAAATTGAAGGGTACCATCGACGAGATCGGCGAGGATCATGTCGTGCTCGACGTGCATGGCGTAGGCTATGTCGCCTTTTGTTCGGCGCGCACGCTGTCCAAGCTTGGCTCCGCCGGCGAGGCGGCGATACTGTTCATCGAGACCTATGTGCGCGAGGATCAGTTGAAGCTCTTCGGCTTCCTCACTGCGCTGGAGCGGGAATGGTTCCGGCTGTTGCAGAGCGTGCAGGGCGTCGGCTCGAAAGTGGCGCTCGCAGTGCTCTCGACCCTGACGCCGGGCGAACTGGCCAATGCCATTGCGCTGCAGGACAAAACTTCGGTCTCGCGCGCCCCGGGCGTCGGCCCGAAGGTGGCGGTGCGCATCGTCACCGAGCTCAAGAACAAGGCGCCGTCCTTTGCCGGTGAAATGTCGTCGTCGATCGGCCTCAAGCAAGAGCTTGGAGACGGCGTCGCGTCCGCGCCGGTCTCCGATGCTGTCTCGGCACTCACCAATCTTGGCTACTCGCGTGACCAGGCGGCCAATGCGGTTGCGGCTGCGCTGAAGAACGGCGGCGAGGGCGGCGACAGCGCCAAGCTCATTCGCCTCGGCCTCAAGGAACTGGCGCGATGAGCGCTTGCCTTGGCGGGGCGCAGAAGGCAGAACGGAAGAGGCCGGACACCGGTGGGTGCCCGCGCCATGACGACCGACCAACTGGAACGAATGCATGACTGACGCGGCACGTCTGATAACGCCGGAAAAACGCGGTGAGGATCTCGACGCGACCATGCGTCCGCAGTCGCTGGACGAGTTTACCGGCCAGGCGGAAGCGCGCGCCAACCTGAAGATCTTCATCGAGGCGGCCAAGAACCGCGGCGAGGCGCTGGACCACGTGCTCTTCGTCGGCCCGCCAGGTCTCGGCAAGACGACGCTTGCGCAGATCATGGCCAAGGAGCTCGGGGTCAATTTCCGCTCGACTTCCGGTCCGGTCATCGCCAAGGCCGGCGACCTTGCGGCCCTGCTCACCAATCTCGAAGAGCGTGACGTGCTCTTCATCGACGAAATCCACCGGCTCAACCCTGCCGTCGAAGAGATTCTCTATCCGGCGATGGAGGATTTCCAACTCGACCTCATCATCGGCGAGGGCCCGGCGGCGCGCTCGGTGAAGATCGACCTGTCGAAATTCACGCTGGTGGCGGCGACGACCCGCCTCGGTCTCTTGACGACGCCGCTTCGCGACCGCTTCGGCATTCCGGTGCGGCTCAATTTCTATACGGTCGAGGAACTGGAATCGATCGTCCGGCGTGGCGCCAGGCTGATGGGCCTCGGCATGACCGACGACGGTGCGCGCGAAATCGCCCGCCGCGCCCGCGGCACGCCGCGCATTGCCGGCCGGCTGTTGCGCCGAGTGCGCGACTTCGCCGAAGTGGCGCGCGCCGAAGCCGTGACCAAGCAGATTGCCGACGAAGCGCTGACGCGGCTGCTTGTCGACAACATGGGGCTCGACCAGCTCGACCGTCGCTACCTCTTCATGATCGCGCAGAATTTCGCCGGCGGTCCTGTCGGCATCGAAACTATCGCCGCTGGCCTCTCGGAACCGCGCGATGCTATCGAAGACATCATAGAGCCCTACCTGATCCAGCAGGGCTTCATCCAGCGAACACCGCGCGGCCGTATCTTGACCGCGAATGCCTGGAAACATATCGGCCTCAACCCGCCGAAAGAGGTCGAGGCGACGCAGTTTCGGCTGACACTCGAGGACGAATAGATGATTACACGCCGCGGATTATTGAAAGTGATCGGCGGCGGGATCGCCAGCATGGCGGCGCTCGGCGGTTACGCCTTTGCCGTGGAACCACTGGCTCGTCTGAGCGTGACCCGTTACGCGGTGACGCCGCCCGGTTGGACGCCCGGCCTAAAGCTTCGTGTCGTCATGCTCACGGATATCCATGCTTGCGAGCCGTGGATGCCGGCGAGCCGCATCGCTTCGATTTGCCGCCAGGCCAACAGTCTCGGCGGCGATGTCACGGTGCTCCTCGGCGACTATGTCGCCGGTATGAACTTCGTCACCAGCTACGTGCATTCCAGCGAATGGTCGAAAGCGCTTGCCACGCTCACGGCACCGCTCGGCGTTCATGCCGTCATGGGCAATCACGACTGGTGGGAGGACAAGACGGCGCAGAGAAATGGCGCTGGTCCGACCTTCGGGCACAAGGCGCTGCAGGATGTCGGCATCAACGTCTACAGCAATCGGGCGATCCGGCTTGAAAAGGACGGGCAGGGCTTCTGGATTGCCGGTCTCGAAGACCAGCTTGCCCTGGTGCCGGGCAAGAAGTGGCAGCGCCAGCGCATGACAGGTCTCGACGATCTCGACGGCACGCTTGCCCAGGTGGCCGACGGTGATCCTGTCATTCTGCTTGCCCACGAGCCGGACATCTTCCCGAGCGTTCCCGCGCGGGTCGCGCTGACGCTGTCGGGTCATACCCACGGTGGCCAGGTACGGTTTCTCGGCTATGCGCCGGTGGTGCCTTCGCGCTTCGGCGATCGCTACGCCTATGGCCATATGGTCGAGGACGACCGCAACCTGATTGTCTCGGGCGGGCTCGGCTGCTCTCTCGCGCCTGTCCGTTTCGGCGTCCCGCCGGAGATCGTCGTCATCGATCTCGGGTAATCACGCCCGCGCCGTGCGCGACGGGTGTCCGCCACCCTTGTCGGACGGGGTTGCCGTGGGGCGGGCCAAGCGTCGCCTGTCTCCGTCGTTGGTGATGTGCCTGGCCGTTTCAAGGGGTAACGGCTGCGATCTGCGAATTCGTATTCAATGTGACTATTTTACAATATTCTTAATCTCGCCACAGCGATGCCGCGCTTTGAGCCGATTTCGCCCGTACCTAGAGCCCGGGCGACGCCAGACCTAGTCCAAAGGCCAGTTTGCAGACGCTGAAAGGTGTCAAAAATGCGGCAAAGTATGGACTAGCGTCTAAGGCGACAACGGGCGTAACAGTATCACATGCCGCCTAGGGACAGACGGAAGCGTATTGCGTTCAGCGTTATTTCACATGGTCTGAGGGAACACGAAGAGGCGCCAAATTAGTGGGGGGTGCCGTTCCCATGTGATGCTAACGACATCGGAAGGTACTTTTCTAATGGGACTCACGTTTCTGATTAATACCCTGAGCCTGGATCTCGTCATCGGACTGAAAACAGGCCTGCGCATCCTTCATTTCATCGGCCTTGCGCTCGGATTGGGTGCCGCCACCGTTCTCGACCTCATGATCCTGCGCTTCTTCATCAAGGGCAAGGTGTCACCGGAGCACTTCGCTGTGTTTCACTTCGGGTCGAAGATCGTCAATTGGGGGTTGATCCTCCTCTGGGTCACCGGTTTCGGCTTCCTGGCCTATTACGGCTTCTTCGAGCCGATCAAGCTCGGCAACGAAAAAGTCTGGGCGAAGATGACCATCGTCGCCATCCTGACGATCAACGGTGCGTTCATCCACGCGGTCATCCTGCCGAAGGTGAAGGCGCAGATCGGTTCGTCGCTGATGGATGGCATGTCGACGACGCAGCGCAGCGTTTTCCTCGTCTCCGGCGCCGTCTCGGCCACATCCTGGTATGTGCCGCTGATGCTCGGCGCGCTGCCGCAACTCAACTTCGTTGTACCGATGACTGCCATCCTGATGGCCTATGCGGTGCTGCTCGCCGCAGCCATTGCCTTTGCGCACAGTCTGCTCTTCGTCGTACCGGGCTCGGCAGTGAGAGCCAGGTCCTCTTCGCGCGTTGAGCCGGAAATGGAACTTCCCGCGGTCGCCTGACCGCCCCGGCAGCTGATCGACTGCCCGATCGGCGCTGGTTTCGGCGCGACAAGAAAGGCCCGGCGTCCGCGACGCTGGGCCTTTCCGCATGATGTCAGGCGAGCAGAGCTTCGATCGTTCGCCGCAACCGCTCGATTCCGCCCGGCTGCCAGCCCATTCCTCTCAGCCTTCGGGTATCCATGGCATTGAAGCACGCTACGGGCGCTGTATCCGGCAAGGCATGCGTGCTGCCGGTGATCTCCTTGACAATGGCAAGGAGCGCGCGGTTTTCGACAAGCACGTCGGAGACATTGAGGGTCGCGCACCCGGCAGGTTCACGCGGGCTTTCGATTGCCAATCGGACCGCTGCGCCGACATCGTCGCCATGCACCTCCGTGCCCGCGCGCGGAAAGACCGGGCGTCCGGCGAGGTAGTCCGAGAAGAGTTGCTGCCACTTGTGGCGGGTGCCGGGGCGCGTCTCGCCGTAGACACCGGTGACCCGCAGGTTGACGGGCCTGAATTCCCGGCCGGACATGGCGGCCAGCGCCTGTTCAGCCTCGAGCTTGAGGCGGCCGTAGAGCGTTTCCGGCCGGCACGGCGTTTCTTCCATGAGTTCCAGGCCCGGCATCTGCTCGCCGTAGACGGCACGGCTCGACAGAAACAGGCAGGTTTTCACCCCGCTCGTGCGCGCCTCCCGAAAGAGACGAAGGCTGCCGTCCAGATTGGCCAGGCGAAAGCCTTCGGGGTCGTTTCCTTCGCCACCCCGGTAGCGTCCCGGCACATGTTCAAAGGCCGCGTGGACAAAATGGTCGATATTCGCGAAGGCTGGACCTTGATCGCGCGTCGCATCGAGTGCCAGCGGCTGAAATGCGGTCGGGGCCCGGAAGTGCCCGGTTACCGGCGGAGTGCGTGCCCCGACGACGACCTCGTAGCCGTGGTCGGCCAGGTGCTCGACGATGAAGCGGCCGACGAAGCCGGTGCCGCCGGAGACAAGTACCCGGCTCATCGGCATGCCGGATTGGGTAGGGAGGCGATTTCCGGAATGCCGTTCCCGGTCAAGTAGGCGAACCAGAGGTCGATCAGCGGCTGCAGGATCTCGGCTCGGGGGTGATCCTTCTCCCAGGGCTTTTCATACTGGAAGTGCAGCACGCCGATCGAGCGCCAGTCCCAGAGATCGGGCATGTTGAACCAGACATATTGCAACATGTTCATCGTTACCGGCAGGCCGTGCCAGTCCGGGAAGAAAGTCTGCAGGAAGGTCTGGTCGGTGCGCGGCCAGAAGGCGTCGGGGGCGTCGAGGCGGGCGAGCATCTGCGCGAATGTCGTCCGCGACGGTTGAGCGACGAAGACGCCGGAATTCAGCCGGTGAAAGTCGGCGAGGCTTTCATAGACATTGGGCGCGGCAGAGAATTCCGGGTAGGCAAATAGCCGGTCGATGTTTTTGAGCACGATCGCGTCAGCGTCGATGAAGACGCAGCGTCGGTATTCGCTAAGCTGCCAGAGCCGGAGCTTGCAGAAATTGTCGAGCGGTGAGTGAAACTCCGGCTTGCGGCCCTTGGTGAAGGGCGCCTTCTCATGCACGTTCCGGCGCTGATGACGCTCGTTAAAGGCGTCGGAGAGTGGCAACAGGTCGGTCTCGACCAGCCGGCATTGGAATTCTGCAAGCGGCGCCAGCGCTTCGATCGAAACGCTGGCGGTGTGGAGCACGACGATATCCGCCCTGGTGCCTGTGAGCCGGATGGAGCGCGCGAGCGCGCGAGCGCCGAGCGCATAGTCGGTATTGGTGACGAGCGTCACGTAGGCATGGTCGGCGGAAGGCGGCGAGGAGGGGCTAAGCCCCTCCGATGGGTCGGTCGATGTCATGAAACGGATTTCAGCCGCTTGCCCTCTGGGTCGTGGTTGATGAGCGGCGCGATGTCCTTGGTCCAGGCGGAGACGGCCGGCACGCGCGTTCTATCGACACGATAGGCGAATTTCTTCGCGACATCGACGATTTCTGTAAGCAACCCGTCCCGCAGCCGGGTCGGGTTGAGGCCGAGTGCCAGGAACTTCTCATTGTGGACGACGAGTTCGTTCTCGGCCGCTTCCTTGCGCGGGTTCGGTAGCCAGGCGATCTGCGCGCCTGATATCGATGCAATCATTTCGGCGAGGTCGCGCACGCGGTGGGTCTCGGTCATCTGGTTGAAGATCTCGACGCGGCTGCCGCGGGCCGGCGGGTTCTGGAGCGCCAGTTCGATGCAGCGGACCGAATCCTGGATGTGAATGAAGGCGCGCGTCTGGCCGCCGGTGCCGTGTACGGTCAGCGGATAGCCTATTGCCGCCTGTATGAGGAAGCGGTTCAAGACGGTGCCGTAGTCGCCGTCATAGTCGAAGCGGTTGATCAACTGCGGGTGGCGGCGCGTCTGCTCGGTGTGGGTGCCCCAGACGATGCCCTGGTGCAGATCGGTGATCCGCAGGCCATCGTTCTTCGCATAGAACTGGAAGAGCAACTGATCCAGGCACTTGGTCATGTGGTAGATCGAGCCGGGATTGGACGGATAGAGGATTTCCTGGCTGACGGTCTCGCCGCCCATCGTTTCGATACCGACGGGCAGGTATCCCTCGGGGATCGCCGCGCCGACGGTGGAGTAGCCGTAGACTCCCATGGTGCCGAGGTGCACGAGATGTGCGTCGAGCCCGAGCTCGACCAGGGCATTCAGGAGATTGTGGGTGGCGTTGACGTTGTTGTTGACCGTGTAGTTCTTGTGGCGGTCGCTCTTCATGGAATAGGGCGCGGCCCGTTGCTCGGCAAAATGCACGATCGCATCCGGGCGGTGCTCGTGGAGCCAGTTCTTGAGCAGTTCGTAGTCGCGGGCAAGATCGATCAGGTTGAAATGGATGCGGCGGCCGGTTTCGGCGTGCCAGATGCGGGTGCGTTCCTGGATCGAATCCATCGGCGTCAGCGATTGCACGCCGAGTTCCGTATCGATCCAACGGCGGGAGAGATTGTCGAGGATATGGACGTCGTGGCCGGCATCGGACAGGTGAAGGGCCGTGGGCCAACCGACGAAACCGTCGCCGCCGAGAATTGCAATCTTCATGCACGTTCTCCTGATCGCAAAGGAAGTCCGTCACGTGATAGGATAGGATTGTGACAGCGCTGCAATGCTTGCAAATGGCATTTGGTTCCTGCACAGGAATCGGGAATTCTTGTCGGAGAAGAGCATGTCCCTGATTTCGCTCGCAGGCGAACTGACCGAAAGCGGCCATCGGCTGATCCAGCGCGTCTATTACGAAGACACCGATTTTTCCGGCGTCGTCTATCACGCCCGCTACCTGCATTTCATGGAGCGCGCCCGAACGGATTTTCTGCGGCTGCTCGGCGTCGAACAGGCAACGCTGGCGATCGAGGGCGACACCGAAGGCCTGGTCTTTGTCGTGCATCGCATGGAGATCGACTTCAAGCTGCCGGCGCGCATGGACGATATCCTGACGATCACCACGGTCACGGAGAAGGCCGGCGGCGCCAAGATGGTGCTGCAACAGGAAATCCGCCGCGGCGAGCAGTTGTTGATCGCCGCCAAGGTGATCATCGCCGTCATCAACGGCCAGGGCCGGCCGCGGCGGCTGCCGGAGGCGTTGGCCTACAAGTTCCAGCATGCAAAAGAGAGCGCCGGCTAGCCCGGCACGACTACAGCAAACACGGCTCAGTCCGGCTCGTCCACCCCGAGCTTGTCCATGATCTTCCTGGTCAGGGACTGCCTAACCTTTGCCACGTCCTGCCAGGGATCCGTCCCGTTTTCGATCCGTTCGAGAATGTCGGGGATGTGGAAACGGTTGGCGGGCTTGAGATTGGCAAGTTCGTCCCAACTGACGGGTGTTGCGACCGGTCCGTCGGCGCGCGCCCGGGTCGAGTAAGGGGCAATGGCGGTCGCGCCGCGCTCATTCCTCAGCCAGTCGATGAAGATGCGTCCTTTGCGCTTTTCCTTCGACATGGTCGCGATGAAGCGGTCGGGTTCACGATCGACGAAACCTTGCGCAAAGGTTTTGGCAAAGGCCTTGGCTTGCGGCCAGTTGACGCGTGCCGTCAACGGCACGATGACATGGATGCCCTTTCCGCCCGTGACCATGGGAGCCGATTTCAGCCCGATCTCATCGAGCGCATCGCGCAGGACCATGGCCGCGCCCTTGACCAGTTCGAAGTCGAGACCTTCATCAGGATCAAGATCGAAGACCAGTCGATCGGGACTTTCCAGCTTGTCGACGCGCGATCCCCATATATGCAACTCCAGCGTGCCCATCTGGACAGCGGCGACCAATCCCTTGGCATCGCGCACATACATGTAGTTTTCCGTCTCGCCTGAGCCTTCCGTGATCGCGACTTCCTTGATCTCGTCGGGAAATCCGTCGCTTGCATGCTTCTGGTAGAAGCGTGGCCCACTGACGCCCTGTGGGGCACGCACCAACGACAGGAGCCGTTCGGCGGCATAGGGCAGCATGCGGTCGGCAACCACCGCGTAGTAGCGGGCGAGGTCCAGCTTGCTGATCGCTTGGCCCTCGAACAGGATGCGGTCCGGGTGGGTGATGCGCACGCCGAGAACGGTTTCGTCGGACGAGGCTTGCTTCGCGTTTGCCGGCTTTGTCGCTTTGCCCTGAGGTTTCGTTGCAGCTTTCGTCGTTTCGGCTGTCACGGCCTTTCCCTCCTTGTCCTCCTCTTTGGAGGCACAGACGTGCTTCTTCGTTTCGCCCTTTCCCGAGGCGATCTGGTCCATGGTGCGGCCGGTGGCGACACTCGTCTGGTGATCCTCCAGCAAAGCCTCGCCATCCTGCGAGGCTACGTCGTCAACGTCCTTGATCAGCAACCAGTTCTCGCGCTTTTCGCCCGGTCGCGGGCGCATGCGCACCAATGCCCATCCGCCCTGCATGCGTTCGCCATGCAGATTGAACGTGAGCTTGCCGTCGCGCAGTCCCTGATTGGGATCCTCGTCCGGCTCCCACCAACCGGTGTCCCACAACATGACGGTGCCGCCGCCATATTGCTTCTCTGGGATCGTTCCTTCGAAATCGCCATAGGCAAGAGGATGATCTTCGGTTCTGACTGCAAGCCGCTTGTCTTCCGGGTTGAGGCTCGGTCCGCGGGTCACCGCCCAGCTTTTCAGCACGCCGTCCCATTCCAACCGGAAATCGTAGTGCAGACGCGTGGCGTCGTGCTTTTGCACGAGGAAGCGCTTGCGGCCCGAGTGGTTGCGACCGGGGTTGCCTTTGGGTTCGCGGGTCAAGGTGAAGTCGCGGCGCTTATTGTATTCGGCGAGCGGGTCACGGCGTGCGGCCATCACCCGCCCCCACCCAGGCGTCGGAGGGTTGGAATCTTATCAACGGGTACGGCCGGTTGAGGCTCGCGGGCGAGGACCCGTTCGATATGGGCGATGTCGTCGCTTGTAACGACTGGAACCGGATCGGCGATGATTGCCTGAAGAACGTCTGTCGACAGCACCCCGTGGGCAAGCGCGTCCTCCAGGGCCGCGCGAGTCTCACGCTCGGCCCTGAGTTTGGCATAAAGCGCCAGGATCAGCCTGTCCCGCGGATCGAAATGCGGTGGGGAAGAGCGTTTGTCGCGCTGTCGTGTCGTCTGCTGGGCCATGGCGAAGAAACGTGCCTCGCCCACGTAAGTTCCGGCAGCCAAGTGATACTGCAAAGACACAGCACGGTAACGGTTGCTTAACCATAATGGTGTCTTAATCACTGCATCAGGATTTGTGCAGTGCACGTCATCCTTTGACCAAAATTGACGGCAAGAAGGCAACCTAAAGCTAATTAAGGTCGCGATGGTGCGATCTGCGGCGGTGCCGGGCACTCTTGCAAACAGGACGTTTGGGCTACCCGGTCACGAGCATGAACCGCTCTTGCCGGGTGTTTGGATTCGGGGACTGAAGACGATGGAACAGGTTGGATTGGCCGCTGCGACGCACGATGTGACCCTCTGGTCGCTGTTCATGCAAGCGGGCTTTGTCGTGAAGCTGGTCATGCTGGGGCTGATTGCCGCCTCGGTCTGGACCTGGGCGATCGTTGTCGACAAGACGCTGAACTACGGCCGCGTGCGCCGTCAGCTCGACAGCTTCGAGCAGGTGTTCTGGTCCGGCCAGTCGCTGGAAGAACTCTACCGGACGCTCGCCGACAGGCAGACCGCCGGCATGGGAGCGATCTTCGTTTCCGCGATGCGCGAATGGAAGAAGAGCTTCGAGCGCGGGGCCCGGTCGCCGATCGGCCTGCAGATGCGTATCGACCGCGCCATGGACGTGACGCTCGCACGGGAATCGGAATCGCTGGAGGCCCGCCTCGGCTCGCTTGCAACGATCGGCTCGGCTGCCCCCTTCATCGGCCTCTTCGGTACGGTCGTCGGTATCATGACCTCCTTCCAGGCGATTGCCGGCTCGAAGTCGACCAACCTCGCGGTCGTGGCGCCCGGTATCGCCGAAGCGCTGCTCGCCACCGCGATCGGCCTTCTCGCCGCTATCCCGGCGGTTATCGCCTACAACAAGTTCTCCGCAGACGCCGGCAAGCTGTCGGCACGCATGGAAGCTTTCGCCGACGAGTTCTCTGGCATCCTGTCGCGGCAGATCGACGAGAAGCTGCAGAACCCGCGCCAGGCCGCGCAGTAATCGCCAGAGAATACGGAGACCACGCTGATGGGTATGTCGGTTGGCGGAGCCAAAGGTTCGGGCGGCGGTCGTCGTCGTCGCGGCGGCAAGAAAGCCATAATGAGCGAAATCAACGTCACGCCGTTCGTCGACGTCATGCTCGTGCTGCTGATCATCTTCATGGTGGCAGCACCGATGATGACGGTCGGTGTGCCGATCGATCTGCCGGAAACGCAGGCCAAGGCGCTCAATTCCGATACGCAGCCGATCACCGTTTCGGTCAACCCGGCCGGCGAGATCTACCTGCAGGAAACGCCGATCGCGATCGATGAGGTCGTGCCGAAGCTCGAGGCGATCGCCACCACCGGCTACAACGAGCGCATCTATGTGCGTGGCGACACCAACGCCGACTACGGCACGGTCATGAAGGTCATGGCCCGCATCTCGGCTGCAGGTTTCAAGAACCTCGGCCTCGTCACGCTGCAAGAACAGGAAAAGTGATCGTCCACGATGAAGGGCAGTCTCGCTACATCTGCTGTCCTCCACGCCCTGGTTCTGACCTGGGCGATGGTGTCGCTCGGCAGCCCGGCTGACTTCCAGGTCGCCGACGTCGAGGCTCTGCCTGTCGACATCGTTCCCTATTCGGAAATGACGCAGGTACAGCAGGGCGA
This sequence comes from Ensifer adhaerens, assembly GCF_020035535.1. Lineage (NCBI taxonomy): Bacteria > Pseudomonadati > Pseudomonadota > Alphaproteobacteria > Hyphomicrobiales > Rhizobiaceae > Ensifer > Ensifer adhaerens. Next base: position 3,131,172 of record NZ_CP083349.1, on the reverse strand, counting down.
CAAGAAGGCTCCGAAGAAGGAGACGTCGTCACCGGTGCCGACCAAGCGGCCGGAGACGAACCAGCCCGCCGAGAACGTCGGCGACAACGATACCGACCTGAAGACGCCGCCGACGCCGAACGCCAAGCCGTCGAAGAGCGAAGCCACGGCCTCTCCGCAAAAGAACGAGAAGCCCGAGCCGACGCCTGATCCGGTTGAACAGGAAATCAAGAAGGTCGAGGAGACCAAGCCGGCATCCGAACCCGCGACTGAAGTCGCGGCGCTGCCGGAGCCCAAGCAGGAAGTGAAGCCGGAGACAAAGCCCGATCCGGCCCCGGCCGAAGAAAAGCCGGCCGAGAACCCGGAAGCCGAAGCGCTGCCCGAGAAGGTTCCGACGCCGGCGGCGAAGCCGAAGGTCGAAAAGCCGCCCGCCCAGAGCGCCAAGACGCCGGAGCGCAAGAACGAGGCAACGCCGAAGGAACAGAAGAAGGCGGCCTCCACCGAAGATAGCAAATTCAACGCCGACGAGATCGCGGCCCTGCTCAACCGACAGGATCCGTCTGCCGGCGGCGCAAAGCGCTCGACGCAGGAGGCTGCTCTTGGTGGCAAGAAGACGATCGGCGTGGGCCTCAGCGCCAACGAGATCGACGGCGTCAAGGGTCAGATCCAGGGCAACTGGTCGCTGACGCCCGGCCTGACCGGCGTTCAGGAAGTCCGCGTCTCGATCCGGGTGCAGTTGGATCCGGCCGGCAACATCGTCGGTACGCCCGAGGTCACTGCAACTGGCGGGCCTGAGGGAACGCGCCGCGCTGTCGAAAGCAGCACGCTGCGCGCGCTCCGTCGCTCGTCGCCTCTACAGAACCTGCCACCTGAAAAATATGATGGCGAAAAAGGATGGAATACCCTCGTGCTGAACTTCGATCCCTCGGAATTCGCACTCTAGAGCTGCCGGGATTGGAACCATGCCGGATAGCCAACACTACCGCACAAACCCTTCGTATTAAGCTGAAAGGCTTGTCTCAATGATCAAGGTCTCTCTTTTCCGTGCCCTGATGGTGGCCGCGGGCATGTTAGCCGCGGTTGTCGCGGCGACACCGGCGAACGCCGTCGTCGAAATCAACATCAACAAGGGTAATGTCGAACCCCTGCCGATCGCGATTACCGATTTCCTTCAGGGTGAACTCGGTCAGAAGATCTCTGATGTGGTCGCTGCCGACCTGAAGCGCTCGGGCCTGTTTGCGCCGATCAACAAGGGCGCCTTCATCGAGAAGATCAGCAATCCTGACGCCACGCCGCGCTTCGAGGACTGGAAGGTCATCAATGCGCAGGCGCTCGTCACCGGCCGCGTGACGCAGGAAGGCGACGGCAGGCTGAAGGCCGAGTTCCGCCTGTGGGATACGTTCGGTAGCAAGCAGATGACCGGCCAGCAGTTCTTTACCCAGCCGGAAAACTGGCGCCGCGTCGCCCACATCATCGCCGACGCCATCTATGAGAGCGTCACCGGTGAAAAGGGCTATTTCGATACGCGTATCGTCTATGTCGCCGAAAGTGGCCCGAAGACCGCACGCAAGCGTCAGCTCGCGATCATGGACCAGGACGGCTTCAACGCCCGTGCGCTCACCAATTCCAACGACATCGTTCTGACGCCGCGCTTCTCGCCGAACCGTCAGGAAGTCACCTACATGTCGTTCGAAAACCAGCAGCCGCGCGTCTACCTGCTGCAGCTGGAAACCGGACAGCGTGAAGTCGTCGGCAACTTCCCCGGCATGACCTTCTCGCCGCGCTTCTCGCCGGATGGCCAGCGGGTCATCATGAGTCTTCAGCAGGACGGCAACGCCAATATCTATACGATGGACCTGCGCTCGCGCACGACGACGCGCCTCACCAACACGGCCGCGATCGACACGGCGCCGTCCTATTCACCGGATGGTAGCCAGATCGCCTTTGAAAGCGACCGCGGCGGTCGCCAGCAAATCTACGTCATGGGCGCCGACGGCTCCGGCCAGCGCCGCATCTCCTTCGGCGACGGCTCCTATTCGACGCCGGTCTGGTCTCCGCGCGGCGACCTCATCGCCTTCACCAAGCAGTCGGGCGGCAAGTTCTCGATCGGCGTGATGAAGACCGACGGTTCAGGCGAGCGCATCCTGACGACCGGCTTCCACAACGAAGGCCCCACCTGGGCGCCGAACGGCCGCGTCCTGATGTTCTTCCGCCAGAACTCCGGCGCCGGTGGTCCGCAGCTCTATTCGATCGATCTGAGTGGTTACAACGAGCAGCAGATCCCGACCCAGGGCTTCGCCTCCGACCCGGCCTGGTCGCCGTTGCTCGAATAGGCTGATCCAATTTGCGGCGGGAAAATGTGGCAACGATGCCGCTTTCTCGCCGCAAAGTGCTGGTCTAGCAGGCGCCGAGCCGAAATTATCGATTTGTTAACCATAACTGTTGAAAAGCGATTAACCGCTTCCGGTTACAGTCTGGCAACCGTGAATTCAGACACTTCCAAGGAGACCGGCGCATGAGCCGAATTGACACCCCGGCCGTAGGCCGCATGCAGACCATCGCTCGCAACCCCGTCATGATCGCTTTGGTCATGACGCTTGCCATCGCTGGCTGTGCATCGAAGAAGAACATGCCGAACAACGCCAACGAGCTCGGCCTCGGCGGCGCGGGCGCCGCAACGCCGGGTTCGCAGCAGGACTTCACCGTCAATGTCGGCGACCGCATCTTCTTCGACACCGACTCCACCTCGATCCGTGCCGACGCGCAGCAGACGCTCGCCCGTCAGGCTCAGTGGCTCGCCAAGTACCCGAACTACGCGATCACCATCGAAGGCCATGCCGACGAACGCGGCACGCGCGAATACAACCTTGCACTCGGCGCCCGCCGTGCAGCCTCCACCCGCGATTACCTCATCAGCCAGGGCGTTCCGTCCAACCGCATGAAGACGATCTCCTACGGCAAGGAAAAGCCGGTCGCCGTCTGCGACGACATCTCGTGCTGGTCGCAGAACCGTCGCGCAGTTACCGTTCTCGGTGGTGCCGGCATGTAATCTCGCGGCCGCGCTTCGGCACGGCTCCGATTGCACGTGTGATCGCAAGATCACAGACTGCTAAATTAAAAGGGCGGCTCTCAGCCGCCCTTTGCTTTTTTACCACACTTTGGCCGAACTCCGTTGCTTTTTCAGGGTAATTGGAAAACTGTGCGGCAATCACCCAATTGACTCGGCGAGATGTATTGCGGGCCCCGGCTCAAGGGTGGGACAACCGGTATTCGAACAGGACAAATGAAATGAAGAGATTTGTCGTGGCGGGACTGATCGGTCTGACGGCCCTTGTGGGCCTGGGCCAGACGGCGAACGCCATGCCGCTTTCAGGGCTGCTGGCCCGAACGACTGAAGCTCAAGCCGGCGCGCAGCAGAAGCTGCCCGTGGTGAAGGTACAGTCGGCCGAGACCGCACGGATTGGCCAGCTTGAGGAACAGATCCGCTCGCTCAACGGGCGTATCGAAGAAATGAGCTTCCAGCTCCTGCAGATGCAGGAGCAGATCCGGAAGTTCCAGGAGGACAACGAATTCCGCTTCCAGGATCTGGAAAGTGGCAAGGCCTCCCCGAAGAAGAGCGGCGCTTTGCAGACGCCGAAGACCAGCGATCAGGCGTCCGTCACCCCCGGGGTGACGGATAGCCAGGCCGTACCGCCGGCAGGTGGCGGCAACGACATGGCTTCCTCCGGCCTTCCGTCCGGTGGTGACCAGGGCGCCAATGGTGCCGCTCCGCCGACCACGCTCGGCCAGATCGTCTTCGACCAGAGCGGCAATCCGGTCTCGACCACGACCGATGCGCGACCCGGTGCAAATGCGACACCGCCCGGCGTCGATGCCGGTGCTGGTCTGCCCGCCAACGATGGCGGCCTGAACGGCAATCCGGGCAACCAGCAGACGGCGTCACTCGACAATCCTGGTGATCTCTACCAGTCGGCCTACGGCCATGTCCTCTCGGGCGACTACGGCACGGCGGAACAGGAGTTCGGCGATTATCTGGCAGCGTTCCCGCAGGGTGACAAGGCGGCCGACGCCAGCTTCTGGTTGGGCGAGGCGCAGTATTCGCAGGGCAAATATAGTGATGCGGCCAAGACCTTCCTGAACGCACACCAGGCCCACGGCAAGTCGCCGAAGGCGCCGGAGATGCTGCTGAAGCTCGGCATGTCGCTTGGCGCACTCGACAACAAGGAAACGGCCTGCGCGACACTGCGCGAGGTCAACAAGCGTTACCCGAAGGCTTCGCCGGCGGTAAAGGCAAAGGTGACGAGCGAGCAGAGCCGCTTTGGCTGCTGAGGCCCACCCGCCAATCGCCGTTGTCGAGACGGCAAAACGATTTCTTGCCTCCTTCGATAGACCCGCACGCATCCTCGTGGCCGTCTCCGGCGGGAGCGACTCGAAGGGACTGCTTCTCGCTCTCAACGAGGCGATCGAGGCAACCAAGCCCACAGAATTTTCCCTGGCCGCCTGCACGGTCGATCATGCGCTGAGGCCGGAATCGGCCGGAGAGGCGCGCGGTGTCGCTGCGTTTTGCGAGAGCCTGGGCGTACCGCATATCACTGCCCGATGGGACGGTGCGAAACCTAGTTCCGGCATTCAGGCGGCGGCCCGCGAGGCACGCTACGCTTTGCTGGCCGCCGCCGCACAGCGTCTAGAAGCATCCACAATCGTCACCGGTCACACGCTCGACGATCAGCGTGAGACGATCCTGATGCGAGCCCAGCGGGGGGAGGGGCCCGGCGCTGCGGGCATGGCCGGGGCCACGCTCTATGACCGACGCATCTGGGTACTGCGACCCTTCCTTGCGGTCGACCGTACGGCCATCCGCGCCTTTCTCACCGAACGGAAGGTCGGCTGGTTCGATGATCCGAGCAATGTGAACCCACGCTTCGAGCGGGTCCGCGCGCGGGCCTCGCTGGCGTCATCGGCCAAGATCGGTGCCGGCATTTGGGACGCGCAGTCCCGGGCGCAATCGTCGGCCACCGCCGCCACACTGCTGGACCGGCATGTGCGGGTGCATGCGGGGTTGGTCGCTGAGATCGCGCCTCAGATGGCCGGCCAGTGCCGGAACATCGATTGGCAGAGGGCGTTGCTCGCGCTGACGACCGTGATCGGCGGCCGCGCGCATCTGCCTGCCGCCGAGACGGCGGAGCGGCTGACGGCGTTCCTGGAGAAGGGGGCAGCGGGCCGGCTAACCGCCGGGCGCGTCGTTTTCGACCGGCGCTCGACCGGTCTCTATCTCTATCGCGAGGCGCGCGATGTCGAAGATTTGACATTGCAGACAGGGCAAGCCGGTAACTGGGATGATCGCTTTCTGGTCCGCAATCCTGGTGGAGTCCCCCTCACGGTGACGGCGGAAGGCGGTCGCGGACCACAACAGCAGAGACTTATTGCCGCAGGCCTGCCACCAGGCGTTGCCGGTCGTGCGTCGCTCACGGCGCCCCGTATCGTTTCCGAAGACGTCAAAATTGTCGCATCCGCCATGATCGAGGCGCGGATCGGCCTCTACGACACCTTTTTGCCGGGTTTCGACCGGATCATGGCAGACAGCATCGCCGGATTGTTCGGACGCCAGCGTTATCTGCCGCTACCGGTTCACGATCTATTGACAGAAATGGAATGGTAGACGGCGGTTTGCCTTGGCAATGCGTCGCCAGAACCCTATGTTAGGGAGCAAGACAGCGGCCCGGCGAAATGTGTGGGTCGTGACAGGTTCCGGGGAGTTCGATGAACCCTAATTTTCGTAATCTTGCCCTTTGGGCAATCATAGCGCTTCTGCTGATCGCGTTGTTCAGCATGTTCCAGCAGCCGACGGAGCGCACCGGCTCGCGCGAGATTCCGTTCTCGCAATTCCTCAAGGACGTGGATGCGAGCCGCGTCAAGGAAGTCGTGATCACCGGCTCGAAAGTGATCGGCAGCTATTCCGAAAGCGGCGCTACCTTCCAAACCTACGCGCCTTCAGTCGATACGGCGCTGACCGAGCGCCTCGAAGCCAAGGACGTGACGGTCACGGTTCGCCCGGAAACCGACGGCTCGTCCGGTTTCCTGAGCTATATCGGCACGCTGCTTCCGATGCTTCTGATCCTCGGCGTCTGGCTGTTCTTCATGCGGCAGATGCAGGGCGGTTCGCGTGGCGCCATGGGCTTCGGCAAATCCAAGGCCAAGCTCCTGACGGAAGCGCACGGCCGCGTCACTTTTGACGATGTCGCCGGCGTTGATGAAGCCAAGCAGGATCTAGAGGAAATCGTCGAATTCCTGCGTGACCCGCAGAAGTTCCAGCGTCTTGGCGGACGCATTCCGCGCGGCGTGCTGCTCGTCGGCCCTCCGGGCACCGGTAAGACGCTGCTTGCCCGCTCAGTTGCAGGCGAAGCGAACGTGCCGTTCTTCACCATCTCCGGTTCCGATTTCGTCGAAATGTTCGTCGGCGTTGGCGCCAGCCGTGTGCGCGACATGTTCGAACAGGCCAAGAAGAATGCGCCCTGCATCATCTTCATCGACGAAATCGACGCCGTCGGTCGCCATCGTGGCGCCGGTCTCGGCGGCGGTAACGACGAACGCGAACAGACGCTCAACCAGTTGCTGGTCGAGATGGACGGCTTCGAAGCCAACGAAGGCATCATCCTGATCGCCGCGACCAACCGTCCCGACGTTCTCGATCCGGCGCTTCTGCGTCCGGGCCGCTTCGACCGGCAGGTTGTCGTTCCGAACCCGGATATCAACGGTCGCGAACGCATCCTCAAGGTGCATGTGCGCAACGTGCCGCTGGCACCGAACGTCGACCTCAAGGTGCTGGCCCGCGGTACGCCCGGCTTCTCCGGTGCCGACCTCATGAACCTCGTCAACGAGGCGGCACTGATGGCGGCTCGCCGCAACAAGCGTCTTGTCACCATGCTCGAGTTCGAGGATGCCAAGGACAAGATCATGATGGGCGCGGAGCGTCGCTCCTCTGCCATGACCGAAGCCGAAAAGAAGCTGACCGCCTATCACGAAGCCGGTCACGCGATCCTGGCGCTCAACGTTCCCTCGGCCGATCCGCTGCACAAGGCAACGATCATCCCGCGTGGCCGGGCGCTTGGCATGGTCATGCAGTTGCCGGAAGGCGACCGCTACTCGATGAGCTACAAGTGGATGGTCTCGCGCCTTGCCATCATGATGGGCGGACGCGTTGCCGAAGAACTGACCTTCGGCAAGGAGAACATCACCTCGGGCGCATCGTCGGACATCGAACAGGCGACGAAGCTTGCTCGCGCGATGGTGACCCAGTGGGGCTTCTCCGACCAGCTCGGCCAGGTCTCCTACGGTGAAAACCAGCAGGAAGTCTTCCTCGGCCATTCCGTTGCCCAGCAGAAGAACGTGTCGGAAGCGACCGCCCAGAAGATCGACAACGAAATCCGTCGTCTGATCGATGAGGCCTACGAGACCGCGCGCAAAATCCTGACGGAGAAGAACCACGAGTTCGTGGCACTTGCCGAAGGGCTGCTCGAATACGAAACGCTGACCGGCGAAGAAATCAAGGCGCTGATCCGCGGCGAGAAGCCGGCACGCGACCTTGGCGACGATACGCCGCCGCATCGCGGCTCGGCCGTTCCCTCGGCTGGTTCCAAGAAGGAAGGCCCGGCGGGCAACAAGGGCGAAGAATCCGAAGGCGGATTCGAGCCGCAGCCCCAATAGCGCGACGATTAGAGATGCATCCGAGCCGCCGTTCCTTAAGTGGAGCGGCGGCTTTTGGTTGCCGACTTGGCGTCTGGCATTTGGTAACGGGATGTAATGATTTCTGATGTTACGCTCGCTGCCGTTTCCGATGCTTTTGTGTCAAAGAAGACAGGACGTGTTTGCGATGGCTGCCCTTGAACGGAACGCCGGTCGCCAGACAGACGGCATCCAAGAGCATGAAATGAGGTCCGGTCAATGAAACCCAGTCGCGCAAAACGCAGACAGGCGGAGCTGGCCAAACCAGCACTGACCCGGCAGAACGATGGAGTTCTTATGAAGCGAAAGTATTTCGGCACCGACGGCATCCGCGGCCAGTCCAACATGTTTCCGATGACACCGGACCTGGCGATGCGGGTTGGCATCGCGGTCGGTACGATCTTTCGCAATGGCGCTCACCGCCACCGCGTGGTGATCGGCAAGGATACGCGCCTTTCAGGCTACATGCTCGAGAACGCGATGGTGGCGGGCTTTACGGCGGCCGGTCTTGACGTCTTCCTGCTCGGGCCGATCCCGACGCCGGGCGTCGCGATGCTCACCCGCTCGCTGCGCGCCGATATCGGCGTGATGATCTCCGCTTCGCACAATCCCTACCAGGACAACGGCATCAAGCTTTTCGGTCCCGACGGCTACAAGCTTTCCGACGACATTGAACAGAAGATCGAAGCCCTGCTCGACCAGGATCTTTCGGGGCAGTTGGCGAAATCGGAAGACATCGGCCGGGCGAAACGCGTCGATGGTGACATCTATCGCTATCTGGAACACGCCAAGCGCACGCTGCCGCGTGACGTCACGCTGCAGGGGCTCCGGATCGCTGTCGATTGCGCCAATGGCGCGGCCTACAAGGTGGCGCCGACCGCCCTTTGGGAACTGGGCGCGGAAGTCGTGACCATCGGAACGGAACCGAACGGTCTCAACATCAATCTTGATTGTGGTTCCACCCATCCGGCCACGCTGTCGAAGAAGGTCCATGAAGTGCGCGCCGACATCGGCATCGCGCTCGATGGCGACGCCGATCGTGTGCTGATCGTCGACGAGAACGGCACGGTGATCGACGGCGACCAGCTGATGGCTGTGATCGCCGACAGCTGGGCGGAAGACGGCATGTTGCGCGGCGGTGCGGTGGCGGCGACCGTCATGTCCAATCTCGGTCTCGAGCGCTACCTTCGGGGGCGCGGCATCGATCTGCGGCGCACGAAGGTCGGCGACCGTTATGTCGTCGAGCAGATGCGTCAGGACGGCCTCAATGTGGGCGGTGAACAGTCCGGCCATATCGTGCTTTCGGATTTCGGCACGACGGGCGATGGCCTTGTGGCCGCTCTGCAGATCCTCGCGGTGATCAAGCGCCAGGGCAAGCCGGTGAGCGAAGTGTGCCACCGCTTCGAACCGGTGCCGCAGGTCCTGAAGAATGTTCGCGTTTCCGCCGGAAAGCCGCTTGAGGACGCGACGGTGCGTCAGGCGATCGCCGACGCGGAAGCGGAGCTTGCCAAGTCCGGCCGGCTCTTGATCCGGCCATCCGGTACGGAGCCACTCATCCGCGTGATGGCGGAAGGTGACGATCGTGGCCAGATCGAACGCATCGTCGACGAGTTGGTCAACGTCATCGGCAGCGTGCGCAACGCCGCCTGACACATTCAGCGATTGATTTCCCTCCAGGGCCGGTGCGACGCACCGGCCTCTTTTTTGTCTGCATCTCGATCGGGGGCGCGGGGCGTGCTGTCCCATGATTGGAATTCCGATCCGCAGAATTGTTGGCTCTGAAAGGCGATCCAGCGCACTGTCTTGCCGCTTTATTTAGCTCCACCTTAAGGGAACTACAGGGCGGACAGTAACGCGTCACAGCAACCACAAGAATAGGTTGGTATCTTAACAATCTCGGTAAACGTTTGTAGTTAATCGGAACTTAACCTTTCCTCATCATTATCCATAACCAACATCGGGATTTGGGCACCGGTTTCATGGTGAACCAAGCAACGGAATGTATTGGAGTGGGCCATGAAGAGAATTTTGAGTGGCGTTGTGGCTATCTTGCTCAGCGGCACGGCAGCTTTTGCTGCGGATGTCTACCAACCTATGGAGCCGGTGCCGGAGCAGCCCGTCGAGGTCATTCAGACCAGCGGTTGGTATCTGCGCGGTGACGTTGGCTATGCGTGGAACCATCTGCGCGGCGCGAATTTTTACCAGGGTGGGCCGAGTGGCTCGATCGCGGACTTCGATTCGGCCGATATCGATGATTCCTGGGTGATCGGCGGCGGTGTCGGTTACCAGTTCAACAACTACCTGCGTGCGGATATCACGGCCGACTACTGGGGCAACGGCGACTTTGCCGGCTCGACCAGCGGCGGCTGCGGGCTCTTCCCGGGTGAGCCTTGCGTTTCGCGAGACATTAGCTCGGTTTCCGCGTGGAGCCTTATGGCCAACGCCTATGTCGACATCGGCACCTACGGTGCTTTCACTCCGTACGTCGGCGCCGGTATCGGTGCGACGCGTGTGAGTTGGGACGGACTGCGCAACACGAGCTGCGTAGATGGCGACCCCACCCGATGCGACCCGACGACCAATCATGGTGGCAAAGACAGCTGGCGCTTCACCTACGCCCTCATGGCCGGCACCGCGATCGACCTGACCTGCAACCTGAAGGCGGATATCGGTTATCGCTTCCGCCAGGTCGATGATGGCGACATGTTCGGCTACGCCAACGGCGGCGGTCCGGGCTTCGACGACGGCTTCTACATCCACGAAGCGCGCGCCGGTCTGCGCTATTCCTTCGGCAATACCTGCGAAGTGCCTTACGAGCCGCCGCCGATCGTCTACAAGTAATCGGATCGTCTCGGGGAAATACCAAGGCCACCTTCGGGTGGCCTTTTCGTTGTCACCAATCTTTGCCTGTTCCCTAACAAGCATGGTTAACCAGGGGTTAACCACTGACTGCCAATAGTTAACGCTGAACGAAGCGGTGACGGCATGGCTCCATCCCGCACGAATAGCAGCGGTGAAAGGGCATGGGCATGGATTGGCGAAACGGGTTCTGCGGAGCCGCTTTTGGTGCCGGCCTGCTTCTTTCGGGCGCCGCGCTGGCGGCCGACGAGGATCTGCTGAATGCCCCGGAGATCACCATCGAAAAAGAAGCGGCCAGTTCAGGCGGGATCTACCTGCGTGGCGATATCGGCTATGCGCCCTGGCGCGGCGAAGGCGATCCCTATTATCGCACCTTCGATGCGGGCACGCTGAGCTACGACAGCGTTCCCTTCGACAATGCGCGTTTTGACAAGCCGTTCTCCGGTTCGCTCGGCGTCGGTTACCAGTTTACCGATACGTTCCGCGCCGACCTGACGGCCGACTATTTCGAGGGCCGGTTCAGCGGATCGTCTGCGTCTGCTAGTCCGTGCGCCGGGCAGGGGGCAGGGACATCCTGCGCCTTCTCGACCGCTGCCGATTATTCCGCCCTCGGGTTGATGGTGAACGCCTACATGGATTTCGGCACGCTCGCCGGCTTCACGCCCTATGTCGGCGGCGGCATCGGCGCGACGCGCCTCAACTGGGACACGGCAGTCGAAAGCGCCACTTGTGTGGCCGGTGGAGGCGCCTGCGCCGGTTCGCCCACCGCTGCCTCCTACGAGGGACGCGACAGCTGGCGTTTCACCTATGCGCTGATGGCGGGCGTCTCCTATGATCTCAGCGACCAGCTGAAGCTCGATGTCGGCTATCGTTACTCCCATATCGCCGATGGTGAGATGTTCGGTTTCGGGGCCGAGGCTCTGGTGGGCGCTACCGGTGACAAGGGCTTCGACGACGGGCTTTCCCGTCACGAGATTCGCGCGGGCCTGCGCTTCTCCTTCTAACGCTTTGAAGCGCCACGGTTTCGGCGGAAGTCGGATCATGCTGATCCGCCTGATGTCTCAGCCTCTTGCTCGGAAGAAAGTGACGCCCGGCAACAATCGGTCGGCGGGCATTGTTCCACTTTTGCAGATGTTGCCCGCGACGCCATAAATTTTCTCGATTGCGACAAAGCGCTTGACTTCCGGTCCCGCTCACAATATCGACGACGGCGGGACACCCTTCCCCAACGAAGGGCTATCTATCTGGAAGGATAGCACATGGCAAAGCCTGCACAGCCGGACCTCCGTCCGAACAATACCCATTTCTCTTCTGGCCCTTGCTCGAAGCGCCCCGGTTGGACGCTCGACGCTCTCTCCGATGCTCCGCTCGGTCGTTCGCACCGCGCCAAGATCGGCAAGACGAAGCTGAAGCAGGCCATCGATCTTACCCGTGACATTCTTGAAGTGCCGGCCGACTACCGTATCGGTATCGTGCCCGCTTCCGACACCGGCGCCGTCGAAATGGCGCTCTGGTCCCTGCTCGGTCAACGCGGCGTCGACATGGTCGCCTGGGAAAGCTTTGGCGCCGGCTGGGTGACCGACGTGGTCAAGCAGCTGAAGCTCGCCGACGTTCGCAAGTTCGAAGCCGGCTACGGCGAGCTTCCCGATCTTTCCAAGGTGGATTTCGACCGCGACGTGGTCTTCACCTGGAACGGCACGACCTCGGGCGTGCGCGTGCCGAACGGCGATTTCATCCCGGCCGACCGCAAGGGCCTGACGATCTGCGACGCCACCTCTGCCGCCTTCGCGCAGAACCTCGACTTTGCCAAGCTCGATGTCGTCACCTTCTCTTGGCAGAAGGTTCTTGGCGGCGAAGGCGCCCATGGCGTCATCATCCTGTCGCCGCGCGCCGTTGAACGCCTGCTCACCTACGTGCCGGCCTGGCCGCTGCCGAAGATCTTCCGCATGACCTCGGGCGGCAAGCTGATCGAAGGCATCTTCACTGGCGAAACCATCAACACGCCGTCGATGCTCTGCGTCGAGGACTATATCGATGCGCTCGTCTGGGCGCAGCAGGTCGGTGGGCTCAAGGGCCTGATGGCTCGGGCTGATGCCAATGCGCAGGCGATCTTCGAGTTTGTTGCCGCCAATGACTGGATCGCCAACCTGGCGGTCAAGGACGAGACCCGCTCCAACACCTCGGTCTGCTTGAAGATCGTCGACAAGGACGTGCTCGCGCTCGACGCCGACGGACAGGCAGCCTTTGCCAAGGGCGTGGTTGCCCTTCTCGAAAAGGAAGGCGTTGCCTTCGACATCGGCCACTACCGCGATGCACCGTCCGGTCTTCGCATCTGGGCCGGTGCCACCATCGAGACCGCCGACATGAAGGCGCTGATGCCCTGGCTGACCTGGGCCTTCGAGACCCAGAAGGCAACGCTGGCGCAGGCTGCGGCCTGATCGGACAAGGGGTGAGGACAATGAACTTCGCCCGCATCTCACACTGATTTGAGTGATCCGCTTCGCTCCCGATGGGGGGCGAGGCCTGGCTAATCGCATTCCCATTCAGACCTGATCTTTAAGGAGGCCTCCCATGGCACCTCGCGTTCTCGTATCCGACGAACTGTCGGAAACCGCCGTCCAGATCTTCCGCGATCGCGGCGTCGAAGTCGATTTCCAGCCGAAGCTCGGCAAGGACAAGGACAAGCTCGCCGAAATCATCGGCAACTACGACGGTCTCGCCATTCGCTCGGCCACCAAGGCGACCGAAAAGCTGATCGCGGCTGCGACCAACCTCAAGGTCATCGGCCGCGCCGGCATCGGCGTCGACAATGTCGATATCCCGGCCGCTTCGCGTCGCGGTATCATCGTGATGAACACGCCCTTCGGCAATTCGATCACGACCGCCGAACATGCGATCGCGCTGCTCTTTGCCGTTGCCCGCCAGCTTCCGGCTGCCGACACCTCGACGCAGGCCGGCAAGTGGGAAAAGTCCCGCTTCATGGGTGTCGAAATCACCGGCAAGACGCTCGGCGTCATCGGCGCAGGCAACATCGGCTCGATCGTCTGCTCGCGCGCCATCGGCCTGAAGATGCACGTTCTCGCCTATGACCCGTTCCTTTCCAAGGAGCGTGCCGAGGAAATGGGCGTCACCAAGGTCGAGCTCGACGAGCTGCTCGCCCAGGCTGATTTCATCACCCTGCACGTGCCGCTGACCGACAAGACCCGCAACATCCTGAGCGCCGAGGCACTCGCCAAGACCAAGCCGGGTGTACGCATCGTCAACTGCGCTCGCGGCGGTCTCGTCGATGAAAAGGCGCTTGCCGAAGCGATCAAGTCGGGCCACGTCGCCGGTGCTGGCTTCGACGTGTTCGAAGTCGAGCCCGCGACCGAGAGCCCACTCTTCGGCCTGCCGAACGTCGTCTGCACCCCGCATCTCGGCGCGTCGACCACGGAAGCCCAGGAGAACGTGGCGCTGCAGGTTGCCGAGCAGATGTCGGACTACCTGGTCAAGGGTGCCGTCTCCAACGCCATCAACATGCCGTCGATCACCGCTGAGGAAGCGCCAATCCTGAAGCCGTTCATCCGGCTTGCCGACGTCCTCGGCGCCTTCGTCGGCCAGGTCACCGAAAGCGCGATCAAGGAAATCGAGATCCTCTATGACGGCTCGACCGCAGGTATGAACACCAAGGCGCTGACGAGCGCCGTGCTTGCCGGCCTCATCCGGCCGCAGGTTGCCGACGTCAACATGGTTTCGGCGCCGGTCATGATCAAGGAAAAGGGCATCATCCTGTCCGAAGTGAAGCGCGACAAGACCGGCGTCTTCGACGGCTACATCAAGCTGACGGTGAAGACGGCGAACCAGACGCGTTCGGTCGCCGGTACGGTGTTCTCGGACGGCAAGCCGCGCTTCATCCAGATCAAGGGCATCAACCTCGATGCGGATGTCGGTAGCCACATGGTCTACATCACCAACACCGACGTCCCCGGCATGATCGGCTTCATCGGCACGACGCTCGGCGATGCCGGCGTCAACATCGCGAACTTCCAGCTCGGCCGCGAGAAGGAAGCCGGCGACGCGATCGCGCTGCTCTATGTCGACGGTGCGGTTTCGGAGGCCGTGCTTGACAAGCTGCGCGCCAATCAGGCAATTCGCCAGGCAAAGCCGCTGGTCTTCAACATCGATTGACGCCAGCCCAGCAAGCGGCAGCACGGGCTGCCGCTTTGCCGACCCAATCACGGGACATAGCGAGGACGCACCGGCTGACCGCCGGTGCGTTTTCCTGTTTGAACGCATGTGACGAGAAATGACCGAAATGACATTCCACTGGCGCGAGGCAAGCCTGCCTGACCTTGCCTCCGTGTCGGAGATCCAGCTCGTTGTTCACCAGGCCTTTCCCGAGGACGACGCCGTGCTCGCTGACCGCATCGCGCTTAGCCCTGCCGGTTGCTTCATGCTCGACGCAGAGGGGCAGTCCCGCGGCTACGTGCTGAGCCATCCTTGGCTCCGCGGCGCGCCGCCGTCGCTGAACACCATGCTCGGCGAGATTCCTGATGCCGCCGATACCTGGTACATCCATGATCTCGCGCTCTTGCCGGAGATGCGTGGCTCCGGAGCGGGTGGCGGAATTCTTCCCTTTCTGGAAGATGCTGCCAGAACGGAAGGCTTGCGGTCGATGTCGCTCGTCTCGGTCAACGGATCCCGCGGCTTCTGGGAGAGGCAAGGGTTTGAAGTGCGCATGGACGAACGGCTGGCGCTGAAGCTCTCAAGCTACGGCGAGGAAGCGCTCTACATGGAGCGGCTGCTTGCCTGAGAAATGAAAATGGCGCCGGAAACCGGCGCCATTTCTCTTTGTCTTGATTGATGGGAGTTCAGGCGGCCCGCCGAGTCGGGCGCCACTCTCTCTCATCGACGGTGAACTGGGCAAGCCGACCGGACAGCACGTTGCTTTCGCCGGCCAGAGCTTGGCTCGCCGCCGAGGTCTGCTCGACCATGGCCGCGTTCTGCTGAGTCATCTGGTCCATCTGGTTGACGGCGGTGTTGATTTCACGCAACCCGACAGACTGTTCCCGCGCCGCGGTCGCAATGGCGACGATGCGCTCGTTGATCTCGTTGACCCGGCGTTCGATATCGCCGAGCGCCGAACCGGTCGCCTCGACGAGACGTACGCCGGCCGAAACCTCGACGCCGGAAGCGGTGATGAGCCCCTTGATCTCCTTGGCAGCCGTCGCCGAACGCTGTGCCAGTTCACGCACCTCCTGCGCGACCACGGCAAAGCCCTTGCCAGCGTCACCCGCCCGCGCGGCCTCGACGCCAGCATTCAGTGCGAGCAGGTTCGTCTGGAAGGCGATGTCGTCGATCACGCCGATGATTTCGCCGATCTTGGAGGACGAATGTTCGATGCGACCCATCGCATGGATGGCGTCACGGACGACCTCGCTCGAGGCGGCCGCACCCTGGCGGGCTTCGGCGACCATGCGGGTCGCTTCCTCGGCGCGGTTGGTGGAGTTCTGGACCGCAGAGGTGATCTCGTCGAGGGCGGCTGCCGTTTCTTCGAGCGATGCCGCCTGCTGCTCCGTGCGCTGCGACAGGTCGTTGGCTGCCCGGCTTATCTCGTTGGCATTGCCGGTGACGACAGAGGTGGAATCGGCGATTGCGCTCACGGTCGAGCGCAACGCGGCAACGGCGGTGTTGAAGTCCTGGCGCAGCTTCTCGTAGTCGGAACCAAGATCCGGCACGTTGGTGGTGAGGTCGCCGCTCGCGAGCCTTTCCAGCGCGCCGCCAATGGTGCTGACGACATGGGCCTGCACGCGGGCGGTTGCCTGCTGCATTTCCTCGTTCGCGCTGCGCTCGCCGTCGAGTGCCACTTGCTGCTCACGCTGGCGAACTTCGAGCGCGTTGCGTTCGATCACCGAGGCGCGCAGCACGACAAGCGCATCCGCCATGTGGCCGATTTCGTCGCGGCGGTCGGTATCTGGAACTTCCGAACGGGTGTCGTTGTTCGACACTTCGAGCATGACGTCCTTCAGCCGGTTGATCGGCCGGCTGATCGAGCGACCGATCGCCATGGCGGCGGCAAGCGTTGCGATCGCAGCGATCGCCGTGGTGATGATCGTCATCAGCAGCGACGCATTGTATTTGGCAGCGAGATCGTCGGCATAGACGCCGGTACCCACCCCCCAACCCCAGGGCTTGAAGCCCTGGATGTAGGAGTACTTCTCGACCGGTTCCTCGTGGCCGGGCTTGTCCCAATAATAGTTTACGATGCCACTGCCCGGGTTCTGGGAGAGTGCGATGAGTTCGACGTTGAAGGCCTTGCCGTTGGTGTCCTTCAGGCCGCGGATGTCGGTGCCGACGAGCTGCTTGGCAAGGGGATGGGCGACCATCATGCCGTCGAAGCTATTGATGAAGAAATAACCGTCCTGGCCGAAGCGCATGGCCATGACCGCCGAAATGGCGCGGCTTTGGGCTTCTTCCCGGGTCAGCGCGCCGCTGCGTTCCTGTTCCTCGAAGCTTGCGATCGTGGAGATCGCTGCCTCCGTGACGTTGCGCAGCATCTGCCGGCGCTCGTCGCTGACTTCGGAGTTGGCAACCTGCGTCTTGTAGGCCATGGCTGCTGCCATGAAGACCAGCGCCATCGCCGTCAATAAATAGATACGTGTCGAAATTCTAATATTTTTCACTGCCTTAGCCCCAGGGAGAATATCCTGGCGGGGACAGAAACACTCATCTGCTAACCAAGGCTTAAGCCAACTCCCGAGTTCTAGCGATTGCATCGCGCGACGCTTGCCCGGCAGGCGTGAAGCCCTTCAGCGCGGGCGACCCCTCTCGGCAACGGCGATACCACCAAGCACCAGCAGGAGGGCGACGAGATGGAAAAGATGGAAGGTCTCGCCGATCAGCATAACGGAAAGCAGCGTTCCGAAAACGGGGATAGCATTGATGAACAGGCCCGCCCGGTTCGCGCCGATCATCTCGACGCCACGGACATAAAGTACCTGTGACATCAGCGAAGGGAAGATCGCCGCATAGAGAACGATGACCCACCCGGTGGTGTCTGGCACGACCGCCGTGCCGCTGCCGATTTCCCAGAAGAGCAGCGGCAGGGCGCTGAGGAGCGCGCCGAAGGCCGGTGCCGCAATGAAGCTCTGCCAATGCATCGTCGGCTTGTAGCGGAGCGCTACCGTGTAGCCGGCATAGACGACGCAGGCGACGATCATCAGGGCGTCGCCGAAATTGAACTCCAGCGTCAGCAGGCTCGAAATGTCGCCATGGGCGGCAGTCACCAGCACGCCGATCAGGGTAACGGTGAAGCCGATCACCTGGGCGATCGACGCCCTCGTGCGGAAGAGGACGAAGTTGAACAGGAAGATCAGCATCGGGATGCCGGCCTGGAGAATGACGGCGTTGATGGCGCTCGTATATTTCAGCGCCGAGTAGAGTAGGGCATTGAAGGTGGTGAAGCCGATCGCACCATAGGCGAGCAGTTGCAGCCAATGTTGGCGGATCTTGTCCCAGTCGCGGCGGATCTGCGGCGTCATCAGCACCAGGATGACGATCAGAGCGAATACCCAGCGCAAGGTCGTCAGCATCATCGGGCTCACGTGTCCGACCGCCATCTTGCCGGCGACAGAATTGCCGCCCCAGAAGAGCGCGGTGATGCAGAGATAGAAATAGGCCCTGGAATTCACGATGCTCTGACCTGTGTGGAGATGGGCGACCTGTTGCCGCGATGGCGGGGAAAGGCGAAGATATAGGTGCTAAATCCCGGCCTTGTCATGCAAAAAGGGCGGAACGCCGGACACAACGGGGTCGCTTTCCAGATGACAACACAGTATAGATGCGCGGGTTTGAGAACAGCGCAGCCTCGTTTGCGCGCCTGAACAGGAAGAGAATTATGACGAACGTCGTAGTGGTCGGCTCCCAATGGGGTGACGAAGGCAAAGGCAAGATTGTGGATTGGCTCTCCGAGCGCGCCGATATCGTCGTGCGCTTTCAGGGCGGTCACAACGCCGGCCATACGCTGGTAATCGACGGCGTCAGCTACAAGCTGTCGCTCCTGCCCTCGGGCGTCGTCCGTCCCGGCAAGCTTGCCGTCATCGGCAACGGCGTCGTCATCGATCCGCATGCGCTGATCGCCGAGATCGACAAGCTCGGCAAGCAGGGCATCGCGATCACGCCGGACAACCTGCGCATCGCCGACAACGCCACGCTGATCCTGTCGCTGCACCGCGAACTCGATGGTATCCGCGAGGATGCGGCCTCCAACAGCGGCACCAAGATCGGCACCACGCGCCGCGGCATCGGCCCGGCCTACGAAGACAAGGTCGGCCGTCGCGCCATCCGCGTCATGGACCTCGCCGATCTTGACACCCTGCCGGCCAAGGTCGACCGCCTGCTGACGCACCACAACGCGCTGCGTCGCGGGCTCGGTGAAGCCGAGATCAGCCACGATGCGATCATGCAGGAGCTTTCTTCTGTTGCCGCCAAGGTGTTGCCGTTCATGGACACCATCTGGGTTCTGCTCGACAAGGCCCGCCGCAAGGGCGCGCGCATCCTGTTCGAAGGTGCGCAGGGCACGCTGCTCGACATCGACCACGGCACCTATCCGTTCGTCACCTCGTCGAACACGGTTGCCGGCCAGGCTGCCGCCGGTTCGGGCATGGGCCCGGGCTCGCTCGGCTACATCCTCGGCATCACCAAGGCCTACACGACGCGCGTCGGCGAAGGCCCGTTCCCGACCGAGCTCACCGATGAAATCGGCCAGTTCCTCGGCGAAAAGGGTCATGAGTTCGGCACCGTGACGGGTCGCAAGCGCCGTTGCGGCTGGTTCGACGCCGCACTGGTGCGCCAGTCGGTCGCCGCCAACGGCATCACCGGTATCGCGCTCACCAAGCTCGATGTGCTCGACGGTCTTGACGAACTGAAGATCTGCGTCGGTTATACTCTGGACGGACAGCAGATCGACCATCTGCCGGCAAGCCAGGCGCAGCAAGCTTCGGCAAAGCCAGTGTATGTTACACTCGAAGGCTGGAAGGAATCGACGGTTGGCGCACGCAGCTGGGCGGATCTTCCGGCACAGGCGATCAAATACGTTCGCCAGGTGGAAGAACTGATCGGCGCGCCGGTTGCTCTTCTTTCCACCAGCCCGGAGCGGGACGACACGATACTTGTGACGGACCCCTTTGAGGACTAGTGTCGGCGAAATGACATTGCGTCGCGATCGCAAAGACATACCTGGGCGTATGAGAAAGTACTAATGGCGGATTTTGTTGCAGTTATTCGCAGGACCGTTGACGGCCTGTCGGAAAACACACCCGAAATGCGGGACAGGGTATACGAGAAGGCGCGCGCGGCCGTGCGCCGCCAACTCGAAAACATGAACCCGCGTCCGTCGGACGACATGATCAATCGCCAGTTGGCGAAACTCGAAAACGCCATCGTCGAGGTCGACAGCGAATATGCCGAAGCCTTGCCGGCTCTCGAAGAAACGGAGGCGGTGGAGGACACGTCCGAAGCCGTAGCCGTTGAGCCGCCAGTCGAGGAAGCCGTTTCCGAACCCGAACCCGAACCCGAACCCGAACCCGAACCCGAAGCGCAGCCCGAGCCGGTTGCTGCAAGCGAGCCGGTTGCAGCCGCTGAGGAAGCGGCACCGGAAGCGGTAAGCAGCACGGAACTCGACCACCGTGCCGAGGTCTACCAGGAGCCGACGCAGCACGCCGAACACGAGGCCGAAGCCGGAGAGGTAGCTCCAGCCGAACCGTCTGCAGAAGAACCGGTTGCTAAATACATCGAAACGACCGAGGTGCCGGTCGAGGAGACGAACGCTCCCGTCGTCGAAGAGGCACACGCCGTTGCCCCAGCCTACGAGGCTGAGGAATATTCTGAGCCCGCTCCGGTCGAAACCTATGCTGAAACATATGAAGAGACCGTCGCGCCGCCGTCCGTAGACGACGAGCCTCGTCCGGTCGAAGAGCCGACGTGGCACGAGGCCCCGGCGGTCGATGAACATAAGCCGGCCGTATCCGAATGGGATCTGCCGGAATGGGACACTGCAACGCCGGTAGCGGCACCTGTCCCGGCGCATGAGCCTGCGCGCGACGTGCATGAGCCGGCCGGTACGCCCGAGCTTCTGGGCATGCATCCGGTCGAAGAACCGCAGCAGGAGGCGCCGGTCGAGGCCCCCAAGGCCGCTTCTGCAGGTAATTGGTCGTTCGATGACAACGACCCGTTTGCGCCGTTCGAGGAACGGCGAACCGAAAAGAGCGTTGAGCCGGAGATTGCCGATTGGTCCTGGCCCGTCGAAAGGACCGGACAGGCTGCCGCTGCGGATGCTCCCCAGAGCCAGCAAGACCGTGCCGGCACGGCCTGGGACCACATCGACGACCTGCTCGGCTTGGAGGGCGCCGCGGCTGCGGCGACGGCGGGTGCAGCGGCATCCACCGTTGCGCGCGAGCCGGATCGTGGCGCCGACGGAGCGGCGCCCGCGGCATCGCGACCGGCATCTTACCGGGCCACGCCGAAACCATCGCGCTTCAGCATCAAGCGTCTCGCCATCGCTGCGTTCGTTCTGCTGGCGCTCGGCGGCGGCGGTTTTGCCTATTGGAAGAACCGGGAAGCCGGCAACGCCTGGCTTTCGGGCATCGTCGCATCGATTACTTCGGCCGTTTCAAACATCGGAGGATCGCCGGCAGAAAAGAGCGCTCCTCCGCCAGCAAACCAGGGCGAGACGACGCAGCAGCAACCGGTACAGCACGACGACACGGCGGTCCCGGACAACAATTCGACGAAGTTTACGCAGCGGCTTCTGGGTGACGGATCCGAAGTCGACAATGGCCCTGCCGTCGCGAGCGCCGAAGGTGCCGCGCAGGAAGGCAAGTCGGTAGCGCAGCAGACCGAGGCGAGCAAGCCTGTGGAAGCAGCCACTGCCCAGGGTGGAACGGCGGGGCAGGCAGCAGGCACGCAGCCCGGTGGCCAGCCGACAACGCCGGAGATTGCCATCGCCAACGGCGAGAAGATGTTCCTCTACGAAGAGCGTCTCGGCCAGTCTTCGCCGACGGCCATTCCGGGAACCGTTGCGTGGTCGGTAAAGGAAGAATCGCCTGGCGGCGACGCCAAGCCTGAACCGGCCGTCCAGGCGCAGATCACCATTCCGGACCGGGGCCTGACTGCGTTGATGACGATCAAGCGCAACGCTGACGAGTCGTTGCCGGCAAGCCATGTCATCGAATTCGTCTTCTCGCTGCCTCCGAATTTCGAAGGCGGCGCGATCGACAGCGTACAGCGCGTTTCGATGAAGCGTACGGAGCAGGACCGCGGCGATGCGTTGATCGCCGTTCCGGCCAAGATCACCGACGATTTCCATATGATCGCGCTGAACGATTCGAAGGACGCGATGGGCAACAACACGGAGTTGCTGCGCAGCCGCAGTTGGATTGATATTCCGCTGACCTACAGGAACGGGCGCCGCGCATTGCTGACGCTGGAGAAGGGCCCGAGCGGAACCGACGCCTTCAACCAGGTGCTGCGCGCCTGGGCGGCCGCACCGGCAACGGACGCGGCGACCAACAGCCAGTAATCCGGAGAGAGATCCGAAGAGCAAAGAAAAACCCGGCTGGAGCGATCCCCAGCCACTTACTTAAATGTGGAATCGTTAGGACCGTCTTCAGCAATACCCCTTATAACCCCGGTTATCGGGGGTATTGCGTATGCCGGAGATTTTTTCGGAGACCCAAAAACGCTTGCGACTGCCTCTCCCCTTCCAGGGAGTGAACGTCAACTTCTGTAAAAATCCGCACTGCCCAAACTTCGGCGTTGCAGCGGAGCTGGAGGACGGTCGAGGGCGATCCCGATCAGACAACAATCGGACACCGTATAAGGTTTCAGCGAGGGACGATAACGCTGTCCTCAGGTGCACGACATGCGGCACGTCCTCCATCGTCAAAAGCAACAAGGCCGTTTGGGAGGAGTTCGACCGACACCTACAGTCGCTCGCCGCACCTCTTGGCCACAGGTGCACGAAGAAGACCTGCTCGAACCACTCGAAGCCGCTTGATTCGCATCCCGGAGAATACTACCGCCACGGCACCAACGCGAGCGGCGACCCACGATACCGATGCCGTGAATGCCGGACGACCTTTTCGGCGGCAAGGCGGCATGCAAGGCATCGGAAGTCGCACGAGAACAAGACCGTCTTCCAGCTTCTCGTCGCAAAGGTCGCCCTTGCCAAGATCGCGCAGGTCACGGGCCTGAATATCAAGACGGTTTACGACAAGATCGATTTTATCCACGGCCAGTGCGCCAAGTTCGTCGCGGACCGCGAGCGTCGCCTTCCCACGATGGACCTGGGCGACATGCGTCTCTGCACGGACATGCAGGACTACATGGTCAACTGGCCGACCAAGGCGATGCGCAAGACGATCCAGTTCCGGGCAATCGTGACGAGCTGCCTCAACACCGGATACGTCCTCGCCTGCCACCCGCAGCTCGATCTACGTTTCAATACGCTGGAGGTCCAGCAGCTCGTCGAGGAATGCGACGATCTCCTGAAGCGGCCCGCCTTCCGGGAGTACGCCCGCCTTTGGAACTTCGAGGATTACGCCAGCGCCCTGTCGCTTCCATCGAACGTGTTTCGACCAGTCCGCGAGGACCAGGAGTCGCCAGAGCACATGACCGAAGACCGCCAGCTACCCAGGCAGGGGGCGATGGTTCACATCGATTATCTGGCAATAGGGCACTTCCGATATCTCCGCCATCTGCTCGGCCGCGCCGACCATGTGTACTTTTCGCTCGACGCTGACCCCGGCCTCCCGACCGCCGTCCTGGCGGGCTGGGTCGACAAGGCCATGGCCCGCAAGCTCGACGTCGCGGTTATGTCGTTCGACAAGAATTCCACCATCGACGAGAAGAACGAGCGGGTGATGGCGGCCAACAAGATCAAGGCGCTCGCCGAGGAGGCCTATCCCTTCCTTCATCCATTCGTGGCTTGGCTGACATTCTTCCTGCAGATTAGCGGGCTGGATCGGATGAGCACCTCGGAGCGAAGCGAGCACCTCAGGACCACCGAGGTCGATTACCCGTACATCAACAAGTCAGAACCCGGAAAGCGCGTCCGCCTGCTAACGGACGACGGCAGACGGACTGGCCTGCAGATCGCAAGGGTGCTCCACGATGTCTCGCTCCACCAGGTCGACAGGTTCTTCATGCAGGTCCGCCGCAGCATCGCCGGGCTGGAACGAGCGCCGTCGTATCCGAGGCGTGCGGCGCGAAAATGGTACCTGTACGGGTTCTACTCCCCCGACATGGTCGAGAAGTGCCTGGTGATCTTCCGCACCTACTTCAACTTCATCGCCAAGGGCAAGGACGGCCAAACACCAGCCATGCGCTTGGGCCTCGCCAAGGGGCCAGTTCGCTTCGAGGATATCCTCTATTTCGACTGAATTTTAGAGAGAGCTAAATCATGTGGAATCGACCCGAAAGTCGATTCCACATTTAAGTAAGTGGCTGGGGAGCGATCCGCCGGGTTTTTTGTTTGGCTCTGTACACGGGCGCATTAGCGCCCGCATGGCGTGAAGAGCGTTATGCGCCCTCGACGACCCGCAATGCATTGGCGCGCTCAAGGGCGGCCTTGCGCACAGCGTCCTGGACCTTCTCGAAAGCACGAACCTCGATCTGTCGTACGCGCTCGCGGCTGATATCGAATTCGGCCGAAAGATCTTCGAGCGTCAGCGGCTCTTCCGTCAGGCGGCGCGCCTCGAAGATGCGGCGTTCGCGGTCATTCAGCACCTTCATCGCATTGGCGAGCAATGCCCTGCGGCTTTCAAGCTCGTCCTGCTCGATCAGGATTTCTTCCTGGTTGTCGTGGTCGTCGACGAGCCAGTCCTGCCACTGGCCGGAGTCACCCTCGCTCGCCTTGATCGGGGCATTGAGCGAAGCGTCGCCGGAAAGGCGGCGGTTCATCGAGATCACTTCATCCTCGCTCACCTTGAGCGTGGTGGCGATTTCCTTGACGTGTTCCGGCTTCAGGTCGCCCTCATCGAGCGCCTGGATCTTGCCCTTGAGGCGACGCAGGTTGAAGAACAGCCGCTTCTGGTTGGCGGTCGTGCCCATTTTCACCAGCGACCACGAGCGCAGGATATATTCCTGGATCGCCGCCTTGATCCACCACATGGCGTAGGTGGCGAGGCGGAAACCGCGATCGGGTTCGAATTTCTTGACGGCTTGCATCAAGCCGACATTGCCTTCGGATACGACTTCGCCGATCGGCAGGCCGTAGCCGCGATAACCCATCGCGATCTTGGCGACGAGACGAAGGTGGCTGGTCACCAGCTTGTGCGCCGCCTTGCGGTCGTCATGTTCCTGGTACCGCTTGGCGAGCATGTACTCTTCCTGCGGCTCCAGCATCGGGAACTTGCGGATTTCGTCGAGATAACGATTGAGGCCGCCTTCTCCAGCGGCAATGGTTGGCAAATTGTTTCGGGCCATATGAAGCACCCCCCTTAATAGTCTCCGGCCTCCGGTCGGCAAGCCGGGCATGTGGGTCTTCGTCAAGACCCCACGAGCCTAGAAAATAAGTACGGCGAAAGCATGATTCAAGGAGTCCGGTTTCACCAATGTGTGAGGCCGGGCGACGGGAATGTCACGAACAGAGACTGAACCTTAGATTGGAATCCCACTGCCGGAATTCAAGGGCCCGGCTCACGCCTCGGTGCGCAGGGCCTCGATCAGTTGCTCCATGTCGACCGGCATGGGTGCTTCGAAGTGCATGGTCTCGCCGGTCGCCGGATGCTCGAACTGCAGCATGAAGGCATGCAGGGCCTGGCGGTGGAATTGATTGACGACGGCCTTGGCTGCATCCGGCAACAAATTCGCCTTGGTGCGGAAGGCAGCGCCATACTCCGGATCGCCGATCAGCGGATGGCCGATATGCGCCATGTGGACGCGGATCTGGTGCGTGCGCCCCGTTTCCAGGTGGCATTCCACCGTTGATGCCAGGCAGGTGCCGTCGGGTTTTTCGAGATAACGCTCGACGACTTCATAGTGGGTAATGGCTTCGCGGGCGTCGTCGCTGTCCTCGCGCTTGACCGCGCGTTTCGTTCGGTCGCCGGCCCGTCCGAGCGGCGCGTCGATCGTTCCCTTCAGCTGCCGCGGTCGCCCCCAGACGACGGCCCGGTAGGCGCGTTCGAGCGGGCCGGTGCGACCGTGGTCTGCAAACTGTTCGGAGAGATGGCGATGGGCGGCATCATTCTTGGCGACCACCATGACGCCGCTCGTCTCCTTGTCGAGGCGATGGACGATGCCCGGGCGCTTGACGCCGCCGATGCCCGACAGGCTGCTGCCGCAGTGATGGATGAGCGCGTTGACCAGTGTGCCGGTCCAGTTGCCGGCGCCGGGATGCACGACGAGACCGGCGGGCTTGCAAAGCACGATCAGGTGATCGTCCTCGTAGAGCACGTCGAGCGGGATGTCTTCGCCCTTCGGTTCCGGATCTTCCGGCTCGGGCAGGTCCATCTCGAAGATGTCGCCGGGATGCACCTTCTTTTTCGGTTCGGTTACCGGCTTGCCGTTGATCGACACCGCGCCCTGTTCGATCAGGCTCTTGATCCGGTTGCGGGAGAATTCACCCGAAAGTGCGTCGGTCAGGAACGAATCGAGGCGTCCTGCGGCATCCTCGCCCGCCGTCAGGACTTTCCTATTGGCCGTCGCTTGTTTAAAGGGGTCGTTCATTCCGTTCCAAATCCGAAAAAAGGCCAACCATGACCGCAATCGAGCCCGATGACCAGGAAGACAAGCCGCTAGATCCGGCCATGGAAAATGTCCGCCGCAAGATGGTGAAGCTTCAGCTCGTCTCGGCCGGCGTCATGTTGGTCATGCTTATGGCCGTCCTTGGGACGATTGTCTACAAGCTGACGCGCACGGACGCCAAGGCACCCGTCCAGGCTGCCGCTGCCGTCGTTCCGAGCGAAGCACCGGTCAATGCGGTCGCGGCACTTCCCGCCGGCTTCACGGTGACGAACGTGGCGCTCTCCGGCTCCCAGGTGCTGTTCTATGGCAACCTTCCGGGATCGGAGCCGCGTGCCATCGTGTTCGATATCGGCACCGGTCGCATCGTCGCCGACATTACCGTCAGGACCAACTGACCGTATGTCGAGCGCCCTCCCGCCCGTTCAGCGCATCGATGACCCCGCCGATCCCCGGATTGCTGGCTTCGTTTCGATCAAGGAGCGCGATCTGACCGGGCGGCATGGCCGCTTCATCGCCGAAGGCACGGTGGTGTTGCGCATGCTGGCAGCGGCGCACGAAGCCGGGCGCGGTTTTGCCGCCGAGGCGATCCTGCTGCTCGAAAATCGTCTGGCCGGCGTTCAGGATATTCTTGAGCGCTTCCCGCCGACGGTGCCCGTCTATGTGGCGGGGGCGGGGGTGTTCGACGCGATCGCCGGGTTCAACATGCACCGGGGCGTGCTGGCGCTCGGTCGCCGCGAAGGTGAGCCAGGCCGCGATGCATTGATCGCGTCCTTGCCGACGTCGAGCCTCGTTTTGGCGGCTTGCGGCATTTCCAACCACGACAACATGGGGGCTCTCTTCCGCAACGCCGCGGCCTTTGGGGTCGATGCCGTGCTGATGGATGAGACGAGTTGCGATCCGATGTACCGCAAGGCGATCCGGGTCTCCGTCGGCTCGGTGCTGACCGTTCCCTTCGCGCGCGAAGGCTCCGTGGCTGCCATGTTGGAACGGCTGCAGGGGGCAGGCTTTGCGATCTGGGGGCTCTCGCCCGCCGGCCAAACCGATCTTGGCGCGATCCCGCCGGCGGCGCGCACCGCGCTTCTCATGGGAACCGAAGGCGAGGGGCTGCCGCAATCGGTGCTGACCTCGATCCGCACGGCGCGCATCCGCCAGCGCCCGGGCCTCGACAGTCTCAATGTCTCGACCGCAGCCGGTATCGCCCTTCACCAGGTGGCGCTGATCAACGGCCGGATCTGACGCCGCGTTCTCAAGCTTCGAGCGACAGGAAGAGGCTCGCCTGCCCGCCAGTGGTGGCCGACGCGCGTCAAGCGTCCACCGTAAGGCGGTCTAGCCGTCTATTCGCGCGGCAGGATGTCCTTTGCCCGTTTCGCCAAACTCTCTCGCTTGGTCGTGGCTTCCTCGTTCCCGTCGCCGGCCAACAGGTTGAGAATGGGGGAGGAGGGGCCTTCGTTCGTTGCCGTCAGCGCAACCATGCCGGCAGCGATTGACGCGACCTCGTCGCGCAGGGCGTCGTCATGGGCGGCAGTTTTGGAATTGGTCAGGCGCTCCGAAAGAGCGGTAGCGCGGTTGCGCAGATCGTCGGCGGTGGCAGAACCTGGAATTTCGGTTGCCGGCGCAACGGCGGCCGCGGAACGGTTGCCCGATTGCTCGGTGGCCGGACGGCGTTCCTTCCTCAGCGGGAAGGCGATGCCGGCGGCGCGCAGGGCCTTGGCTGCGTCGCGCATTTCCTGGTTGGTATCCTTCACTTTGGTCTTCAGTCGTTCGATTTCGCCGGCGCGTCGCTCCAGCGCACTCTCGCGGTCGGCACTGGTGGCCATCTCACGCGCGAGCTTGTCTTCCAACCGGTGTAGCCGAGTTTCGTCATGTGAAAGACGAAGCTCCATTTCCTTGGAATGGGTCGTCTC
This sequence comes from Ensifer adhaerens, assembly GCF_020035535.1. Classification (NCBI taxonomy): domain Bacteria; kingdom Pseudomonadati; phylum Pseudomonadota; class Alphaproteobacteria; order Hyphomicrobiales; family Rhizobiaceae; genus Ensifer; species Ensifer adhaerens. The sequence continues at coordinate 3,102,985 of NZ_CP083349.1, read as the reverse complement.
GGCCTTGAGATCGCCGCGCAGGGCTTCTCGCTCGTCGCGCAAGGTGGCGATACGGCTCTTCAGATGCTCGACCTCGGTCTCGCGCGCCGCCAGGGTGATCTTGAGATTGTCGATTTCGGCGCCATGATGGGCGAGGTGCACGCCGAGCTTCTGTATTTCGTCGGCTTTAGCGGCATTGTCGCGCTCGACGCCGTCGAGCGTTGTCTTCATCCGTTCCAGGCGCTGTTCGAATTGCCGGATGGCGGAGCGCATATCTGCCGCTTCGACGTTCATGTCGGCAAGCTGGGCGTTCAGGTCGGAATTCTCGCCGGTCAGGCGCCGCGCCTCCTGCAAGCTCTTCTCGTTGGTCAGCATCAGCGCCACGCCCTTGTCGCGCTCGCGCTTGAGGGCCTGCTGCGTGCGCGCATTTTCGGCGGCGTAGGCCGCGCGGGCTGCATCCTTCTGCGCACGCACCTCCTGCGGGCTGAGCGGCATGGTCGCCTTCAAGCGGTCCTCGGCGAACCGCACGATGCGGCGGTGGATCGCCGGGGCCACCAGCAGACCGATGATGATCGCCGTCAGAAAGCCCAGGGCAAAGAGAAGCGCGAATTGTATCACGAGCTGGCCGTTTCAAAACTGTATCGGAACCGCAGCGCCTGCCGGACCTCGCGGTCCGGCAGGCGCTGCGCATTTCCGCTTCCTTGCACTAAACATGACGTTTCGTGCGCTGCAAGTGTCTGGCGCGGGATTTTGCCCACGCCAGCGCGACCAGTGCCTCAGAAGGGGTTCCAGGTGGGCGTCTGGGTCATCTTCAGGTAACCGACGTTGACGCCGAGCCGTGCGCCGATACCGGTGCGGATCGGAACGACGACGATCTGCTCGTCGGTCAGAACCGTCATGCCGACGCCGGCGACGACGTAGGCCGAACCGGAGACACCGCCGAAACGCTTGTAGAGGGCCGGCACGCTCGGCAGATTGTAGACCAGCATCATGGCGCGGCTGCCCTGGCCGCCCCAGTCGATACCGAGCGACGGGCCCTGCCAGAAGACGCTATGCTGGCCGGCGTTCTTGGTGTTGAGTTCGCCTTCGCCGTAGGTGAGGCCGGCGATGAATGCGCCTGAGCCTTCCTGCCCGAGAATGTAGCCGTTGGGCAGGCCGTAACGCTCGAAGGCGCGTTCGACGACCTTCGCCAGACCGCCGGAGGTTTCGCCGAAGAAGCCGTGACCGGCGTCGACGATTTCCTGCATCGTATATTGGCTGTTGTTCGCGGACTGGGCATGCGCCGTCGATTGGGCAGCAGCGACCAGGAACATCGTGGCCAGGACAACACGGCAAGCCTGCGTGGCTGCCTTCATGATCTGATGCATCGTTTCCTCCGTCAGGCGCGAAATTGCTCGCTTGCGGGTTTGCAGCGGCCGCCAGTCAGATCACTGTGCGGCCAGTGAAGGGTCTGGACCAATTCCATGCAATTTGAACCGATGGTCTTAACAATCGGTTTACCAAATGTGGTGTCATTATGATCCACTGATGAACGGCTGCGCCGGGCAGCCCATGACTTGCGTCTTTTCGCGTGAGGCTTTACCGGCGTCACGATGGCGCGTGCCCCCAAGCGGTGGGCCGGCGGAACCAATAAGGATACACGATGGCAACGAATCCGAACCTGACATTGACGGGACCCGATCTGGCCGCGCTTCTGTGCAGCCGCGTTTGCCACGACATCATCTCGCCGGTTGGTGCCATCAACAACGGCCTGGAACTGCTTGATGAAGGCGGTGCCGACGCGGATGCGATGGACCTGATCCGGACCAGCGCGCTGAACGCATCGGTTCGCCTGAAGTTCGCCCGTCTCGCTTTCGGCGCCTCCGGCTCGGTTGGTGCGTCGATCGACACCGGCGAAGCGGAAAAGGCCGCCAAGGATTTTGCGGCTGCCGAGAAGAAGACCGAGGTCAACTGGCACGGTCCGCGCGCGATCATCGCCAAGAACCGGGTCAAGCTGCTGCTGAACCTCTTCCTCATCGCCTACGGCGCGATCCCGCGTGGCGGTTCGATCGACGTGACGCTCGAGAACCCGGAACTCGACGCTGTCTTCACCCTGGTCGCGAAGGGGCGCATGATGCGCGTGCCGCCGAGACTGACGGAACTCCTGTGCGGCACGCCGGAAGAAGCAGTCGATGCGCATTCGATCCAGCCGTATTACACCGTGCTGCTCGGCGAGGAAGCCGGCATGACGATCGAGGTTGCATCGACCGGTGAAGAGATCATCTTCACCACCCGCGTTGCAGCCTGAGGTTTCATTTTTCGGCTACAGGCACTTCGATCCAAGTCCTGAAAACGTGCGGCTCCGCGTCTTGGCGTGGGGCCGTACGCGTGCGCCGCGTTTCTCGTCACTTGCGTCCAGTTCTGGAAAAATTAATGTTTTCAGATGGTTGAGTCGGCAAAGAAAGGCGCCGTTAAGCAAGCTCCGTAACGAATTCTTTCCCAAATTTGTATAGAGTTGTTTCCAGCCTGCGAGTACGCGTATAGGTAAGTTGCGAAGGGAGTAGGACATGCGGCGCTTGATGATTGCCGACGGCTCGGATGTGGTCCGGAAAGTTGGGAAACGTATCCTGTCCGGCATGGGCTTCATGGTTTACGAGGCATCGAACAGCCTCGAGGCGCTTGTCCGCTGCGAAGCAGAGCTCCCGAATATCCTGATCATTGACGCCGGATTGGATGGCGCACTCGAACTCATCGGCAACATCCGGCGGCTTCCGAACGGTCCGGCAGTTCGGATCTACTACTGTGTCGTCGAGGCGGATCTCAAGAAGATGATGGCCGGAAAGCGTGCCGGCGCCGACGACTTCCTGCTGAAGCCTTTCGACCGCAAGATCCTGACCAGCGTTTTCGCGAGCCAGTCGATGGCGGCCTGAGCCGCCTTACCCCGATCTTTCGAAATGAAACGAAGCCGTGGCCTTTGCCGCGGCTTTTTTGTTGCCTGGTGCCGCCAACGCAGGCCAAGCGTTGAGCGGCGTTGGGTGCGACGGGAGAGGAGAGGGTAAATATTGCCGGCGACCGGACGCCTCGTAGGCTCGAAGAGCGCTGCTGCGCAGCGCGATCGGGTCGTCCAAAAACAAAACCCGCCTCAATTGGCGGGTCCTGTGAAAATCTCAAATGTCGGGCCCGCATCATGCGGGGGTCGGTGCAAGCCCTGGCGGGAAATCAGGCAGTTTCGGCGTACTCGGCGCCATCCGGCTCACGCAGCACGTAGCCGCGGCCCCAGACGGTCTCGATGTAGTTGGCGCCGCCGGCAGCGTTTGCAAGCTTCTTGCGCAGCTTGCAGATGAAGACGTCGATGATCTTCAGTTCCGGCTCGTCCATGCCGCCGTAGAGGTGGTTCAGGAACATTTCCTTGGTCAGCGTCGTGCCCTTGCGCAGTGAAAGCAGCTCGAGCATCTGGTATTCCTTGCCGGTCAGGTGGACGCGTTGTCCGCCGACTTCGACCGTCTTGGCATCCAGGTTGACGATCAGCTCACCGGTGGAGATGACCGACTGGGCGTGACCCTTGGAACGACGGACGATGGCGTGAATACGGGCAACCAGCTCATCCTTGTGGAAGGGCTTGGTCATGTAGTCATCGGCGCCAAAGCCCAGGCCGCGGACCTTGTCTTCGATGCCAGCCATGCCGGAAAGAATCAGGATCGGGGTCTTCACCTTGGAAAGACGCAGCGTTCTCAAGACTTCATAGCCGGACATATCCGGCAGGTTGAGGTCGAGAAGGATGATGTCATAGTCATAAAGTTTGCCGAGATCGACGCCTTCTTCACCGAGATCGGTGGTGTAGACGTTAAAACTCTCGGACTTGAGCATCAGCTCAATGCTCTGAGCCGTTGCACTGTCGTCTTCAATTAATAGAACCCGCATATTCTTCCCCTTTTCCGCCGCCCAAGGTCGTCGTGGCACCCTTACGCGATACGGATCCAGTCGTTGCCTGATTTGGAGGCTGCCACCAAATGGTTAACAAATTCTGATTCCCTCTGGCAAGGTGTATCGAGATTGTTAAATATTTTTAGCAGTCTCCTGATTTCAAACGTGAATCCCGAACGGCTAATCTCATGTGAAACATGAGGAAATCCCGCTATCTGACTCTTCCGACTCGTTAATGCCAGGGCGGTCACATTTCGTGCCTCAGCATTTACGGAGCCTTAAATCATCACGCCTATGATTAACGATGCCCGTAAACGAAAGGTTACCAGCGGTAGGCTTTTGTTAATATCGCTGAAGATTTTTCGTTTCCGGTCCTGTTCGGGCCGGCTTGCGGGCAAATCAGTAACCGGGGTCTCGTTATCCACGGGAGTATTGCGTATGAAAGCACGTGAGAGCCTTGTCCGCCTGAAGGAGTTTCAGGTCCGCGAGAAGCAGCGTCAGCTGAACCAGCTTCAGATGATGATGGCTGAGTTCGAACGGATGACTAAGGATCTGGAAAATCAGATTATTTTCGAGGAAAAGAAGTCGGGTATCTCCGATCCCCAGCACTTCGCCTATCCCACCTTCGCCAAGGCCGCACGTCAGAGAGCCGACAATCTTCAGGTTTCCATTCGCGAACTGAAGACGCAGCAGGATGCTGCCGAACTCGCGCTCGAAGAAGTGCAGGCTGAATACGCGAAGGCGGCGGCCCTCGAAGAGCGGGACACATCGACCCGCCTGCGGGCATAAGCTGCGGCTCTTGCGCCTCGATCGGGCGCAGCGGAGCCGCAACGCCTTGATCCAACGGACGGTTTGACCCCAGGTCGGTTCCGGTCTGGGGAATTTGTGCGCTGGTCAGGCAGGTCGCCCGTTTCGGGGCAGATATTTCCAGCCTTGTCGGGTCATGCGTTTGGCATGACCCGATCCGGCACGATCGTGACAAGACGAAGAGACCCGCCCGACGCCTTGGCGTTCGGGCGGGTCATCTCATTTTGAGATCAGTTTGAATTTGTTGAAGATCAGGATAGGCCGGATCTCAGCCGTGCCTCATCCCTGGATGACGTCCTGCCATTCGGGGTGCCGCATCGCCTGCGCCTTCATGAACGGGCAGAGCGGGATGATCTTCCAGCCGCCTTTGCGGGCTTCTTCGATTGCATGTTTGGCAAGCGCCTGGCCGACACCCTTGCCGCGCAGGGCGTCCGGAACGAGGGTGTGATCGACAATGATCAATTGGGGAGACGTCCGCGAATAGGTCATTTCCCCGGTGTGCCCCTCGACCACGGTCGAGTAGCGGCCGTGCGATCCAGTTTCCTCGAGTACGATTTCCATGACAGCCTTCCTTGGCGAACCAGTTTCTTTGTCTGGAAGCTAGCGCAGATTTCCGGAAATCGGAATCCGTCTACCTGGTATCCCGGAAACACAGACTGTTCCCGAAAAAGCACCAATCCGAGCAGCCGCAGAACGCAAAACGACGGCGGCGGCTCCGGGGAATCCGAAGCCGCCGCTCGACCTATGGCCCTGTAATGGGCGAACTAGTGGCGATACTGCTGGATGCGAGTGGTGCGCAGGCCGGCAAGACCATGATCGTTGATCGAGGACTGCCAGGACAGGAATTCTTCCACCGTGAGGGTATAGCGTTCGCACGCCTCCTCAAGGCTCAAAAGGCCACCGCGCACGGCGGCAACAACCTCTGCCTTGCGGCGGATCACCCAGCGCCGGGTATTGGCCGGCGGCAGATCCGCAATCGTCAGAGGGCTGCCATCGGGGCCGATGACATATTTTACGCGTGGTCGCATCATTTCGGTCATGGGACTCTCTACACAAACTCAAGACCATATGACCGTGACCTTAGCCTGCCACATTTAACATTTGCCTAAGCAGCAAGTAACAATTTGCTCATAATTTGAGACACTTCGGCGAGGCGCCATATCGATGATCCGCCCCGGGTCAATTCATGGGGCTGTGCGCCTATCCTTGTGAATTGCTTTGAGAAGAGCCTGGATTATCCCGGAATTGTCATGGGAGCCATGCAATTACCACATTTCACTTTAACTAAAATTTTTGGTAACGAGGCGCTGAAATAAGGATGAGCGTCGTATGTGCGCTCCCGCAATCATTCTTGGTGCATCGTCATAGTTTTCACAACCGGACGCGTTTCTTGCGCGGACAGGCCGGTAGCGGCGGCTGTATTTCGTTTGCCGGGGTGAAGTTCATGCTTCAGGTGATCTGAGGCGTTTTTGTATTCTCTCGACCGGGCGCGGTGGCGCCTGGGGATGTGGTGATCGCAGATGAAGGAATCGAACGAACCGGCCTTGCTGCGCGAGGCTGAAACGGCGGACATTTTCTCGGACGTCGATACGGCTGCCGTCCGCACCGAATACGAACTTCTGCATCTCATGCGGCGGCTGATCGCCCGCTATGGCTTTGGTCATTTCATGATCGCGCGCATGCCGCTTGCCGAACAGCAGCGCTTTTCCGAGCGGCTGGTGCTCAGCAACTGGCCGTCGGAGCTGGTGCGCCAATACGATGCCTGCGAAACCTTCCAGTCGAGCACGCTGGTCGAGCGGCTGCGGTTTACGAAGCTGCCGGTGACCGGCGGGCCCGAACTGCTGGACGTCGTCGCAAAGCCGGTGGACGAGGCGATGGTGCACCGGCTGCACGCCCATCCGGAGATGGCACGTCACTTCGCCGTGCTCCTGCACACCAGCAATGGCGATCCCTTCGTCGCCATGCTCTCCGGCCGGCGCGAGGCCCCGGTGGGTGTTGAACGCGCGACGCTCTATCTGACACTGGTCCAGCTTTTCGAATGCCTCGAACGTACCTTCGACACCGGCAGTTCGGCACGGGAGAAACTGTCGAGCCGCGAGGTCGAATGCTTGCGCTGGGCAGCGGCCGGCAAGAGCAGCGACGAGATCGCCATCATCCTGGGCATTTCGACCTATACGGTCAGCAGCTATTTCAAGAGCGCGACCCGCAAGCTCGATGCGGTCAACCGCATGCAGGCGATCGCCCGCGCCATGCGGCTGAAGCTGATCTGACGCCGAAGCATGGCGCGTCTTAAGGACGCGCGTTTTCGCCGGTCTGGCGGCCGGCCTTGCCGCCGGACGGACAAGTTTCTATATGTCGCGGGAATGGAAGTGCTACGGCTGCCTTTGTGCGTCTCATAGGATGCGCGGTGCCGTAGAGCCGAGCATGCCGTGAGCCGAGGGTTTTTCGGCCAAGCATCGCATGAAGCGTGAAACAGGGCAGGCGCAAGGTTGCCGCCCGAAGGCCGGATTGGATCCCGTGAACAGTCTCGATTTTGACCGCAAGCCCGAAGATACGCGTGTCGTTGTTGCCATGTCCGGCGGCGTCGACAGTTCTGTCGTCGCTGGCCTGCTCAAACGCGAGGGCTACGACGTTCTCGGTATCACGCTGCAGCTCTATGATCATGGCGCCGCCGTCCATCGTGCCGGCTCCTGCTGCGCCGGCCAGGACATCGACGATGCACGCCGCGTCTGCGAAACGCTCGGCATTCCGCACTATGTGCTCGACTACGAAGCGCGCTTCCGCGAAACGGTGATCAATCCCTTCGCCGAAAGCTATATTGCTGGCGAGACGCCGATCCCTTGCGTCGCCTGCAACCAGACGGTCAAGTTTGCCGATCTCTTGGCGACAGCCAAGGAGCTCGGCGCCGACGCGCTGGCGACCGGCCACTATATCCGTTCGCGCCCGAGCCCGAACCCGCGCTACGCCGGCCAGCGGGCACTCTACCGCCCGACGGATGCCGACCGCGACCAGAGCTACTTCCTCTTTGCGACGACGCAGGAGCAGATCGACTATCTGCGCTTCCCCTTGGGGCATCTATCCAAGGCAGAAACCCGCAAGCTCGCAGAGGAGATGGGCCTCGTCGTCGCCCAGAAGGCCGACAGCCAGGACATCTGTTTCGTGCCCCAGGGCAAGTACAGCGACATCGTCTCGAAGCTGAAGCCGAACGCAGCACTCTCCGGCGAGATCGTGCATCTCGACGGCCGCGTGCTCGGCACGCATGAGGGCATCCTGCACTACACGATCGGCCAGCGCCGCGGCATCGGTGTGGCGACCGGCGAGCCGCTCTATGTCGTCTATCTCGACGCCCGCTCGCGTCGGGTCATCGTCGGCCCCAAGGAAGCGCTGGAAACGCGCCGCGTTTACCTGCGCGACGTCAACTGGCTGGGCGACGAGGATCTCGAAGACGTGGCGGCCGCAGGCTTCGACTGTTTCGCCAAGGTGCGCTCCACCCGCCAGCCGGCGCCTGCCGTGCTGGCGAAGGATGACGAGGGCATCTATGTCGAGCTCGCCGAAGGCGAAGCCGGCATCGCGCCTGGCCAGGCCTGTGCGCTTTATTCCGGCGTCGGCGAGGACGCGCGCGTCTATGGCGGCGGATTCATTCGCAAATCGGAGCGTGAAGCAAGCGCGGAAGCCGCTTTGAGGGCACTACTTTCGGCCCAGGCCGCCGCCTGAAGCGGTGGATTTCCGGGCCGTTGTGAAAACTTCACATTTTCCCGGAGACTTGGCTTGACACTGGCCGGAAGCGGGCCGTATAAGCCGCCCGTCCAGTCAAGACGGCTTCCACTTCGAAGCCTTGACGCGGTACCCGGCGGAGTAGCTCAGTAGGTTAGAGCAGAGGAATCATAATCCTTGTGTCGGGGGTTCGAATCCCTCCTCCGCTACCATCCGTCCCCCCAGCAGCTCGGCCTTGGCGCCAACGAGCGCCGACAGATGGCCGATCACCTCGACTTCAACGCCGCCGTCTTTGCGATCATGCACGATCACGCTGTCAACTAGGCTGCGGAACTCGGCGAGCGCGCCGGCGTCTGCCTTGGGGTCCAGTTCGTTCAGGCGGGCCGCGAGGTTCTCGACGGCTTTCCGATATTGATTCGCCGCGTGCGGGTGCAACTCCAACACCGGCGCACTGGGGATAAGCGCCAGTTCGGCGGCGACACGATCTCTCTCATTCTGCAGCGGCTTGTACTGGCCCTCGACGGCCTCGATCGGCAGGATGCCGCGGGCGAGCGCTTGCATAAGGCGTTCAAGCTGCCCGTGGAGATCAGCTAGCCGGCGTTCGTTGCTGGTTCTCTCGCGGGCCGCCTTGGCGACCTCGTCGCGGCGCTCTTCGTGATAGACGCGAACATACTCGGCGAGCAGTTCGGGATGCAGCAGTTGATCGGTAAGACCTGAGATGACTGCCGCTTCGATTTTGTTGAGGTTATAGCGGCGCTGATTGGCGCAAGTGCCGCTCTCCTTCGAGCGGCTGCAACGGATGCGGATGATATCGCCACTGCGATCGTGCATCGACATGCCGCCGCCACAGTGCGCGCAGCGAAGCAAGCCAGACAGCAGACGCTTGGGGCGTCTGGTGTCTTGGCCGCCTTGAGCCTTTTTTGCTCGGCCTTCCAGCGTCGCCAGTGCTTCCTCATAAGTTATCACGTCGACGATCGCCAGGTGCGGCGCGTCGGCCGCCCTATGCTCCGAGCTATCATTCGGCCGGCTCACGCGCTTTCCGGTCTCGGGGTCACGAACCATTCGGATGCGGTTCCAGACGATCCGGCCGCAATAGAGCGGGTTGCGAATGATGCCGTTGCCGCGCTGCGCTGAGCCGCTAATCGTGCTTGCATTCCAGTTGAGGCCGCGAGGTGGGGAGATGCCATCTCGGTTGAGGTCGGCTGCAATTTCCCTCGGCAAGGAACCTCCGAGCGTTTCCGCGAAGATCCGGCGCACGATTTCGGCTTCCGGTTCGAAGATTTGCAACATTCCCGGCTGGCCGGGCGTCGGGCGATAGCCGTAGGCGCGGCCGCCGGCGTGCCGGCCGTCACGAATGACGCCGGTCATGCCGCGGCGGATTTTGTTTTTGAGATCGGCTAGAAAGAGGGTTGAGACTAGGCCACGAATGCCAACCTGGATCGCGTCGGCCGTGCCGTCATGCACCGCGACGATCTCGACGCCGGCAAAAGTGAGGCGCTTATGCAGCCCGGCCAGATCCTCCTGGTCGCGAGAGAGGCGGTCGAGCGCTTCTACGACGACAACGTCGAATTTACCTTCGCGGGCATCGTCCATGAGACTGAGTAGGCCGTCTCGTCCGAAGATCGACGCGCCGCTACGCGCTTTGTCGAAGTAGGAGCGGGCGACGATGTAGCCTTGCCGTGTCGCGAATTCGCGGCACAGTTCGATTTGGTCGTCGACAGACCTTTCGCTTTGCAGATCGGTTGAGAACCGGGCATAGATTGCGGCGCGTCTTCTTTGCATTCTGTTTCCTCGCGGACATTCGATCCGCGCAGGCGGTCTCGGCGGGCGTCAGCTTTCGCCAAAGCGCGCACGAATGCAAGCAGCTGCGGATCAACGGTCGACTTCATCGCGCCTTCGCCAGGTTCTTGCGCCAGTCAAAGAAGCCGAGCGCGCCCTTCACGGGCACGAACTCGACGGGGCGGGGATTAGCGAGACGGAAGCCGTATTTTCCGAAAAACCACGGGCTGGAGGATTGCTGCACCGAATCGACGATCTCGACGACGCCGACGATGCCGCCGCGCTGTAGCTCCTCGAGCGTGGGCATGGTGATGCCCGCTGGAAATGGTGCATCTTCGCTGAGGGTCTGGATCGTCTCCAGGCAATCAGCGAATTCGGCTTGCGTCAGGCCCTTCGCGGCGTGCAAGGCGATCGGGCCACGCACGCGGGTTCCCCAGGAGCGGTTCTCGATGTCCTTGCCGGCGTGCAGGATGCACCATGCCCACGGCTGGCGGACGGAAAGGGCGAACTGCGGGATGCTATCCATCACTGAAACCTCACGCCGGTCACGGGGAAGGCGCGGCGCTGGTCGGCGGTGGCCAGCTCGTAGTACGCCAGCTCATCGGACGGTTCTCCGTGGGGGCGCAGCCAAAATTGTGAAATGACTGCGCCGCCCGCGTTTTCGAGGATCTCGCTCACGTCGGCGGCGAAATCGGGCGAGAGATCGTTGAAGGCTTTGATGATCGCCTCCTCGGCGTCTCCCGCGAGCGTGAACGGGTTGACGTGGCCCCGCATGAAGGCGGCGAAGGGCTCGCCCTCGTCGGTGATCAGGGCTTCCCAAAGATGAGAGGCGGCGGCTGTTTCGAGCAGAGCTGCTGTCATTTCGCGGTTCCCTTTAGGATCTTGACCTTCTTCACGAAGCCGCCGGGATGGGCGGCGCGGGCTTTCTTCTCAGCAATCAGCGGGTGGCCGGCCTCGAAGTCGAACGTCTTTCCGTCGTGGAAGAAGACGCGGAAGGTGGGGAGGGGCGTGGCCGGCTCAGACATCGGAGAGTTCTCCTCCGGCTTGAGGCCGCGTTTTCCGGTTCGGAAAGCCGTTGTGCTCGTCACCGTCGAGGAGGCGCCCGGCGGCCTTCTTGCCGATGTTGTACATCGTCATCGAGTGTCGATCCGCGAAGGCTCCGGGCGACAGGTAGTCGTGTCGACTGGCATCATGATGCAGCACGGTTTGTTCGACGAGGCAGGTTGTGCCGTGCATCTCGTCAATGATGGCCTGATCCTCGTCGGCGCAGGCCTTTCGGTTGCTGCGGTAGCAGCCGTTGACTTCGTGAGCCGGCATTTCGCAAATGGGTTTCCAACTACCCCATTGCTTGAACAGGAACGGCACGCCGGCTGCTGCGCACTGATCTCGCAGCGAACGCGCCCAAACGGGATGCATCGGCCGAGCGTCGGAGCCACTCTCGCCACCCGCGACAATCCAATCGAGAGACGCAAGGCCAGAAAAAGCCAGCGGGTCGGGTTCGGTTCTGACCGTTGCGGCCTCATCTGCAAACCACCCACTCTCGCCGGCTTTGAGGGCGTTGATCCAATAGGGGCCGAACCCGCCGTTCGGTTGGTCAATCCTCGTGAGGTCTACGGGGCCGAGCAATGGTTCGGCGCTGATCCAGCGGATAGCGGCGGGGGTGTCGAGCAAGATTGGAATGCGCTCGGCGGCGCGCTTCTGATCTTCGACCGAGACGCCGAGCCAGACATTCGGAAGCGGCCGGTGCGGCCAGCGGCCGGGCTCTGGCATGGGAAACGTGAGCGGCAAGAGCGCGTTGACAAGGTGATGCTCAAGCCGGGGGCGTGTGAGATAGCTCCGCATACGCTCTGGGCGCTTTGTGAGCACCTGAAACGTGTGCTGCGGCGCCTGCGACATGATGGCGAATACCTGGTCGATCCACTCGTCAGGCACGCCCTCGGCGAAAAGGTCGCCATGGGCGCAGACGAAGATCATGCGCGGCTTCCTCCAACGTAGCGGCTCGTCGAGCCATTGCGGGTTGAAGCGCACTTCGCCGGTCCAGACCGGGCCGCCCTTCGTATCGCGGGTCAAGCCTTCCCGGCTCGGGTGGCTATTCAACCGCGTGCCGGCGAGCTTCATGGCATAGCAGTTGGTGCAGCCGGGGGACACGACGGAACAGCCGGTGACCGGGTTCCACGTCGCATCCGTCCATTCGATCTTGGTGCCGTCAGCCATGGGCTTGCTCCTCGGGGCTCATCTCAGCCTCAAGCATCGCTTGCCAGCGCTTGAAGCCGTCGAATTTTCGCCGTTCGCGTTCGGATTCGCCTTTGAAAGGCTCGTCGATGACCTCAAAAAGCCACCGGAGAGCCGCCTTGATGTCGGCCACTTCCTCAAAGAGCTGGGTCCGGTTGAGTTTGTGAGTGACCGGTTCGGCTTCGTGGAAGCCCTGGATCAAGCAGCGGGCCAGAGCCTGGGAAAGCTCGGCGCACTCCTCGGCGCACTTGCCGAGCGCCTGGTGCAGGATGACGTCGGGTTCTGGCTTCCAGAGCGTGATGACGTTTTTGGCGCTCATGTTCGCTTCTCCAGCGCGTCGCGGTGCATCGAGATGGCGGCGACGGAGAAGGGGCGGAGGTCGCGGCCGCCGTCGTCACGCGAGCGCCAGCGATAGAAGACGGTCTTGCCGGGCATGAATTCGATGCGGCCTTCATCGCGGTAGCGCAGCCAGCGGGGCCGGCGGATACCGAGGAACACTTCGGCGCGGCGTTCGGTGGTACCGAAGGTTGCTGCGATCTCGGCGGTGGAGTTGCCGGCAAGCACCATGCGGCGAATCTTGTCGACATCGGCGGGGGTGAGGTTGTGCGGAAAGGACCTCGTGCGTGCGGGCACGGGGAGGCTGCTTGCGGACATGGTTCTATCCTCAATCGGTCAGGTTCAATTGTGAGAAGAGGTGAGGGCGGCCGGAGCCGCCCTGCTGCGCCGTTAGCCGGCGGACATTTCCGGCGCGCCCTCGAACTTCGGCAGGCCGGTTTCCTCGGCGGCCTTGTCCAGGTCAGAGCGAACCTGTTCGGTGATGTAGCGGTCGGGCCGGTAAAGCTGGCAGATCCAGGTGAGGGCGCCATCGCGCAGGCGGTAGCGCAGGCGCACCGGAATGCGCTTTGCTTCGCCCATGAAGAACGGCGCGATCTGCAGGATGAAGACGCCGGGAACGGTTAACGGCTCACCGTTGGCGTTCTTGTGATCCTCCTCGAACATGATCTGGCTTTCGCCGGTCTGGAGCTTCACTGCCTGCTTCACGCGGGTCTCGGCGTTGATCTGCAGCCCGCGCGACAGCATGACTATATCATTCGGGAAGCCGACATTTGCGCCGAACATGCGCTCGAAATCCTCGGATTCGTTGAGATCCGGCGAGGAAAGATCGGCGATGTGGTCTTCGATGAACTCGGCGAACACCGCCTGCTCCATTCCCTTGCTGTCGACCTTGAGCCACGCCTTCCATTCTTCGGAGAGCGGGAACTGGTAGTGAATGCGGTGCTTGCCGTTATCCGGACTATCGGCGCTGTGATAGTCGATGACGGCGGTCAGCGCCGGTTCCTTCCAATCGGTCTTGGCGAAGATGACGCTGTTTTCCTGCTTGTGCCGGTCGATCAGCTCGATGAAGGATTCGAGCGTTTCGACGCGGGCCGTGCCGACCTTGCGCTCGGGCTTGGTGCGCCAGGGTGCCAGAAGATCGTAGAGGCCGGTGGCCTTGCCTGTGTCGGCATGCAGAATGGCCGGGATCGACGACGGCAGGCCGTTGATCTTTTCCGGCAGGCTGATCGAGACGACCTTGGTCTCGGATAGTTTGGCGAGTTTGGCGACGGCATCGACCGCGCCTTTGTCCAATTGTTCCACGGTGTTTCCTTTCGTGGCGTTGGAGGGGTGAGGGGCTTACTGGCTCTGGCGGCTCGGTTCTTCGGAGGAGACCGGCCGCGGGAACATGTCGTGCTGGCGCGGATGCTCGGTCGAAAGGGCGCCGTCCTCGATCACCCAGAAGACGGAGTTCTTGCGCGGGCGCTTTGGTGTCTTAGAGGTGAAGTCGGTGGCGATGGTCACCATGCCGTCCTTGACGCTGAAGTCGATTTTCAGCGTGGTAGAGCCTTTGACTGCGGCGCCATTGCTGGCCTCTGACAGGTCGTGGAGCTTCTCAAGGGTGTCGGCGACTTCAGCCGAAAGCGCCGGGTTGAGTTGGCCGTTTTCGAGCAGACCGATGATCTGGCTGAAATCGCGGATCTTCTTCATGAGGGGTTTCCTTTCGGGTCAGGCCGCGAGGCGCCAGACGGCGGCAAGGGCAACGGGAGCGAAGGTGAGGAGAACGCCTAAGATCACGCCGCCAAGGAACTCGCTCTGGCGATCGGCGCGCTCGATCCTCGCTGCGGCTGCTTCGAGTTCGGCGCTGGGGAAGGGGAAGCGCGAGCGATTTCCCGCGAGGCGTGATTTCGGCGCCATGGCTTAGGCCGCCTTGGCGGCAGGAACGCGGGCGCGGATCGTGCTCGATGCGAGCGCCGTGGCGTGTTCGCGGGCACGGTCGCCGTAGTGGTCGATCTGCTCGTTGGAGAAGCCGTCAGACTTCAGTTGGTTGCGGGTGCAGCCGTCGCCGTGACGCCGCATGGCGTCCGCCATGGCCTCGGTGAGCTGGTCAGGGGTGGCGTTGTCGAAGCGATTCTTGAGCATGTCAGTCTCCGGTTGGAATTGCATTGCGAACTGGAAATTAAATCCAACTTGGAGAGCCGTCAATTGGTGAATTGGATTTATTTTCCATATTCGCAATTCGACTCGACTCAGGGCTGTTTCTCTGGATTATGAGAACCAAAGGAGAACAAACATGACGGTAGCACTTCGGCATAAGCCGCGCGTCTTCGGTCTTTTCATCCGTTGCGACAACTGCCTCAGAGAGACTTCACGGGTGATCGAGATCCCGCCTGTAGACGATGCGCCGTGCGATGCCGATGAGTTGGCTGAGAGCGGGTTTCTCGACACGCTCCTCTACCGCTGTCGTCATTGCGATTGCCAAGTCGGCCGAGTGATCGGCGTTAGCCAGGAGAAAAACTATGCGTAATCCAAGAGAAGTCACAGAGTTCATCATCGTGCCGCCAAGAGAGCGGGGCGATGAGATTATGCCGGCGAAGGAGCGCTTCATCGACTACCTGCAGCGGCACTTTCCCGGCTACTCCTTCAAGGTCACGATGATTGGGCCGGCGGATGGTGAGGGGCGGTTTGGCGTCTATCCGGTTATGAACTTCATTGGTGCCGACAATCGCAGCTACATGTGCGTCGAGCCGCCGACCTGGTTGCTTACCGAAGTGCGGAAGGTCTGCAGTTCTTTCGACGTGCGCATGTGCTTTGCGGCTTAGAACGCAAGGTCATTCTGAACTCGACGAACCAGGCCGATCACTTCAACCCGCGTGCCGTCGTCGGCCTCGGCGTCACGTTCTACAACGATTGGCCGATGCTTTGGGTTGTTGGATCGCGGGTGAAACTCTGTTCGCCCTTCGTAGATCTCCACTTGCTTCACAGACCATTCGCGGGTGTGGCCGCCATCGCGAGTTCGTTCGACCACGACAACCATTCCATCTCGCAGCACCGCCTCGCTGGCGACGTCTTCATACGCGACAGCAATCACGCGGTCGCCGTCAAAGATCGGGCGTGGCCGCAAGTTGTTCATGGAGTCGCCAGTTACGTCGAAGACGAGTTGGCGGGCATGGGGAAACCGCTCATCCGGCGGTACGGAGATCAGTTCCCGTTCCGACTGGTCGAAAGGATCAACTTCTCGAAATGCTCCGGCCTCGACGCGGCCCACAACCGGCGCGGCCACCATGCGGCCGGGCACGAGGGTAAGCTCGCTTTGCGCTGCGTCGATGCCGTCGCGCAACCACAACAGGGGTCGCTTGACCGTCTCTGCGAGCGTTTCAAGAACATCGCCGCGTGGCTGGTCGATGTCGCCGCGCAGATACTTGTTGATGTTGTCGTATGGGATGCCGGAACGCCGGGATAGCTCGGCTTTATTCCAGCCGAGTTCTTTTCGCCGTTCATCAAGTCGTTTCCACCAGGTCATCGTCATTCCGCCATCATAAGTTCGGAAATAATTTCCGGTCTGGATTTCGCGTGCCTTGAAGTTGGATTTAAAATCCACTATTGGTGCATGCATGAGCACAATTTCGATAAGGCAGATTATTAAGGATGCGGGCGGCGCCGAGGTGATCGCCTCGACCATCGTCCGTTTGGGCGGCGATATCTCTAAGGACGCCGTTTACAAGTGGACGAAGACCGGCATCCCGGACCGCCACTGGCCTGTCATTATCGCGCTCACCGAGCACGGCCCGGCTGAATTGTACGAGGCCAACTGTGCGGCTCGATCCGTTCCCACTGAGTTGATTCTCAACCTCATCGAGGCGGCGGAATGAAACGGTTTTTGAAGCAAGGCATGAGAAGCGCGGTGGCCCTCCCTCCCGCGAGCCTTGCCACCTGGCGGGGGCGCGGTGGCTTTGCCCGTGCACGCCGCGTCCCTGTCTCTGTCTTTGCATCTGCCTATCCATGCGGGCCTCCCTGATCTGATGGCCCATTGGTAGCAGCGCGATCGCTGTCACTCACCGAATCCTTCTCCGGTTTTCTTTCCTTGCTTTCAGTGGGGTGTTTTCGTGCGCCTGATTTCCGAACAACAGATCCTTGCCCTGAAGGGCGTAACGGATGCCTGCTACCGCCTGGGTGGTGGCGTCACTTCGTTCGCGCTGTTGACGCGTGTCGCCGTCTCCAGCCTCGTCAAATATGCCACTCTCGGCGAGCGCCGGCAGGATGGCTCCTATGAGCACGGCCAGTCGATGATCCCGATCGACATTGCCGTCGAGGCGGACTTGCGGGCCGGCTCACCGATCATCCTATCCGAAGCGGCGAAGATGCTGGGTTTCGATCTCGTGCCTTCGGCTGGGCGGGAAGGGGTCAAGCCTCTTACCGAACTCGATGCGCACCGCGTCCTCTCGCAGACCATGGATGTCTCGAAGGCGATCATCGATGCCGGCGCTGACGGCAAGTATGACGCGCTCGAAAAGCGGACGATTCACCGCGAGGCGCTTGAGGCGATCCGGGCGCTCGAACGGGTCGCAGCCGCGACGGCGGAGGCCTGACCATGCGCCGCGCTCCGACCATTTCACCGCTCAAGCCCGATCAGCGCTCGTTCCTGCGCCGGCTCAACCAGGTTGACGGCGAGTACCTGATGGCGACCGGCCTGCGCGACAAGCTGGCTGCCTGCGCGCTCGTGCAGATCGGCTATGCGCGCCGCCATGCGGTGCTTCCGCATCACTTCGCCATTGCGGCGCCGGGCGAGTACTACCTCGACCGGATAATGAGGGCAGACTGATGCTGGATATCGTCGCCTCGCTCTCTCCCGAACAGAAAGACATCCTTCGTGCGGTCGCCACCGGTGAGTACCGGGCACCGGACGGCGGCGCCAAGCGTCGCATTCAGCGGCTGCACCAGCATGGTTTCGTGCGCCGGCACGACACCGACGTTGCGCTTTGCTTCCCCACGGAAACCGGTCTTGCCGCGGCTCGCTCGCTCGGGTTGCTCGACGCTGCACCGGCGCCGAGCACCGCTATCGTCGAGATGCCGCAGCGGGCGCAGGTCCCGCAGATCGTTTCCATGCTGGAAACTGCCGCCCGGCTCTTCGATGAAGGTGATATCCAGCGCGCGTTGGTGATTGCCGATGGCGCCTATGACCTGACACAAGCCGAAGCCCGTTTCGCGGCCAAGTATGCGGCCACGCGTGAGCTTGTGCCGAAGTTCCGGCAGCTCCAGGGCGACGCGTTGCTGATGGAAACGCGCTGCAAGATCGAGCTTGCCAAGGCCTATGACGCCGCGCAGCAGGCGGGGCAGGCGTCCAAAAAGGGACGTCCGAAAAATGTCGCAACTGACGACATTTTCAAGCAGGCGGAAGCGGGACTTACCCGGCAGGAAATTCACGACGCCCGCAAGCTGGCGGCGGCGGAAGAAAAGACGCCGGGCATCGCCGAACGCGCCATCGCTGCGCGTGTTGCGGCCGGTCTCGCGCCGACGCGGGCGAACCTGAAGCACGCGATCGGCACCAGGACGGCGACCAAGGAAGAGCGCGGGAACAATCTTTACGAGACGGCAGAGGAAGCGACTAGCGCAATACTTGCGCTTGAGCAATTTTCCGCAACCGTTGATGAGCCTTTCTGCGGTCGCGGCGCCATCGTTCGCGTGCTCGAAACTGCAGGCTATGACGTCGTTCTCGGCGATCTCGTCGACTATGGCACGACGACGAAAGACGGCGTGGTGCAGGACATCGGCGATTATCGCGAAACGGAAGGCCCGTCGCACGATATCGTCTCGAACCCGCCCTATGGCGACGACATGAACTCCTGCATCGCGCATGCGCTGCGGGTTCGCAAGCCGCGCAAGATGGCGCTCCTGCTCAATCTCAATGTGCTCGCCGGGTTCGACGATCCTGACCGCAACTACATCATGGAGACGTGCCCGCCGGCGCGGATCTACGTGATGAAGCGCCGGGTGCCGATGATGCACCGCGACGGCTGGGACGGAAACAAGGCGTCCAGCCAGATGAACACGATGTGGTGCGTCTGGGAGTTGCAGGAAGACGGCACCTATGGCGACACGACCATCATCAAGCGGGTCGATTGGGCCTACACCTGGAACCCGGACACCGTGCCGGAAGACGAGGAGGAGGATAGCCAGTGATGGCCGTTTCTCCCGATCGCGCCCGCGAAAAGACGCAACTGGCCCGGTTCCGCGATATCGCCGACCGGCTGATGGGCGACGATTGGGAGATCGACGTCGATGGCTCGGCGACGCGCATTATCGCGAAGCGCTCGACCGGAGAGGCCGTCGCGCTCTGCACCATTCATGCCGACGCCTTGGCGTCGGAACTCGAGTTGCTGTCGAGCGGCCTTGTACTGTTGCGGCTGTTCTTGTCGTTGCAGGATCGCGCGGCGGCGACGGTGCTCGATCTTCGCGGGCAGTTGGAGGGCCGCGCGCGGGCGAATCGTCCTGCAAGCCAGGTCGCCGCGATCCTCTGCGGCAAACCGACGTTTCATCGTTTCCTGGAAGGGCGAGGGGCAGGCGGAGCGGTCCGCTCGGCCGATGAGGCCGATACCCGCCTCAAGTTCCTGCTCAATATCCAGTCGAAAAAGCAGCTCGACGATGACGCGTCCTGCGCGGCGCGGTTCCGCAAGCTGCGAGGCGATTATGATCTCTACATGCGTGCGAGGCCGGCATGAGCGCGCGCACGTTCCCTGTCGACAGAATCGGCACCACCGATACCGGCAATGCGGCGCTTGGCTACCGCATCCGCTGCACCTGCGGCGCCGTCGGCTTCTATCCGCTGAAGCGCGGCGTGAAGCGGCGCACGCCTGAATCCATCCCGACACATTTCCGCAGCTACGGCTGGCTGGTGGGCACGACGGACCGGAAGGACCGTTGCCCGGAATGCCGGAAACGAGCCACCACCACAGAGGAGACCGCAACGATGACGACGACCCAGAAAGGGCCGGTGGCAACGGTCGTGCCGCTCAAGGCCGAACCGCCGCCGGAGATGAGCCGTGCCGACCGGCAGATCGTGTTTGCCAAGATCTCGGACCACTATACCGGCGAGGCCTACAGCGCGGGCTGGACCGATAAGCGCGTGGCCGATGATCTCAACGTGCCGCTCGCGTGGGTGCGCGAGGTCCGCGACCAGTTCTTCGGCGCGGAAGGCTCCAACCCATTGCTCGACGACTTTCTGAAAGCAAAGGCGGAGTTCGATCGCGAATGCCAGGTGTTGGTGGAGTTGCGGAAACGGCACTTCGAAGAAGGGGCGGCATTGCGACGCCGGCTCGACGATCTCGACGCCAAGGCGCGCGACCTCGCTGTGCTTGCCAAGCGGGTTGAAAAGGAGATCGGCCGATGACGGCGGCTCTCCTCCCGATCGTCGAGGAATTGTTCGACGCAACCGATCATTCGGAACGTGCTCACTGGCTGCTGGCTGTGCCGCTCGACGTGCTGGCGCGTGAGCGCGTGCATATCCGCCAGGCGCTGGTGAAAGCCAATTTCCCGGAGGGTCTGGCCTATCTCGAAGCTGAGATTGCGTCGCTATGCGCTGTTCGCGGCAGCGACGGCCTCGCGCCTGCAACCACGCGCTCGATGCGGGAAACTGCGCGCATCGTTCTCGGCGTTGCGGCGCGCGGGAGGCCGGTATGAGGGTCCTTGTCGGCTGCGAGACGTCCGGCGTCGTACGGCGTGCGTTTGATGCTCTCGGGCACGATGCGTGGTCTTGTGACCTGTTGCCGGCCGACGATGGCAGCAACAGGCACATTGTCGGTGACGTTCGCGACTTGCTCGGCGACGACTGGGATCTGCTGGCCGTCATGCATCCACCCTGCACCCGATTGTGCAATTCCGGTGTTCGCTGGCTCAACGATCCGGTCCAGAAGAACCCGCCGGACGAGGCCAGCCCTGCCGAGAAGCTGGCATGGGCTGGCCTGTCGATCGATGAGCGCCGCGTCATCATGCACCGGCTGCTCGACGAAGGCGCCGCGCTCTTCTCGGATTGCTGGAACGCGCCGATCGCGCGGGTGGCAGTCGAAAACCCGGTCATGCATCGATACGCGAAAGAGCGCATCCGCAACTACCAGCAGCCGGCGCAGACGGTGCAGCCATGGTGGTTCGGTGATCCGGCGTTCAAGGCGACTTCCTTCTATCTGCGCGGGCTTCCGAAGCTCGCGGCGGCGACCCGCCTGACGCCGCCAGCGTCCGGCACGGAAGAGCACAAACAGTGGTCAAAGGTACACCGGGCAACACCGGGGCCTGACCGTTGGAAACTGAGATCCGTCACCTATCCGGGCATCGCGGCGGCGATGGCGGAGCAATGGGGCGGGCATGCAATGCAGGAGGCGGCGGAATGAGCCAGGAGGCGACCATTCGCCGTGGCGTGCGAAATGCGCGGTATGCGGCGATACCGAACCATGTCTTTGAAGATGCCAGGCTTTCCATGGAGGCGCGGTGGCTGCTCGGCTACCTGCTTTCGAAGCCGGACAATTGGACCGTGGTCATCGGCGACATCATCAAGAAGGGCGGCTGCGGGCGCGACAAGGCACGCAAGATGATCGCCGAGCTGGTCGAGTTTGGCTATGCCGAACGCGAAGAACAGAACCGGAAAAATGGCAAGTTTGACGCCTCGTCGCTGGTCATTTTCGATGAGCCGAAGGTGATGCCGCCAGCCGGCGTTTCAGAGAGTGTTGCATCTTTGCCGCAGACTGATTTGCCGGCGACGGCAAAACCGTCGACGGCTGAGCCGTCGCCGGCAAAATCGGCACATAGTAATAACTTAGATTCAGCAAAAACTGATTATAAGAATCTGAGAGAGGGCGAGCGCGAGGCGGAAGGTCAGGAATGCCCGACCGAAAGCTCGGCGGTCATCGATAAGGCCTTCTGGGCGCTGGTGAAGGATTGGCCGGGCTTCGCCGGAATGCCGAAAGAGCCGGCTCGCCGCGCCTGGTATCTCCTGACCGCAGATGAGCGTCACGAGGCTGCAGAACGCTTTCCACGTTGGCTGGCGCTTCTCAAGGCGCAGAAGAAGTCCCACGTGCCGGCGCCCTCGACCTATTTCGGCGAAAAGCTTTGGCAGGACGTGCCATCGGCGGCTGAGGCGGATAAGCCGACCAGCGTCATGGCTGGCCCTTACGGCAAGCTCTGGAATGCGACCCGCATTGCCGAATTGCTGTGCCCGTCGACCGGTCCCATCGCGGGCCCGACAGCTTTCGACAAGCTCCAGATCGACAACGGCAAGACGACGCTCGCTGACGTCATGGCTGAGAAGCGCATGCGCAGCGGGTGGCCGACGGTGAACACGATGCATGAGCGCGCCAGAGACCGGCAGGGCTGGGTGTGCCCGCTCTCGATCGAGGAGCCGGCCAAGGGCTTCGAGCAGGTGCACCGCGATTCCGACCGCATGGAAGCATGGCGACGCGAACACAAACGCCGCGGCTGGCCGTTCTTCGATGGTCGGTTGCCTGACTGGATCTACTTCCCGGCGCTCGATGCCGACGAGGATCTCGACCGCGCCGTTGCCTCGGCCGTCGACCGCTACCGAGACCAGATTTCCGATTTTCTCACCGTAAGGAGCAAGGGCGATGATCATGCAGCGTAACGTGTTCGAAGGTGCTCCTATCGCGGTTGGCTCGGCCGAAGGCTTCAAGGAACGGATGCGCCGAATCACAGACAGCATGCTCGACGAGGGCGCGCTTCTGACCGTGAATTACCGAATCAATGGCGGTTACGCGCCGTGGTTTGCGCTCCGGGTCTGGACTGGTCGAGAGAAGTCGGTGGAAAAAACGCTTGAAGCGATGGGCGTGCGCTCCCTGGTGCCGATGCGCAAAGGGCCGTATTTGCGGCGTCGTGGACGTGTCATTGAGGGCTCGATGATGCCTGTCATCCACGGCTACGTGCTTGTCCAGATGATGGCGGTGCCTGAGTATTTGGCTGGCTTGAAGGGTGTTGAACACGCCATCGACGTGCTCGGTGGATGCGAGCAGCCTATGCGTTTGACCGACGCGGAGGTGAACAGATTCAACGTTCTGGCTTGTGGTGGCGTGTATGATTGGGAGCGTCCCGTTGATCTCGTTCTGAAGGCTGGAGAACCGGTCTGGGTGACCGAAGGGCACTTCCGCGATCAGAAGGGAATCGTGGTGACACCGAACCGCAACGGGCGTGGAGATGTGGTGATTGCCATCATGTTCATGGGGCGTGAGGTGCCCGTGACGGTGCCTCTTGCATTGCTGAGGAAGTTGTGAGAGTCATTTCGCCATTGGACAAGCTGATGATCCTGAAGTGAGCCTCTGAGAACGCATGAGAGTGCGGGGCGTAAAGCCTGAGGTCGGTACACCGGTCAGCCCCACGCCTTGACGGTCCCGAAGCGGACATAGACTCAAGGCCAGTGCGAAAGCTATGACCAGATGAAGGCGGCCGAAAGGTCGCCTTTTGCGTTCTAAGAGTATGACCGCTGAGCTGAGACTGGACACATCGGAAGTATTGGCGCTCTCCCGCGCCATTCATCGACTGCCCGAGCAGATCAAGGTCAAGGCCATGGCGCGCGCAATGACGCGCATGCGGTCGATGGCGAGAACCAGGATTGTTAATCGCAGTGCCGAGCATACGGCTTTGCCGCGCAACATGGTCAGCAAGCTGACGCGGGCCTACTACAACGCTGGTGGCAACTCGATCGAGGTTGTTCTGAAATCTGGGTGGATACCGCTCTTTCGGCTGGGTGCAAGGCAAACGCGCAAGGGCGTTTCGGTGCGTGGTCGCGGATCTTACGAGCAAGCTTTTCTGGCTGGGTTCAAGAGCGGTCATCGAGGCGTCATGCGAAGGGTCGGTGACAAGAGGTTGCCGATCCGTGAGTTGTTCGGTGCCAACCCTGCGCATGCGGTGACCAACAATCCGGACGTCTACCTCGAAGTCATGGCTGAGCTGATAGCCGAGCACCTCGCACCTCGCTTCCTTCATGAGGTCGGTCGCCTCCTCCCTCGGTGACCATGCCACCCCACCCCCCTTTGGGTCCTTCCCCGCCACCCCCCGCCAAGCGGGCCGGGGCGACCCCGAAGTTTCGCTAGTGACGGCGGCAAAAAAGCTGACCTGACAACCCTGACAAAGGGGCTGACAACCTGACATGAGCGATCTCGTCCAGCAGATGGAAGCGATGCCGGAAGGCCATTGGATCAGCGTCTCCGAGCTGGCGAAGCTGAAGGGCATCAGCCGGCAGACCGCAAGCGAGAAGGTTGCAAAACTCGAAAGTGAAGGCCGGCTGTCGACCCGTAAGAATGGCCGTCTGCGGATGGTCGAGCTTGCCACATACGACCGTCTCGTCGGACAGATCGGCGACGCCGCGCGCGAGATCGGCGCCGCTACGAAAAAGTCTGTCGACGAAGCCTCAGGTAACGGCGGTGCTCTGCGCGACGCCCAGGCGGAGAAGGCCAAGTACGAGACCCGCCTTAAGGCGCTGGATTTTGCCGAGCGGACTGGGCAGGTCGTACCGATCAAGGGTGAGCACGGTATCGAGGCTGCGCTGATCAAGGTTTGCGACCATGTCGTGCGCGATCTCGGCATGCCGATGCAATGGATCGACGAGATCATGGAGGCTTCGCGGAAAGGCGAGCCGCACCTTCGCCGGCTGATGCGCACCAAGATCGCAGAACAGCGGAAGGTTGTTGCCGAGCATCTGCTTGAGCTTTCCGGCGAGGCGTCGAGGGCCGAAGCGCAGGGCATCGACATCAACGTTCATTTCGATGGTGACGACTGATGCATATCGCGCTGAAGCGCTCGGCAGTTGCAGTAATCGCTGCCACGCTGGCGGCTGCCATCATGCCGCCGGAAAAGGTCGACGCGGTCCAATATGCCCGCAACAATGTGGTCGTGCCGGATGGACCGCGCAGCGGTGACACCTGGGATGACAGCCTGACCCCGCATATCCGCGAGCCGCTGCTCATGACCATGGTCGAGAGCGGGCACAACGAGATTGCGGTGAGGAAGTCGGCGCAGACCGGCTTCACAACCCTGCTGCTCTGTTCTGCAGCCTACACGATCGCGCAGGATCCCTGCCGCATGATGATCGTGCAGCCGACGACGAACGCGCTTGCGGAATTCAACCGCGAGAAGCTGACTGTCATGCTGCAGCAGTCAAAGGCGCTGAAGAAGCTGGTGCGCGATCAAACCAGCCGTTCGGGCGAAGGCTCGACCGCGCTGGCGAAGCGGTTTCCCGGCGGCTCGCTGAAACTGGCGATCGCCAATTCTGCGGCTGACCTTCGATCTTCGACGATCAAGAAAGCCTTCTGCGACGAGATCGACGAATATCCGGACGATCTCGACGGGCAGGGCGACCCATTCGGCATGATCGAAGCGCGTCAGGAATCCTTCCTGGCGTCCGGCGATTGGTTCCGGGCCTATGTGTCCACGCCCACGGTCAAGGGCTCGTCGAAGATCGACGACAAGTTCATGGCCGGCGACCAGCGGTATTGGAACATGCCGTGCCCTGGCTGTGGCGCGCATTTCAAGTTTGAGTTCGATCGCCGCTACTTCAAGTTCAACGATGCCTTTCCGCACGACCCGTACTACGCCACACCGTGCTGCGGCTCGATCGTGCAGAGCCATGAGAAGGTTTCGCTCTATCGGAAAGGCAAGTGGATCGCCGAGGCCAGCCGGCCAGGCGCTTATCCGTCCTACCATTTCGATGCGCTGACATCGCCGTTCGTTCCGTGGGAAAAGATCGCGGAACGTTTCGTCGCCTGCAACGGCGATCCGCAGAAGCTGAAGACGTTCTTCAACCTGACGCTCGGCCTGCCCTTCGACATGAAGGGCGACGCGCCCGATCATGTCAGGCTGATGGAACGGCGGGAAACCGGGCTTAAGCGCGGGCATATTCCGGCGCAGGGCATCGTGTTTGTCGGTACCGCCGACGTGCAGATGAACGGGATCTGGTACCTGTTCAAGGCCTGGGGGCCGGATCGCCAGAGTTGGCGTGTCGATGCCGGCTACATCGAGGGCGCGACCGACGATCCACATGGTGGCGCCTTCCTCAAACTTGAAGAGCTGCGCAGCAAGGAATGGCCGGACGCGTTCGGCCGCACCCGCAAGGTCGATGCCTTCGGCGTGGACACGGGTTACCGCAGCCACGTCGTCTATACCTGGTGTCGGGGCAAGGCCGGTGTGTTCGCACTCGACGGTCTCGACGGATGGTCCCGCCCGCCAATCGGGCAGCCGAAGGCGATGGACATCAACTTCAACGGCAAGCGCATCCGCAACGGCGTGATGCTTTGGGGTGTGGGCACCTGGTCGATCAAGGGTGCATTCTACGCCAACCTTCGGAAAGAGGGTCGAGCCGCCGGCAAGGATGCCGACCCGCCGGGATACTGTCATTTCGGCGACTGGATGGATGAGATCTACTTCAAGCAGATCACGTCCGAATATCTCGGTACCGAAAAGTTCAAGGGCCGGTCGCGCCAGAAGTGGATACCGCGCGTCGGTTATGAAAACCACCTGCTCGACTGCGAAGTCTATGGCGAGGCGCTGGGTGATTATCTCGGTATCGCGCGCATGACGCCAGACGAATGGCAGCGGCTCATCGCCATGCGCGGCGTGCCCGAACAGGTGTTTACGCAGGATCTGTTTGCGCCGGCTCCGCTCGTCGCGCAGGCCGCTTCAGCAGCATCCGTTGCGCCGACACCTGTCGCTGAGAACGACGATCTCGATGAGGTCTCGGAGGGCGATAGTGCCGCCGTCTCAATGACCCGCACCCGTGACCCTGATGAGTTTGGGGATCGCGATTACGATTTTTGAGGTTAACCCGTGACCACGACCAGTTGGACTGCAGCAGATCTCGTCGCCATCGAGGCGGCGATTGCAACGGGTGCGAAGCGGGTGCGCTTCCAGACCCACGAAGTCGAGTACCACTCGATCAAGGAACTTCTGACCGCACGCGATGCAATCCGTGACGCACTTACCACACCCGAAACCGGCAGCAACGTGATGTTTGCCCAGTACGATAGTGGCTACTGATGAACCTGCTGGATAAATTTGTTTCGGTCTTTAGCCCGGAATCTGGCGTGCGGCGTGCTGCTGCACGGACGGTTCTTGATCAGTACCGGGAGCGAGATTACGCCGCGGCGCAAGCTGGCCGCCGTAACCGCTCCTGGCGGGCGCGTGCGACCTCGGCGAATGTCGAGGTCGGCGGGGCGCTCTCCACACTTCGCAATAGGGCTCGCGCCTTTGTCCGCGACAAGTGGATGGGCACACGCATTCTCGATGTTTTGGCTTCGCACGTGGTCGGGACCGGCATCCTTGTTGTTGCCGATACGGGCAGCGACCGGGCCGACAAGGCGTTCAATTCCGCCTTCGGGGAATGGCAGGAAATCTGCGACGTTGAAGGGGTGATGAATTTCGGCGCGCACCAGGCGCTCACGGTTCGTTCGATGGTCGAGGGTGGCGATTGCGTCACACGCATGATCGACCTCACCATGAATGAGGCGGACGGCACTGTGCCGTTCCGACTGCAGGGCCTTGAGGGCGACAGCATCGACACCTCCCGTGATCGTTTTGCGGGGAGCAATGTTCGCCTCGGTGTCGAGCTGGGGGAGTGGGGGCGGCGCAAAGGCCTTTGGCTTTTCAGGGAACATCCCGGCGATTCTTACGCCTCTGCCGTTGAGGGGTCGTCGCTCGTCGACTGGGGTGACGTCTGCCATCTCTATCGTCATCTGCGTTTCGGGCAGGTTCGCGGTATCAGCTGGTTTGCGCCGATCCTGCTAACGGCCAACGAGATACAGGATCTCATGGAGGCGGCGATAGTGCAGGCTCGCACGCAGGCAAGTTTTGCCGGCTTCATCAAGCGCCAGCCGGGCGGGATGAATGTCCTTGCATCGAGCAAGGACGACAAAGGGCAGAAGATCACGAAGATTGAGCCCGGCATGATCGCCGATATCGGTGAGGCCGATATCGCATTTGCGAACCCATCATCGCAGTCTGCCTTTGCCGAGACCTATATCGCTGGGATGCAGGCCATGGCCGCAGGTGCCGGCCTCACCTATGACCAGCTGACCGGAGATTTACGTCAGGCAAATTATTCGAGCCTTCGGGCTGGCAAGATCGAGTTCCGTCGGCTCGTCGAGCAGATCCAGTGGCATATTGTCGGGCCACGTTTGTGTATGCCGGTCGCGCGTCGCTTCGCTGACAGAGCCGTTCTCTCGGGTCGAATTCCTCGCCGGAAAGATGGTTATCAGTTCCGGCTGGTTATGCCGGCGGTCGAGCCCATCGATCCGAAGAAGGATCTTGAGGCCGATATTCTGGCGGTTCGATCCGGTCGACTGTCGCCGCAAGACTTCGTGTCTGCCTGGGGCAATGACTGGCGGACGGTGGTTGCCGACTTCAAGTCTTTCTTCGCCTTCGCCGACGAGAACAAGATCGTGCTCGATATCGACCCGCGTCGACCACAAAACGGGCAGGCGCCCCGAAACGACCAGCCACCGCAAGAGTGAGGCCACCCATCATGAGCAATGTTATTCAGCTCCCGAAGCTCATTCGGGATGCGGAAGTGCGTTCGGCTTCGTTCGACGAAGCGGCGAACACGGTCGAGGTTGTATGGACTACGGGGGCGACCTTCCGTCGTGTGTCCTGGATCGAGGGCGAGTTCGACGAGGAGCTGATCGTCAACGCGAAGAGTGTCCGGCTCGGTCGTCTTAACAGCGGTGCGCCGTTTCTCGACACGCACTCAAAGTACAGCCTCGACGATGTGATTGGCTCGGTTGTCCGTGGATCGGCAAAGATCGAGAACGGCGTCGGCGTTGCGAAGGTGCAGCTTTCCAAGGCGCCGGGCGCTGCGGATCGGGTCGCCAAGATCGTCGAAGGCGTCGTGTCGAACATCTCGGTCGGCTACCGCATTCACGCTGTCGAAAAGAAAGAGCGGGCCGGCCAAATCCCGATCCATCGGGTGATCGATTGGGAGCCGTGGGAAATCTCTGCTGTCCCTATCCCTGCGGACGCCGGCGCGCAGGTTCGCTCTGGCGGCGATGCTTCAGAAACATTTGCCTGCCGCGTCATCGGTGGCGCGGCTGATGTGAGCGAGATCGTGCGCATCCGTATGCGCATGGCTGCCGCTCAAAACCAATTGGCGCGCTAGCGATCCCGCACCGCCATCTGCCCCATCTTCGGCCGTCAGGGGCGCGGCTTCATGAATAAGGATATTATCATGACCCTCAAAGAATTGCGGGAGCACCTTGCCAAGCTCAAGGCTCGCGCCGCTGCCAAGCTGGCGGAAGTAAAGGACGGCATGGAGGCCGATGCGGCGCGCTCCATCGAGGATGAACACAAGGGCATCCTCAAGGAAATCGGCGACACCGAGGAAAAGATCGCCAAGCGCGAATCCGAACTCGAAGGTCTCGACCAGCGCGCCGGCACCCCGCTCCCGACCGCGCCCGCACCGCAGGCAACCCAGACACCGCCTGCAGGTGAAGGGCAGCGCTCTGCCGAAATTCTGGCGCTGGGTCGCCAGGCTGGCATGGCTGATGATGCGATCTCCGAGGCGCTGCGCAACGGATCCAGCGTCGCGGACTTTCGCGTCCGTGCTTTCGAACACCTCGCAGCACGGTCTTCCGCCAACCCCACGGCTCCGGCACGCGTTATTCTCGACGAGCGGGAAACGCGCCGTTCGGCCATGACCGAAGCCCTTGCCTATCGCATGGGCGTTCCTGTTCCGCAGGCCGGCCCGAGCGAAGCAGCTCGCGGCTACATGTCTCGCGGGCTGATCGACATCGCTGCCGAATGCGTCGGCTACCGTGGCGGTTTGATGCTGAATGCCCGCCAGGTCGACGAGATCTACACGCGTGCATCGCACACGACGTCGGACTTTCCGGCGATCTTCGAAGGTTCCGTCAATCGAACCCTCGAAGCGCGTTACGCTCTGGCGCAGCCGACCTATCGTCGGATCTCTCGCCAGCGGAATTTCCGTGATTTCCGCCCGCATACCTCGGTCAAGCTCGGCGATTTCCCGATGCTGAAAAAGGTCGCTGAAGACGGCGAGATCAAGTACGGCACCTTCTCGGAAGGCAAGGAACAGATCTCGGTATTCAGCTATGCGATCGCCCTGCGCATTACGCGGCAGATGCTGATCAACGACGATCTCGGCGCGATCTCGGAACTGCTCGGCAGCTACGGTTCGACGGTCGCTCTGTTCGAGGAAACGACCTTCTACGCCAGCGCTTTCAATGGAAAGCTCGCGGATGGCAAGGACGTGTTCCATGCCGACCATGCCAATCTGGCCGGCGCGGCTGCCGCGATCTCTGTCGACTCGGTTGCCCTGGGTCGCGCGGCTATGTCGAAGCAGAAGTCGCTCGACAAAAATCCGCTGCTGGAGAACCGTGCACGCATCCTTCTCGTCGGTCCCGACAAGATCACCGAGGCGGAAAAGCTGGTGGCATCGATCACGCCGGCAACGGCTTCCAACGTCAACATCTTCTCCGGACGCCTGGAGCCGGTCGAGACAGCGCAGATCGAAGGCAACGCCTGGCACATGTTTGCTGACCCGGCCGCCGGCATCTCGAATTATCGCTGGGGTTACCTCGACGGTTACGAGGCGCCGCGCGTGAGGTTCGACGAGCCGTTTGGGCAGCAGGGCTTCGCCATGTCTGTCGAGCACGATTTCGGTTGCGGCGCTACCGACTTCCGCGGCGGCTACAAGAACGCCGGGGCATAAGCCCCGGTCACTCTCCATCGGAGCCTCTTTGAGGCCCTCCTGAAATCAAGAGGATGTGGACTATGAAAAACTTCATTCAGCCAGGGGATGCGATCGACATCCCCGCGCCGGCCGGTGGTGTCGTCTCGGGCGCCGCGGTCGTCGTTGGATCTCTCGTCGGTGTGGCCTCGTCCACGGCGGCCGAGGGCGTGACCTTCGCGCTTCAGACCAACGGCGTTTTCCGCATGCCCAAGACTTCTGCCTTGGCAATCGCAATCGGCGACAAGGTCTATTGGGATAACGCGGCCAAGGTGGTGAACAAGACGGCTTCGGGCAACACGCTTCTCGGTACCGCCGTCGAAGCTGCGGCCAACCCGTCCGATACCGTTGCGGTCAAGCTCGGCGCGACGACGGTCTGACGATGGGTAATGTGTTTGATCGGCTGGCGGCGGTGAGCCGCCAGACCGTCGAGCGGGTGCACGGCAAGGCCGTCACGATCTATCCGGTCGGGGGCGGTAGCGTGAATGCCGCACCGGCCGTGGCGCTTGCCGATCCGGCCGCATGGGAGACGTCGGCCGTGTTCTTCGAGAACACGATGATGGAATCCGACCGGCGGGCGCAACCTTCGGCGGATGGTCGGCGGATCATGCACCGTGCGCTGCAGGCCCAGGCTTCCATCCGTCTCATCGACGGGAAAGCGCTGAAAGCTGGTTTCCTCATGCGTCGGCACGAGGATGATGCGTGGTACTCCATTTCGAGTTTCGACCCTGATGGGCTTGGAACCGTGCTTGCGGTCGTGGCTCTCGCCAAGCCGCAGATCGTGGTCGACGAGGAACCCTGATCATGTTGGCACCTGAGGCGCTTCGGCTGCTGATCGTGGAAATTCTCTGCCCGACTGCGGCGATCGCGGGAACGGAAGCGTTTCCGACCGTGGCCGGAAATCTCGTCTATGACAGCCGCGAGATCCCGGTGCAGGATATCGACCGGGATCGGGACTTTACACCAGTCATTGCGGTTCATGGCAACGATGCCCGGATTACCTCGCGCGGTGAGTTGACGGATTTTTCCGATGTCGAACAGCAGGCGGTAATCGACATCGTCGTCGAATTGGCTGTGGTCGCGGAAGACAATCAGGGTGAATTTGCCGACGCCATGGCCGGGACCGACCCGACCGCGCGCCTCGTGTTGGCCGCGCTTTGCTCGCGCATTCGCTACCTTCTGGAATTCAGCGAGAAGGGCGTCGCCTGGCGCCGGTTGGTGCGGCGGGTGGTCAATCTTGAAGAGATGCCTTTTTCCGTACCGGATCTCGGTCTGCGGTTTCAGCGCATGACGCTGCGCTATACGATCGAGATCGCGCCAGACACCTATTGCGAGGATGGCGGATTGCCGGAGCCCATTCGCAGCGTCGCGGCAACCTTGCCGGATGGCAGCTACGCGAAGCTCAAGCTGCAGCAGCTCGGCGCCTACTTCCTGGCGGAGAGCCCGGAGGCTCTGCAGGAGATTGCCGGGACAGCGCATGTGACAGAGCGCGTAGACCTAACGGTCGGCGTCTCAAGCCTTTCCTCCTGATTTTTCCACCCATCATTTTTGCGGAGGCATTTCATGTCGACGAAATACGTAGCGGCGCCCGGCCGCGCGATCCCCGGCGGCTGGCCCGAAGATGGTCGGCCGATCGACGAACTTTCCCAGTTTCACCGCCGGATGGTCAAAGACGGCGATCTCATAGCTGCCAAGCCAGCGAAGAAGAAGGACGATGCCAATGACGACTAAAATTCCGAGCGGCGTTGTCGCGCCCCTGCTTGCCTTCGATGTCGAAAGCGGCGGGCAGTTTTCCTCCGAGAACCGGGCGATCCTTCTTGGCTTCGGCCTGGCAGCCGGTGCTCTGGCTGCCGGTGGCGTCGCGCTCTGCGCGAGTGTCGAGCAGGCGCGTTACCTCGCAGGGCGTGGTTCCATGCTGGAAGCGATGTTCATCCGCATGCGGCGCAATGCCAATGCGCAGGAAATCTGGCTTGGTCGTGTCGAGGAAGGTGCGACCGCAGAAGTGCGCACGATCACGGTCGGTGTGGTTCCTGCTGCAGGCGGTCAGGGTGTGGTGACGATTGCGGGTGAGGATGTCTCGATCAGCATCGCGGCAGGCGATACGGCCAATGCCGTTGCGTCGGCAATCGCTGCAGCCATCAACGCCTACATCAACCCGGTCACGAAAATCTCGCTGCCGTTCACGGCCACGG
The DNA here is from genome assembly GCF_020035535.1 of Ensifer adhaerens. NCBI lineage: Bacteria > Pseudomonadati > Pseudomonadota > Alphaproteobacteria > Hyphomicrobiales > Rhizobiaceae > Ensifer > Ensifer adhaerens. The sequence continues at coordinate 3,070,336 of NZ_CP083349.1, read as the reverse complement.
TTGCCACAAACGTTGTCACCCTGACGGCTCGACACAAGGGCGCCTATGCGTCCGGCATCGACATCTACTTGCCGATGCTTGAGGGCATCAACGCCTTCAAGGGCGTTCTGACCTTTGCCACTTCGACCGCCGGCGCCGGAACGCCGGATGTCTCGGCGGTTCTGGCGGGCATGGGCGACAATCCCTTTGAGATCGTCGTCTCGGCCTTTGGTGACGATACGAACCGGACGCGGCTCGACACGTTTCACGACAATGCACAGGGCCGCTGGTCGTACCTGCAGCAGCTCTATGGCCATGTGTTTTATCCGAAGAGCGGCACGGTGAGCGAGATCGTCACCTCGGCGCTCGCGAAGGACAGCTGGCATGTTTCGCTGATCCCGGTGCTGGTGACCATGGCGCGGCCGGACTACGAGTTCGTGTCGGCCTATGTCGGCGCCATTGCATCGTATCTCGATGGCGGTTCGGATGGCCGGGTCTCGGCAAACCAGTCTGGCCTGGTGCTTGTCGATATGATCGCGCCGCGCGACCGTGACTACTGGCCCGATTACGCGACGCGCAACAGCCTGGTGACGAACGGCGTTTCAACGTGGAAGGTCGATGTTTCCGGCAACGTCACGATCGACAAGGCGGTGACGCAGCAGCAGACGACGAACGGCGTGCCGGATACGGCGCTGCGCGACATCCAGGCGATCTATCAGACGACCTACGCCTTGAAGTTCTATCGCGCGCAGTTGGCCTATGAGTTTTCGAACAAGGCCATCGTCGACGACAATCCGGCCAACCTTCCGACGCTGGTCAGGCCGAACGACATCCGCGCCAACCTGGTGAACTCAACGATCCAGCTTTCGCGGCGCGGCGTTCTCGAGGCGGGGCAGGATGCTCTCGACCAGATCACGGTCGTGCGCAACGCGGACAATCCCAGCCGCGTTGATATCGTCCTGCCGATGGACCGGGCCAACCCGCTCGACATCTTCGCAGGCCTCGCTCGCGTCTACGCGGAAATCTGACACTTTTTACCTCTGGAGAAATAAGCCATGGCAGGCAAGGATTTCGGCGGCCGTATGCAGGTTCGCCTTTCGGGCGGCGTGCCGCTTTCGTTGCGGGGCACCTTCTCGGTTCTGGCGGGTCGCCAGTCGATCGAGGCGGTGACCAACCAGGATGGTTCGACCGATCGTGTCGGCACCCCGACCGCGCCGCGTGCGAACGTGACCTTCAAGGATAGTGGCATTGATCTGGCCGCACTGATGGAGGCGCCGCGTCAGAACATCGTCATCACGGAAGAGATGACTGGTGTGACGCACCACTTCATCGACGCGTTCTTTTCCGGGGAATCGGAAAACAACCGCATCAATGGCGAGGTGAGCGGCCTGACGATTGTCGGTGACACCTATCGTCGTACGGGCGGCTGATCTCCATGGCAGACAAGACCGTTCCTCTCTCGAAAAGGTACGAGGTGCCCGGACATGAGCCGTTCGACAAGCTTGTGCTTCGTGCCCCTGTCTATCAGGACATCTTCATCGACGGCCTCGGAGAGCCTGCCGAAAGGCAGCCTAACGGGGCTGGCGGTTTCATGGTTGTCGTCTACCACTCGGTCGTCGACAAGTATGTGCAGCGGCTTTTGCGCTCCCCGGATTACAGCTGCATCACGCAGCTGGAAGCATGCGACGCTCTCGATCTGCAAAACGAGATCATCGGTTTTTTCTCCAAGCGGGTGGCCTCGACAACCTCGCCGGCGTCGCCGACACCCTTGTCTTCCGGCTCGGATGGGACGCCGCCCGCGTCCAGCTAATGACAATCGGCGAGATCGCCTGGTGGTCTCGTCGCGCTCTGGCTTTCAAGAGTAGATCATGAACCGCGAAATCGAAGCACGACTGAAGTACACGGCCGTCGACAAGACGGGTAGTGCGCACAAGTCCGTCGCGGACAAGCTGGATGGCATCAACAAACGTGCTGCTGCCTTCAACCGGCAGCAGGGCGTCTTCGCGCGATCCACCTCCGCGATGTATGCGACCATTGCTCGGTATGCTGCGCCGGCAGCGATCGCCTACGGGGCGAAGGTTGCGCTGACGGATTTCGCAGCACTTGAGCGGCAAATGACGCGGATCGGGATCACGGCCGACGCATCGTCGAAGCAGACGGCGGACGCTTTCGCCTTGGCGCAAAAGGTGTCGAAGGATCTGAAGTTCGACAGCGTTGCTCCCGCGATCGAGGCGCTCGACACGCTGGTTTCGTCCGGCAAATCTCTGGAAGAGGCAATGGCTTTTCTTCCGTCCGTTTTGGCGACGGCGCAAGCGTCGGGTGCCGCGACTGCGGACATAGCCAATACCGGTCTGAAGGCTGCCGACGCTCTGAAGATCGAGACGGCGCAACTGCAGCGGGCTTTCGACGTCATGGTCGTCGGCGGCAAGGCCGGTCAGTTCGAATTGAAGGATATGGCCCAATACATTCCCGGCCTTGCAAACAGCTTTGCGACGCTGGGTTACGAGGGTGAGGATGGCCTGAAAAAGCTGGTCGCCATGCTGCAAACCATCCGCGAGGATACTGGCGACGCTTCTTCGGCGGCGACGCAGGCGCAGAACATCTTCGGCAAGATGTATTCCGAAGAGACCGCAAACAAGTTCAAGGACTTCGGTATCAACCTTCGCAAGGAGATGACTGAGGCCCGAAAAGCCGGTGAAGATGCCGTGGCGGCCTTCGTGCGGATCTCGAAGGAGGCAATCAAAGGTGACCTTTCCAAGTTGCCGTTGTTGTTCTCCGACCAGGAATTCCGGCTTGGCATGCAGTCGCTGATGACCAGCACGGACAGCTTTGAGCGGTTTTTGAAGCTGATGAACTCAGCGGAAGTCGACGGTGCTGTGTGGCGAGACGTGCAGCGCGTGATGACGGATACGCAATCGTCGATCGACCAGATGTCGAATAGCTGGGAGCGTCTGAAGACTTCGTTCGGCAGCGCTATTGCGCCAGATGCCACGGCAGCATTGAACGGGATGTCGGATAGACTTGACTATCATTCCGCGGTGAATGCCGGGCTGGAGAAGAACGGCGTCAACGGTTTCTGGAACCGGACGAAGTGGGGCCTGACCAGTTCCGACGACGAAAAAATGCAGATGGCGATCAAGGGCGGCTACAGCAACAAGGACGCCATCGCAGAATATCAGAGGGGCCGGTACGAGCGCGAGGCTAATAACCCTTCGGTCGGCCGGCACAGCCGGGGCACCCCCGTTGCCGCTAAGGTGAATGCAATCCCAGCTGGGTTCGCTCCGACGAGTGCGCCGGGCCTCGGGCTTTCCGACCTGGTCACGGTTCCGAGTAAGGAAGACTTCAAGGCTGCCTTGAAAATCGACCTCGGCTTCAAGCGTCAGGGGGAGGAGGCGGGGGCAGCCGTCGCGGATGGCGGCAAGGAAGCCGGCAAGGCGATCGAGGAGTCTGCGGCCTTCTTCAAGGTTGCCGGCTACGATGTGGGTGCTGCCATCGCCAATGCGGCGCGCGATCTCGCCAGTGCGGCCTCGAAGATGAGTGCGGTGGGCAGTTACGCCAATCCCGGTCAGCGGCCGGCAGTGAATGCGGATACGGGGCGCAGCATGCCGCCTTCCGCCGGGCGACCGGCTGGTAGTTTCAAATAGGATACTGTCATGAAGGATTGGGCCGTGCGGCTGCGCAAGGCGAGCTTCCGCGGTGTCGACTTCTGGGTCGACGCGGAAGACTTCTCCGCTGGAAAGCGGATCGCACGGCACGAGTATGCCGGCGGTCGATACACCTATCTCGAAGAGATGGGGCTTGCGACTGCATCCTATGATGTCACGGCCTATCTGATTGGTGACGACAGCGACAGCGCCTCGCGGAGCCTTACGTCTGCCTGTCTGGCTGCCGGTCCTGGCCGGCTTGTGCTGCCGATTGATGCTGGACAGCTAGCCTATATCGAGGGTTTCCGAAGGAGCCGAGTGCGTGACCGGCGCGGCTATATCGCCTTCGACTTCACTGTCATACCTTTGTCCAATCAGCCTGGCGGCGTGCTTGGTGTCGGTGACCTGAGTGCAGTTGTCGCCTCTCGTCTTGGGTCGGCGGCGGATGTGTTTGCCTCGATCTTCCCGGCATCTGCCGACATTCCTTTTGTTGCCGATTGGCTTACGTCGGCCGTTTCGGTGCTGGTCACTGATGATCTTGATAACGTTTCGCTCGGCCAGAAGATTGCGGCGGCCGTCAAACTTGGCACCGTTGGTTTTGCCCGCGAAACGATGGACGTCATGCGGATCGTTGGGGAGAGCGTCGTCGACCCTTCCGGCTTCGATACCTTGCGCTTGCCCGAAGGCGGTGACCAGACGACGGTTGATGCCGCGAGTATCCTGCTTGCTCAAGGTCTATGCATTGCAGCACCACGTGTCGCGTGGGTGACAAGGCCGCAGGCGCGCGCTGCGCGTAACCGCATCAGATCTGTCGGCGAGGCAGCCCTTGCGGTGGTTTCGGAGAAAGGCGCCATTGCGGTCGACCTTTACCAGTTTGTTGCCCAGCTCGTCGAAGTTGCCGTTCGGATCGTATCTGACCAGGCGGCCGACGCCGTGCCGGTCGTGAGGGTGGAGACTGGTGTCTCTCTGCCTTCGACGGTGCTGGCCTATCGCCTCTATGGCAGCGCGGATCGTGCGGGTGATGTCGTCGACATAGCGAGATCCGGAACGCCTATGCTGATGCCGATCGCTTTCGACGCGCTGGAGAGTTGACATGCGCCCATCGAGTTCAGGACCACTGGAGAAGGTCAGCGTCGATGGATTGCCACCGCTGAAATCGATCGAGATCAACGTCTCGGCAGAAGAGGCATCCCGAACGGCAAGCGGCGATTTCGTTCTGGTCGGGCGCGGTCTTCCTGTCGTTCCGGGGCTTCCGACAACCATTCGCGCCAGCGGCGATCTGTTGCTGACGGGTTTCGTTCGCGACGTCAATTCGTCCTATGGGGAAGTAGACCGCAGTCTGTCCTGCTCGTTTGTGTCCAAAACCATAGATCTGATCGAAGCCTCTGCCGTTCATGATGGCGGGGAGATCCTGAACAAGGACCTCGTTGCTATTGCCAAGGAGCTGGATAGCTACGGGGTTGGCATTGAGACGGATGGAGCGGCGTTTTCTCCTGAGCCTCGGCATAAACTGCAGCTTGGGGAGAGTGCATTCTCGTCGATCGAGCGGAGAGCGCGTGGCCGTGGGGCGCTGATCTATGATACCGCGAAGGGGCGGCTAAAGATCGCCACGAAACCGGAGGGCGTCCATGCGGGGACGCTGAAGCGCGGCGTCAACATCCTTCCTGGCTCCAGTGCTTCCTTGACGGAAGCGGGGCGATACTCGGAAATCCGAGTTCGCGGTCAGCAAAGTGCCGGCGTCGAAAAGCAGCAACTGCGTCCGCAAACGAAGGTGACGGACAGTGGCGTGACACGCAAGCGCGTGCTCATCCTGCCTTACGAGGGCGAAGCCATTGTTGACGCGATGCGTCAGCGTGCGATCTGGCAAGCGCGTCGCGCGGCCGGCAACAGTGTAACCGCCTCACTTCTTGTCACCGGCTGGCGCGACGATGGCGGCAAGCTCTGGTCGCCGAACTGGCTTATTCAGGTTGAAGACGACTGGCTTGGGATCGAGGGGCAGATGATCATCAAGAGTGTGGTCTTCAGTCAGGGTGAGCGGACATGGGCGACGCTGTCGCTTGCAGACCCTCGGGCGCTCGGCGGTGAAAACCCGCGCGGCAAGACTTCGGCGGGTTATGCAGCCCCGGGCATTATCGAAGCGGAGTATGAGGACGAATGAGGCGGTTCGAATTCGATGGCCGTCTTGAAGAGCGTGGCGGACAGCAGTTTGCTTCCGGCCGGGGCGCCTTCGGAGACGCATGGACCTCTATTCATCGCATTGAGCCACATGGCTTTGCCTCGATGCCCGTCAAGGGCGCGAAGGGCTTGTTGTTTCCAATGCCGGAAAATCCAGACCTGGCTTTTCTGATCGGTGGCGAAAACCCCGGCAGCCGTCCGGAAGATTTGCCGCAGGGCGGCACGGCGCTTTACGATTCTAGCGGCAACATCATCAAGTTTGTCATGGGCGACGGGGTCACGTTTGATCTTGCGGGATCGTCCTTCACGATCAGGAAGGGTGGAGTATCGGTGGTTATCGATGACGAAGGCCTGAAGGTGTACGGCGGCGGAATCTGGAACGATGGTGTGCCGGTGGATAAAACGCATAGACATGGCGGCGTATCCCCGGGCGGCTCGCAGACCTCTGTACCGGCGGGCGGGTGATCCATGGTCAGAATTGTCCCCATCCAAGAACAGCAAGAGCCGTATCGTTCGCCGGACCTGCTCTGGGATGGCGTGGCCGGAGATCTGGCCGTCAACCCTCTCGATCACGCGGAAGCGCCCGGAGATCTGCGGGCCGAACAGGGGCTGGCGACGCAGGTACTCATCCACCTTCAGACTGATCGACGCGTCGAGGCTAGCGAGCTTCGGGATGGTGAGGACAACCGCGGCTGGATCGGTGACAGTTTCGACCTGATGAATGACGAGCAGCCGCTTGGCTCCCGCCTGTGGCTTCTGCGCCGTCGTGGCATCTTCGACGGTATCGAGACTGTGGTCGAAGACTATGTTCGCGAGGCGCTGCAGCCGCTCATCGACCAGGGTGCGGTCGCCTCGGTCGGGGTCGAGGTTTCGGTTGATAGAACAGCGAGCCGCGTCGACTACACCGCCTCTCTCTACGGGCGGGATGGTGCGCGCGTCTACGAGCGCAAGTTCGACATCATGTGGCGGCAGCTCGACGGCGTCGTCAGTCCTTTGGCGCGCTGACGCCCATCTTCATTCGAGGAATTTTCATGGCCTGGACGATCCGCTCTCTCGGCGAGACCTCTGCGCGCGTTCGTGGCGCCTTTCGACAATACCTGCCGGGCACGGATTCGGCACTGGCAAACAACTTCGTGACGGTGACCGGAAAGGTGCTGGCGGGCATCAGTCACGAATTCGAACTGCGGATGGGCTGGCTGGCGCGACAGTTGTTTCTGTCGACCGCGAGCGGTCCGTATCTTGCTCTGCATGCATCAGATGTCGGTATCTATCGCCGGCCGGCGGCATCGGCGTCTGGTGTGATTGAAGGACTGGGGCTTGCGGGCACCGTCTACCCCGCCGGTATCCGTTTTGTGTCTGGTCGAAACACCTATGTTTCGACGGCGCCGGCGACAGCGGCGGCCGGGGGACAGCTAAGTCTGGCGGTGACGTCGCTCGAGTTTGCAGCGTCTGCCAATCGTGATGCGGACGGCGCAATGACACTTGCCGATCCTGGTTTGTGGCCCGATCTCGATACGCAATGGGCTGTGGCGGCTGGCGGTATTGGCGGTGGTGCAGACATCGAAAGCGATGAATCGCTGCGAACGCGAGGACTTCAGCGCAAGCGCAACCCGCCAGGTGGTGGCACGCTGACTGATTACGAACGCATTGCACTATCCGTGTCTGGAGTCGCGAAAGCCTGGGCCTATCGGGATACGCAGTCACCGGGTTTCGTTGTCGTCTTCTTTCTCTTCGAAGGTCGCCCCAATCTGATCCCGTTGCCTGCTGACGTCGATGCAGTGCAGGCGGCGATCGATGCACAAAGGCTGATCAGGGTTGACGACAGCGTTGCCCAGGCCCCGATCGCACGACCGGTCGATATCACCATATCCGGGCTTTCCGTGGATACGGAGGAGCTGCGGGCGCGTATTTCCGAAAACCTGACGGCAATGTTTCGTGATCGGTGCAGGCCTGGCATTCCGGCAAACGTGTTCGTCCTGTCGCGGTCGTGGATTTCTGAGACGATTTCCCAGACCACGGGTGAAGACCGGCATACGCTGCTTGCTCCATCGGGCGACATCGTCCTCACGGATGGGCAGTTTCCGGTTCTGGGGGTCGTGACCTATGGCGCGTGACCCGGCTCTTAACACGGTGACGACGCTTGCTTCGATCGGGCTTCAGCCGGTCTCCGTTCCTGCTCCCCAAGACAGCCTGTCAATGCCAAGTAACGATGATCTCGTCTCGGCGGCGATATCGCTCTGGCCACAGGGGGCGGCGTGGGGATCGCCAGACGGTCAGGCGGTGAGCCTGAATAGCAATCTCGCCCGCTTTACTCGCGTGCTGATCGACTCATTCGAATGGCTCTACGCCCGGGCCTTTCAGCTTTGGCGCGAAGCGACCGTGAGTGGTGGTGTATTTGATCTATTGCCGGAATGGGAGGCGGAGTACGGGCTTCCGGATACGTGCATTGAGGGGCCGTCGACACGATCCGAACGGCTTCGCGCGCTGGAAGCCAAAGTCCTCAGTCAGGCGACGGTCACGCCTGGCGACATCATCCGGATTGCGAGCTCCTATGGCTTTTCGATCTCGATCGAGGAGCCGGCTATGTTTGAATGCGGCTTTTCGGAATGCGGCGGAGAACACACCCTTGGTGATATCCGTCAGGAATCCTTCTGGATCGCGCGCGTTTTTGATCTGGCCATCGATTATTTCCGCGTCGGGGAAAGCGAACTTAGCGTCGATCCCTTGTTCGATATCGGCGATGGGGAGCGTTTGCTCTGCATCCTGAATCGCATCTCGCCGGCATGGACAACGCCGGTGCTGTCCTTCTTCGCATACCTGATCGATGGGCAAGGCAACCGCCTCACCGATGGTGACGGTCGCTACCTGATATCCGGTGCAATCTAAAGCTTTGAGGAACACCAATGAAATATCATGCGCCTTTTGGCTCCACTGATGCGGACGCGCCCTACGTCGACCGAAATACGGCGGCTGCGATCAGGGGGTCCGTGCCTCCAGCGGCGGCAATCGAAGATCCGCAGCGGGAAATCGTCGATGTCATCAGCCAATCCGGGTTCGCGCCGGCGGATCTGCTGCAGCTGGCGAAGGCTATTCAGAGCCAGAAAATGAACTTCGCAGAAGCAACGGGTACTGCGAACGCGATTGTCGTCACTCTCAATCCTGCGCCGTCATCTTACTCTGACATCGTCGGCATGCCGCTGATTGTGCTGGCGTCCCTGGCTCCAACTGGACCTGCAACGCTGCGGGTAGCGGGGCTGTCAGTTGTTGGTATTGTCCGGCGAGGCGGCGGCGCGCTTGCCGGGGGAGAATGGTCTGACGGCGATCTGGTCGCCTTCTCTTATGATGGCGAGTTTTTCCAGCTGCTCGATGCATTGCCTGCTGAGCAGACGCTCGTTCATGTCGGGACAGACACTGGCAGTGCCAACGCGATCGTTGCATCCGTTGTTCCTGCTGTAAGCGAGTACAAGCAGGGAAGCGTTTACAGCATCAAGGTTGCCAATGCGGTTACCGGCGCTTCGACGGCGAACTTCGGAGCGGGCGTAAAGAGTATAGCGAGAGCCAACGGTGCCCCGACCAGGGCTAACGATCTGGTTGCAGGACAGGACGCGCTGCTGGTCTACGATGGCGCAAAATTCCAGATCGCAAATTTCTCGCCGGCCAACATTCCCGCCCGCAATACCCAGCAGTTTACGGCGTCCGGAAGCTTCACTGTTCCTGCCGACGTGTACCGCGTCAAGGCGCGCGTATGGGGCGGCGGCGGTGGAGCGGGTGGATCATTCGGCGCCAATGGCGCTGGCAGCGGTGGCGGCGGCGCTGGCTATGCCGAAGGTATCGTCGAGGTTACTCCAGGTCAGGTTATCGCCGTCACGGTCGGCAGTGGGGGGGCGGGTGGAGCCTCCACGCCGACGGATGGGCAGAATGGTGGGTCGTCGTCATTCGGTGGCCTTATCAGCGCGACGGGCGGCGGAAGAGGCTACGCCGGGAACAACGCTCTCCAGACGAGCCAAGCCGGAGTCGGCGGCACTGGCTCCGGGCCATTTTCTGTCTCTGGAGCGAGCGCCGGTATCGGATTCCTTGTCGGGACGACGCCGGCGGCGGGCATAGGTGGAAGTGCGGGAATGGGCTCTGGGTCGCCGACGATCTCGATTGGAGGCGTCGGTGCCCCCGGTCTCTTCCCTGGGGGCGGCGGCAATGGCGGGTCGGCCGGGTCTTATGCCGGTGCACCAGGCGCAAATGGGCTTGTCGTCATCGAATATTGAACTTCTGCGCCAACAAAAATTCTCTGGTTGAACACATAGACGAGCGTCTTCCGACAGCTCGCCAAGGCGGAAACTGATGTCAGAAAATCCTCTCACCAATTATCTTGCATATCCCGGAGGCGACCGTAGTTTGCTCGTCGATGCGCTTGGTGGGCTGGGCCTTCTGCGCTCTGATGCGTCGCAGGATTTCTCGGATGAAGATAAATCCGTGATAAGGTCCAACATCGGTGCGGCTTCGCTCGAGCAAGGAAGTCTGGCCGAGACGGCGCTTCAACCCGGTGACGTCGGAACGGGCACGGGTACGGTTGCAGCCGGCGACGACGCACGGATCGAAGGCGCAATGCAGAAGCCTCAGAACCTTGCGGACCTCGACGACAAGGGCGCGGCTCAGGACAACATTCAGGTTGGGGCCATCTTCGCTGACGTGTCGACCGCACAAGGCGCGACGATCGCGGCCAGGAACAAGCGCCTGCGTACCCAGTTCTATGCGACGGCAAACCGCAACGGTGGCGCCAACTACCGGCGCGAAAGTCTTGCTAATCTCGGGTCCTATCCGGCTCTGTCCTATTTCCGCTCGACTGATCGGTTCATGCCTGATGAGTCTACGGATGGCACGAACGGCGGCTATTGGGTGATCGACGAGCCAGTGATCTTTGCTGAGATGCTTGGTGCGGCCACAAGTGCAGCGGCGGCCATCAACTCTTCAGCATTCAACGCCGCTATCTTAGTGCAGCACATGAGAGGCGGCGGCGAGGTTCGGGTTGACCGACCAGGCACCTATCTTCTCGGGAACACCAATCCTTATCCATCTGCAAGCTATCCGGGGCTTAGCGAAAGCGATGCGAATTGGTGGGCGAACCGCCGTGCGATCTGGATCCCTTACGACAACATCACACTCCGTCTCGGGCAAGGTGTGGTGCTCAAGGTTGGCAACGGCGAAAACTGTCACGCCATCCAGGTAGGCCAGTTCAATTTGAGCATGTCCGGTATTGGCGTGCCTATCCCGGCTATCTCTGTGCGCAATTCCCGGGTGATTGGGAATGGATGGCAGATCGATATGAACGGGTCGAACCAGACACCGGCCACCGGCGATAAGGATCACCCGGCGGGCTTTATCGCGTTCACTGGTTCTGAAGACGTCGAATTGGGCGGAGGTTGGATCTACAACTCAGCCTATTACGGCGCTGCCTATGAAGGCGGCGATGGCTTGCCTCTCGGGTTCAAGAACTGCCACGTTCATGACATGACGATCAGCGGCTGCAAGGCGGATGGTTTCGACGCAAAAGACTTTGCCACTCTCTCGAAGGGCAACGTCATCGAAAGGGTCCGAATTATCAATTGCGGCGACGGCGGCAATGATTTCCTTTCGCCACAATCGGGCATTGACGTGCGAGGCGGCTGGCGGGTCAACGACAACGATGTCGAGTACACTGATGTGTTTACCGGCGCCCGTGTGGGTATTCGGGCGCAATACGCGCTTGATTTTGCCGAAAGCGTCAACCCGACTATCGTCGATAATTGCCGCGTCCTTGGTAATGGGCGCAATGCAGAAACCGTTTGCTTCCGTACAATCGGCAAGGGCGCCCGGCTTATTAATTCCCAAGGCAAAGGTATGGCCGAAGGGCATAGGGCGTCGGCGCCGAACATGATCCACCAGGGTAATCTCATGTGGGATTGCGATATCGATTACCGCTTGATTGCGGATGTGTCGGCTGGATGGGATGCGGACGGAACGCAACTTATTGGGTGCATCGGCAGAAACTCAACGACATGCTTTCGAGTTGATGGCGGGGTAACTGCCGCCAAGATCCTTGGCGGGGAAGCGCTATCCGTCACAACTGCCCTTGTCGATAGCGGCACTGGAACCGGCGTTCGCGATGTTCTCGGTTTAGTAACATACAATAAGATCGCGTTGGGGACTGCGGTTGACGTGGCTTCGACAGGGCGGAAGACGTTTACGTTCAATCACGGCCTGCCGTTCACGCCGGATGTCAAGGACGTGCAGTTTCAGGCCGTCAGAATTGCTTTCGACGCAAACTTGCAGTGGGATAGTCTGATGGTCACTGCAACGTCTTCTTCGCAGATCTCCGGCGAACTCCGCGTCGTGGTCGCCGGAGCTGCCGCTCTCACGTTACAAGTTACGGCCGAAGTTGCCGTTAAGAACCTCTAAAGGACGGAAGACAATGGCGAAATTTCAAAACAAAGCTAGCAGCGTCTTTGATGCGCTGCCTTGGTTTAAAGTCGGCGACGAAACGCCAGGTGGCGTTGAAGTTTTGCCGTTCAGAAACCCAGCGATTGTCGGCGAGTGGCCTTGCGCGCAGTGCGGAAAGCCGATGCACTATCACGGCAACATTTCCACTAAGGAAGGCGTTGCCACCGTCTGCCCCAACGATTGGATCGTTGTTGGCGATAATGCGGAGCCGGTAATGATCAAGCCCGACGCCTTCACCCGCGAGTTTTCGCCAAGCGCATAGACCTACCTATGGGTTTTTGTGATCGCGCAAACGCTTGACTATCTTTTCCATGTCGGTGCTCAGGGTTACATCGCCCAAAATACCGGCCAATTCGTCAGGCGTGTATTCCCACCATCCGCTCTCCAGTAAACCTGCTCGGATATGCTCCTCATGCCGATATTTGATGTGGCGGGCTGGCGAGCCGGCAACGACCGAGTAAGGGGCAACGTCCTTCGTCACGATGGCGCCGGCGCCAATCACAGCGCCGGTTCCGATCGTAACACCTGCCTTTATGATCGCTCGATAGCCTATCCAGACATCGTTGCCGATGATCAGGTCCAGGTTGTCGGGAAGCTTCTGGGTGTTCAGTCCGCCGAGCGCCTTCAGATCATGGCCTGGCAGGGACATTCCCAACGGGAACGTTGTCAGGGTTTCCATCTTGTGGATGCCAAATCGGCCGACGAACATCGTCACTTCCTCAGCAATGCTGCAGTAGTTGCCTATGGACAGAATGCGGGGCGCGTCGTCCTTCGTGGTCAGGAGCCGCGGGGCTCCATATGTGTAATCGCCGCACACGAATTTCATGTAGGGCGGGATAACCTTGGCGAGCTGGAGTTTGGTTGCCGCGTGGGCGGGGAATACTGCTTTCGGGGTCATTTACACAAACTCAACGCGGCTTTCTGAGCACGAAGCACGGTTGGAGGTAGGTTTCCGAATACCTCTCAAAGAACCCCAATACCTCAAGGTGCTGAGACCAGTTGGCTTCGGCATAGGCTAGCGGGATGATGGCTTCGCCATAATCGGCAGCACTGAGGGAGCCGCCACCATCTGCCGGATAGAAGATGAAGTTTCCCTTGTCGTAGCTGGCGAGAGCTTCGTCTTTGTCAGTGATCAGGCCAGCATAGAAACTCGAATGGGCGCCCTTGCTTGCAGCCGTCCCGGCTATCTCGATGTGAGCACGCGGTCGGGTGGTGAGGCATGCGATGCCGCCCGGCTTCAACACCTTGGAAAACTCTTCGATCCACTCGTTGGTCAGCGCTTCCGGCAGATGGGAAAAGACCGAGAACGCATAGATCAGGTCAAATTTCTGGCCGTTGTTCGGAAGCGGCGGCCGCGTCTGGCTGACACGGTACGTTGCAGCCGGCACTTGCTGGCGGGCGTAGTCCAGCAAGCGCTCTTGAACTTCAAAGCCGAAGAGGTTCTTCGCCTGGATATCGCGGGGCCAGAACCGAAGGATACGGCCCCAGGCGCAGCCAAAGTCCATAACGGCAGTGTCCTCACTCAGACCGTTGCCATGTTCCTGCAGCATCCTGCGGGCGAACTGATAGAACCGAAAACCATCACGGAGAACTGGTTCTCCGGCTCGCCCGGTGGTGCTGATCTGAATGCGATCTTCAGGAAGGCCGAACAGGGCAGGGCCATCCTTGCCGATGACTTTGTCAAACCACTGGTCATCCGTAAGCTTAGAAAATTCAGTTTGCATCATAGTCTCCGGCCGATGGGCCCATGTCGTGATTTTCGTAAACGATCGGCTGATCGCTTGGAGAGGCAGTGCGAGCGGTTTCGGCCTTATTCGGATCATAGTCGTATTCAGACGGCCCCATGTCGTGGCTCTTGAACACGGTAGCAGTTCGTCCGTCAGCGCCGCGGTAGCGCAAAGCTTCCGGCGTCTCGTTGATTAGCTCCATGCCCTCTTCCTCAGGTGTGAGTGCTTTTACGTACATCTCTTTCCCTCCCTTGGCTGGTTGTCCCGTAGCACGGACCTCAATCCGTAGGCAACGAGCCTATCTCAAACAACAAAGGTGAGCCACGTGGCCGGGGAAAACTCTTCCCGTCGCCTAATCTCGTTGCCTGCCACCCCCCCCCAACAACAATCAGGAGTAACCGATGAATGTCATCACCGCTCAGCAGGTTCGCGATGCCTCGAAGGGCAAAGTGAACGAGAGCAACCTTGCGTCCGTGCTTGTGGCTCTGGACAAATACGGCAGCAAGTTCGGGATGGATCGACCGCACCGGCTCGCCCAGTACTTCGCGCAGTTGATGCACGAAAGCGGCGACTTCAGGTACGATCGCGAAATCTGGGGGCCGACGCCGGCGCAGCAGCGTTACGACACTCGCCCTGATCTCGGCAACACGCCGGAAAAGGATGGCGACGGCTATCTCTATCGCGGCCGTACCGGCATGCAGTTGACCGGCAAGGACAACTATCGCCAGTTCCGAGATTGGTGCTGCGCTGCCGGTTTGGCCTGCCCGGACTTCGTTAAGGATCCGGAAGCGGTCAACACCGACCCTTGGGAAGGGCTCGTCCCCTTGTTTTACTGGGACACCCGTGGACTGAACCGTTGGGCCGATGAGGGCGACGCCGAGACGATCACGAAGAAGATCAACGGTGGGAAGAATGGTCTGGCCGACCGCTTCGACCGACTCGCGCGGATCTCGCTCGTCCTTCTCGGTTATCGCGCCGACAATGTTCGGCAGTTCCAGGCTGATCAGCGCCTCGATGTTGACGGCGACGTTGGCCCGAAGACGCGATCCGCCATGCACAAGGCGCTTGTAGCGCTCACACCGGGCGAGGCTGCCAGGCCGGAGGTTAAGGTAGCGCCGGTGACCGAGGAGAAGCCGGTACCGGTTCCCGTCCCGGTGACGCCGCCGAGCCTCGATGCGCCGTGGTGGAAGTCGAAAGAGGTCATCGTCCCGGCCGTCAGCGGCGGCGGCGCGTCGATCCTCACCGCGATCGGTGGGATTCCCTGGCAGAACCTGCTGATCCTTCTCCTCGCTCTCGGCGGCATCGCCGGCTTCCTTTATTGGCGGAAGAACGCCGACCGGAAGGCGGTCGCGAAACAGGTTGAGAGGATGGCGTGATGGCTGCTCTCTCAAAAAAGCTCCGAAGCGTCGAAGGCGGCCGGCTCATGTTTTGGTGTCCTGGCTGCGACGGCGCTCATCAGGTCTGTATCGGCGAAGGGCCTGGGCCACGCTGGGGTTACAACGGAGACCCGGAACTTCCGACGTTCACGCCGTCTGTCTTGGTCCGCTCCGGACACTATGTGCCCGGTCAGGAAGGCAAGAGTTGCTGGTGTACCTACAACGCCGAACATCCTGATGGCCTGGCCCCATTCAAGTGCTCGGTCTGCCACTCTTTCGTGACGGATGGCCGCATCCAGTTTCTTGGCGACTGCACGCATGAACTGGCCGGCCAGACTGTCGAGATCCCGGATTGGGAGGATGCGTGATGTTCACTACGCCACGCGCTATTGCGGCTGTAGCCGCGCTTGCAACCGTCGCCAGCTTTCTCCTCTGGATCTACTGGCGAGGCGGCGACGATGTCAGAACCTCCATCGAAAGGCAGAACAATGAAGCTGGTCGCACTGCGGACGATGTCCGCTCTCGCTTTGACCTTTGCCCTCCAGGGCTGTGGGACTTCCGCGCCGGCAAGTGTCGACGGCCTGCGGCGGGTGGTCGGCACTGATCTAATCGGTGCGCGAGGGGCGACGCCGGAAGATCAGCGGAAGATTGACCGGACCGTCGTCGGCGTTTGCGCCGCGACGGTTTGGACAAAGGCGGAATGTGAGAGGCACGGGGTACGGGGCTAATGGCGCCATCTGAAGATGCGGCAGTACATCGCCAGCTCGGCGAGCTGGTGGCAGGCATGCGGAGCCTGCAGGAATCTATTCGGCGTTTAGAAGAAGGATCGATGCGGGCGGAAGACAAGGCGGCGACCAGCCGCGCCGCCGTGCATCAGCGCATGGATCAGCTTGTCGACCGTGTCGGACACGTCGAGGCATCAGTTGCCACGATCGGGGAAGACGTCTCGGAGATGAAGCCAGTTACCGACGACGTGAAGCGCTGGAAGTTGATGGGTATCGGCGCGCTCGGCGTCACCGGTATTGCCGCTATGGCGCTGGGCGTGAGTTTCGCCGAGGCCATCCGGCGGATCGTGTTCGTCATCATCGGAAAGGTCTGACCGTTTCTAGCGGATAACCGTCAAGCCGATCTCCTCTCGGCGCTTCTCTCTTTCCCACTGCGCCTTGCGATCCTTCATGTCCTGCTCGTGCCCCAGAAGGCGGTCGCGCAGTGCCACCGTCATTCCTGGCCATGTGGCATTCAATACGGCCTCATAGCAGCGCTCGCAGGCTGCTGCGGCTTCTCTCGCGCTCTCGGCGGCGCCGTTCAAGGTAACGGCGATGGCGGGATCGTTGACACCATGCTGGAAGTTCATGAACCACAGATAGTGGCTTCCAGTGACGCCTTTCTCGACGCGGCCCATGCGACGGTCGCCGTCGTCGCCATGGAAGAGGGTTTCCGGGTCATCCGGCAGCCGTCGCCAGCGATATTTGAGTTCGATCTTTTCTGTCACGGTCTCCGCTCCGATGGGATTTTGTTCCTAATGTGTTCTCATTGGCGCAAGAGTCAATGAGACGATTTCGCGGAACTGTGCGTTAATGGCCGCATGGCCAGAACCGTGAAGCAGAAACCGCCTCCAGCGCTGACGGCAGATCCGATGCCGATCCGCGTAGATCCTTGTGTCGCAACGCTGGTCGACAAGCCGCCCGCGGGCCCCGCTTGGGCTTTCGAGGTGAAATGGGACGGCTATCGCGCAGCGCTCCATATCGAGCCCGGTCGGATCCACATCCTGACGCGCGGCGGCCATGACTGGACTGACCGCTTCCCCTCCATTGCAGCAGATGCGCCAACCCTTGGCGCCACCACTGCGATCATTGACGGCGAGGCCGTCGTGCTCGACGAGAAGGGCCGATCCGACTTCGGCTTGCTGCAGCGCGCCCTCGGGCGCCGGCCGGGTGTGCACGGCCCCGGCGAAATCCTCCTCTTCGCTTTCGATCTCCTCTATCTCGACGGCCGCGACCTGCGCAGGCTGCCTTACGCCGAACGCCGGCATCATCTCGAGCAGCTTCTGGTCGGCCGCGACGGGGCGATCCGCCTTTCTGAGGAGGTCGACGCCGATGGCGCGGAATTCTTCCGCGTTGCTTGCGATCTCGGCCTCGAAGGCATCATCGCCAAGCGTCGGGATGCGCCCTATCGGTCAGGTCGCCGGCCAGAGTGGCTCAAGATCAAATGCGTACGTCGAGATGCATTTCTGATCGTCGGTTACGAGCCGTCATCTTTGCCTGGAGCGATCGGCAGGCTGCTGCTGGCGGCGAGAAAGGAAGATGGGTTCGTCTACGTCGGTGGGTGCGGAACAGGCTGGACCTATCAGGAGTCGGCGATGCTTCGCGAAGTTCTCAATTCGATCCCTGCCGACAAGCCGGCGGTCACGCTGGCTCGCAAGGGACCGTTCTTCTGTCGGCCCATGCTCGTCGCAGACATCGAGTATCGCGCGTGGACGCAAGACGGAAAGCTCCGGCATCCTTCGTTCAAGGGCGTGCGGGAGATGGAAGGGCCGGCTGAAGTCTATGAAATCAGGGTCGCGGAGGCTGGACACTCTTGAGAAAAAACATAATGAAAAGGCTGGACATGTGAGTGTCCAGCCTTCGCGTAAGTAATTGATTTCGGCCACTTCAGGTGGCCCGCCTCCGGTTGCCATTCTTAGTGTAGATTTATGCCAATGACATCGCTTGCCAATTAGTCTGGCATAGGGTGCGGCTGTAGATCCCATTCGTATAGGTCGTACAGTTTGATCAATGCGTCACGCATCGATAGAAGAGTGTAGAAGGAAATCTCCACTTGACCATAGGCGCCGTTGTCCATCGTTCCACCATAGGTCTCGCTTGTCGGCATAGAAAGCATTAGCATTCCCTCCTGAAGATTTATTGGCGACAGTCTACCTCTTTCGCGCTTCAGTCCTTTGTACCGTTCATCCATGTGCTGGATGGTATTTCGAACACCACGAACGTGAGGATGATTCGACCTAAATTCGTCCACGATTTCAGAAAGCGCTTGTTCCTTGCCGTCTGGAGGTATGGTCTGCTCCAAGAGTCGACCGAACATATCGATAGCGGATATGAAAGCTTGGGCATAAATATGGACCAATCTATTCTTGTGACTATCAGGAAGCTGACCTTCGTCCCATCGTCGCCGTGTTGATGCCGCGAGTACTTCGGCATATCGCTCACTTCCCGCCTGAGTGTGAGACGCGACCGGACCATGCTCGGCGTCGAACTCGTTTGAGGCTGCCGGTTGGTCTGCTTCCGCTTCAGACCCCCAGCTATTTCTCTCCGCTTCTTTGTAAAAGTTCATACAAATATTCGCGTCAATGAGGCTTTCTTCTATGCGACGGAAGTGTTGCTGCGCTTCGCGATCCTGACGGTGCTCCATATCGGTCTTTTGACGGAGCCTGCTTCCGATGAAGGTACCTGGACGCGTCCATTCCAACAGCATTGCTATCGCGCTCCACTTTGTTTTGGTTAGGCGTACATTGCCATCAGCTCATCCGCACGACAATGTGGGACATGCTCCGCCTTGCACGGTTGCCGGCTAGAAATATAAGGTGACTGATTGAGGCGTCGCGTTGCACGCTTCTTTCGGTTACCAGCGCAGTTTAGGAACAAGATGACAATTCTATTGGCTGTAACGGGTGTCGATGCCGTTGTTTTGGCGGCCGATACGCGCTCGCACACGGTCGCGACTCGGCAGATCAAATCAGTGCCAGTAGACAAAATTCGCATCTGGCGAGATCGTGCGGCATGGGCGACTGGAGGGTATTCGACTGCGAATGATGAAATTGAGCCCAAGTTGCCCCGGGTTGGTGACCTGAAGGATCTAAATGACGCTATCGTCAAGGGTTCGATAGAGGTGAATGAGCGCTACATTGCGCAGGCGCTTGCAGAGCGTATCACCCCACAAAACGTCTTCAGCCTGGCCGCCGGGTTCAAGTCTAGGCGACCGACATATTTTGTAAATGCCCCTGGGCTCGATCAGTATCTAGTTAAAGATGAGCCCGGCTTTGTCACAGGGCTCGGTACGAATACCGAGGTAGCGCAAGCGATCGCAACTGAAACAGCGCAAGCACTAATTCAAGGCAATCGACTTCCTGCTGACCTTTGGGCGTTCCAGACGACTCTTAAGAAGATGGCAAGCTATCCCATCGAGGTAGGCTTTCCTCTCGACCTCATAATGATTCATCGGCGTAACAAGCGGCCGTTACGTCGCAGGATTGAGGGTCCGAACATGTTTACGCTGATGGATCAGTGGTCCATCCAAGTCGCACCGTAAGTTGGTCAGCTAGGCGTCGAAACGGCCAAATGAAATATATGGGGGATCGCGTATGGCGGTCCACGCTACCTATGCTGCGTTTCTGATCATCTCAGCAAATTCAATGATCAATTTCGGATCGACCGATACTTCTAAGTTCGCGATATTACGTGTTCCTGCCGAGCCAAAGCCGATCCCGGATCCATTAATCTTAGTAGAAATAATACCCTTGAGAACGCCTTTTTCCATTCTGATTATCTCGTCGACGCTCGGCATATCCAGGTCGGCAAAGTTCATTGTAATGGATGAAGAATTTGCGTTGGATCTCGCGAAGTCGATAGCAACATTGCGCTGATTTTTCTCCACTCCCAACGCCATCATCTTCGCAATGTTGTCGCCAAGGGTGTAATTGCGCTCGAACAAGATTGCCGCAGCGGCCAGCGCGTCGAAGTCGGTTTTCAGTCTTCCCTTGGCGCCAACTGCTGTCTGTAGTGAGCGAAATGCGCTTTCGATTTGGGAGGCTTCGGTTCCAACGATAGCGTTGAGGTTGTTCAAGGGGATCGGTAGAGCGGAAGGTTTGATACCAGAGTGGCAGATCGGTATTGCAGGAATTGGCTGTTTCCCCGAGGCAATATCAATAGCATTCCGGATCCATACTGCCCCAAGTTCAAAGTTTATCCAGTTTCGATTTACCGAATTCGGGCTGATAAGATAGATCGCGCCGACGCAAGCAACTAGACCCTGCTCAATTCGATTGAGAAAATTTGCTCCCGCGGGAATCGATGTGCCGTCAGAAGAGACAAAGACGTCTACGAACCCGCTGAATTCATCCTCGATGGCTGTCTTGAATTCGACTGCCAACTTACTCTCTTGATGAATATGGGATAGAAAAATCACTTTGCCGGTCAACGGTACCTCCCCAGAGTTGCCTCAACTGGGCACCAGTTATCAGAAATCGGTACCGGTACTCAAGCCGCGCTCGGGACCGCCAATCATGCGACCAATCGCCTGATTGAGAAACGGGGGGATGGCGTGAGACGGTCCTCCGCTACCATTTCTTCCTCTGATTGTTGCCGCTGTAGCGCGCCACGCGTTTCTGATTTTTTGACACCGGCTTTTAGAATTTTCGATCTACAAAAAAGCGATCCTCGGCGTCGATTGGCGACGGCAACCTTTCAAGCGCTATCAGACCTTCCAGACAACACTGGAGGTCTAAATGACAGCACAACTCTCCCGACTAATCGACATCTACTTCAAGCGCTTGGTTTGCCGCAGATGCACCATATCGGAAGCTCTCGAAGCGGAAGGTCATCTCATCTGGCAAAACGACCGATGGCAAATGACGAAGACAGGCGAGGCATTGGTCGATGCATGGCTTATCCCTCTTGCTCACGCCATATTCCCGAATGACGTACCCAAGGCGAGATAGGGCCTTCAGAATCATCGATGCCGGCAGCTTTGGTGCCACTTCACGGTTACTTGATTTCCAGCGGCAATGTCAGAGCCGGCCCGCTCTTGACTCCGAACTGCCTTCTGAACGGCCGTGATGCGGTGCCGTCGAAAAGCGATTGGGGCAACGGCGTGGCGATGGCCCATTTGTATTTTGCGTCCGGGTCGTTGCCCAGTTCCTGATGGGCCACCGCGCTCAAGGGCAGGACATATTCGGGTTTGCGCATGCCCTTCTCGGAATTGCCGAGCCATGTCAGAACGACCAAGATTTCTCCGCCGAGTTCGAGGGCGTCGAGTGTCAGCTGTTTGCTGCCGACGGATGCGCGGACCGCCTGTTCGTGGAACTTGAAGGCACTGAGCTTCAGCTCGCTTTGCGGATCCGTCATTTTGTCTGGCCTTTCTGCACGTTCTGCTCGCGCTTCTTCCGAGCACGGGTTCATCGATCAGCGTTCCGTATCATAATCCATCGCTCAATCCACTTCATACGGGCGCTGACGGCACTGGCGGATCAGCCAAATGCTTTATAGCTTGAATTGCAACCGTGGATATTCGAGCGATTTATGGAGATGAGAATGCGTGCGACGGCCAGCCTCCGTTCCGGTCTGATGGCCGCAACCGTGATGGCGGGCGGCCTAGTCGGTCTGCCGGCCGCCGCGCAAGGCATGGGCGACCTGACTGGCGTGGCGACGGTGACCGGCACCTGCGAGCGTTTGGTCGTTGCCGGCGAAGACCTGACGGCAACCTGCGTCGGTCGGCTTATCCAGTCTATCTACCGCACTGGCCGGACGGGCTTCACCGTGAATATCGGCTCTGGCGGCGCCATTACCTTTAGCGGCATCGAAGGTGAAAAGCCGAATGCCGACAGCCAGCTGCAGAGTGTCGACAAGGTCATCGTGAACCGCGGCAAGGACGGCGAGCCCATAAGCTCGAAAGAGGTGAGCGGTGGATGTTTCTACGAGAATCCGTTTAAAGGGCCGGCGACGACCAAATGCGAAGGTATTGATGCCGAGAAAGGTGCCTACGTCCTGCAATTCAGGACGGATGGCACGCCGCCGAAGCTCCTGAACTATGGGATCGAGGAGACTGCCAAGGACGCGGATCGCGCTTTCAAGTTCGGCGTTTGGAGTGGTGCGCGCCTGAAGGGCGACAGCGCAAATGGCTGCGTGATGTCGCGAGACACCGATGGAGCGACGACCTTCATGGTCTATGCGAACGTCAACGAGGCATTTGATCTTGGATTTTACAACGAAGCCTGGTCATTCAAGACTGAGACGCCTCCGAACGCCGAATTGCTTTTCGATGGCAAGCCTTATTCCGCAGTCAGTGTCGAGGTTCTCACGCCGCAGCAACTGGTCGTGCGAAGCGGGAGTGAGGAAGGTGGCTTCCAGGCGCCAATCGAGCAAAGCGTCCAACTCATGCTCCGTCTCGGTAACGCTGAGGTCAGGGTCGACTTGAAAGGCGCGCCGGCCGCGGTTGCAAGGCTCTGGGATTGCGTCGGCGGAAATTGAGCTTTGCGGTAGCGGTCGGAAGCTGGCGCTCATCGCAACGGGTTGAGAGCCGTTTCCCGAAGCAACTGTCGGAAACCGAAACGATTACCTGCTGATCGAAGACGTGATCGTCGTGTAGTCCGGCAGGTCGATGTTGGCGATTTCGGCTGCGCGATATTGGGACAGGGCGAAGTGCATGATGGCGATCACGGTGATCGAGAAGACCAGTACGGTGACGTTGACGCCGAAAGCGGTTTTGATCATGTCCTTGTCCTCCAGTCCCTGCGTTCGTTGATGTGTGGTTAAGAACCGTGACATGCAGACTATCGTGTGGCGTCAATTGTGCTGTTCCCCGGGGAACATGAGATATGGTTACCGAAAACTTAACCGGGTTGCCTCAAAAGCACGACTGGCCAAATGGCTTGCGATCGGCGCGCTCTCGATTAAGGTGCGCGCTTGTTGCCGGACGGGATTCAAGTTCGGACATTCTCACCTCTGGCGCGCCCCACGCACTGCTTCGGCCGAACCTGAAGTGCCGCCATTCCCATCGGCGTCCCATTTCCAAAGTGATTGTTGCATGACCATTTCCATTCGCCCCTCTCGTCCCGACGATTTTCCGCGCACCTTCGAGATTTGGCGCAGCGCCGTTCTCGCCACCCATGATTTCCTGACGCCGGAGGACTTCGCTGCCATCGAGGTGATGGTTCGCGACCAGTATCTGCCGGCTGCCGAGTTCTGGATTGCGGCTGACGAGAACGATCAGTCGCTCGGTTTCATGGGTATGAGCGGGGCACAGATCGACTCGCTGTTCGTCCATGCCGATGCGCGCGGCCGTGGCGTCGGCCGGCGGCTCGTCGAACATGCGATATCGCTGCATCCGGTGTTGACGGTCGACGTCAACGAGCAGAACGCGTCCGGCGTCGGGTTCTACCAGCGCCTGAGGTTTGAAATCGTGGGACGCTCGCCGGTCGACGACGCCGGCCGGCCCTATCCATTGCTGCATCTCAGCCGCGGATAAGGCCGATGCACCGACGGCGGATCAGGCCTCGTCGATGCGGATCACGAAGAGAATGGACGTCGATGCCGGCTCGACGGTGATAGCGGCCGGGCCCTGAAGGGTCGCCGCGTCACCCGGTGCGAGATCGCTTTCTTCGCCGGCCACGGTCAGCCGCAGCGCGCCGGCGTGGCAGAGAAGCAGCGTCGTTTCTACGGAGCCCTCGATCGTACCGGGGGCGTCGATCGTCAGGCGCTGGACCTCATGCGCGAGCTTGCCGCGCCTTGTCATGACATTGAGATCGACGATCGGACCGTCGACGAGCGTCGCCGAGGTTGCCACGTCGGCCGGGAAGGGGAGCGGCGCGGTCTCGCCGGTCATCAGGACCGGTTCGCGGCCCTCGATCATCAGCCGCATGCCCTTGCCCTCAAGGATCGCGAGCGTACGGTCGATGCCGGGGAAACTGGAGAAGGGGCCGTCGCTGGCGACCGTCGCCATGCTCACACGCCAGTCGAAATCGCCGAGCAAAGCTCTCTCAGGAAAGACGGCGATCTCCACCGTCTCGCCGCCACCGTTCTTCCAGGGCATGCGCTTGTGGTTGCTGGCGCGCAGAATCTTCATGGCGTGCTTTCTTCGATCAAGGTGCGCATGCGGGCGAAATCACCGTTCAGTGGACGGTCGTCGGCATAAGCGGGGATTTTCGAGCGGATGCGCTGGTAGAGCGTATCGGTGCGCGCCGCGCGACCTCTTGGCTGCAGGTCGTAGGCTTGCGCCGCGGCGAGCAGTTCGATCGAAAGGATCGTTTCGAGATTGTCGGCGATCGCAAGCGTCTTCCAAGCCGCCGGCGTCGCATGGGTGAGGATATCCTCCTGCAGCGCCGAGGTGATACCGCCGTCGAGGCTTGCGGGTGCGGCCAGCCGCCGGTTTTCGGCGGCAAGGGAAGCTGCCGTGTATTGTGCGATCATGAAGCCGGAGGAAACGCCGCTGTCGCCGGCGAGAAAGGCCGGCAGGCGGCTTACCAGCGGATTGACCAGCCGGTCGATCCGGCGCTCGGAAATGGCCGCGACCTCGGCGACGGCGACCGCCAGGCTGTCCATGGCAAGGCCAAGGGCAGCACCCACCGCGTGCGCCTGTGAATGCACCTCCGGCGCCTCAGGCGTGCCGGACACGGCCGGATTGTCGGTGAGGCTTGCAAGTTCGCGATCGACCACTTCGGCGACCTGGGCGAACGCATCGCGTGCAGCGCCATGCACATGCGGCACGGCGCGAAGGCTCAAGGGATCCTGCGTGCGGGTGCCGGCGGTTTCTGCCAGCATCGGGCTGCCGGCGAGAAAATCGCGCAGCGAGGCTCCGACCTCTTCGAGACCCTTCGAGCGGCGAAGCGCCAGCGGGGCGGCGGCAAAGGCGTTGGCCTGGCTGCCGAGGTTTTCGTAGGTCATGGCCGCTGCCGCATCCGCCCAGTCGAACAGGCGGGCGGCGCGCGACAGCGCCAGCGCCGCAAGTCCGGTCGCGCAGGGCGTGCCGTTGACGAGGCTCAGGCCTTCCTTGGCCTCAAGCGTGAGCGGCTTTAGCCTAACTCGCGCCAGCGCCTCGGCGCCGCCGATCTTGCTTTTGCCGTCATCGACGGTGCCGTGGCCGATCAGCACGAGGCCGATCGCCGCCGCATGGGTGAGGTACCCGACGGAGCCGCGCGAGGGGATGTCGGGAATGAGGTTGGCGTTCAGGAGCGCAAGCAGTGCCTCGACCGTTTCGACGCGCACGCCGGAATAGCCGTGGGCGAAGTTGGCGATCTGGGCAGCCATCACCGCGCGGGCCTCCGGCCGGGCGAGCGGCGAGCCGACGCCGCAGGCGTGGCTCAAGATGATGTTGCGCGACAGCGCCTGCTGGTTTTCGCGGTCGATGACGACGTCGCAGAGTGCGCCGACGCCTGTATTGATGCCGTAACCGCGGATACCGCGCTCGACGAGCGCATCGACGACCTTGCGGGCATGGACGATGCGCTGCCGTGCGGCGTCGGAAAGTGCGAGCGGTGCGCCATTGGCCACCGCCGCGATTTGCCTCCAGGTCAGCGGCGCATCGAGGGTTACATTATCATTCATGGGCTTCCGGTCGTCCCTGTCGGCGTTGCACGAAGCGGGCAACATAATCGTTGGCCGGCCGTTCCAGAATATCGTCCGGCGTGCCGACCTGCACCACCTGGCCGTCCTTGAGGATGGCTATTTCCGAACCGATGCGCAGCGCCTCGTCGAGATCGTGGGTGATGAAGACGATGGTCTTTGAAAGGTTCTGCTGCAGTTGCAGCAACTGGTCCTGCATGTCGGCGCGGATAAGCGGGTCGAGCGCAGAGAAAGCCTCGTCCATCAGGATCACGTCGGTGTCGGCTGCAAGCGCCCGGGCAAGGCCGACGCGCTGCTTCATGCCGCCCGATAGCTGGTGCGGAAATTTGGCGTCGTAGCCGGCGAGCCCCACGGTCTCGATCCATTTCATGCCGATGTCGCGAGCCTCAGTCTTGGGCAGGCCGCGTACGCGCTGGCCGTAGACGACGTTCTGCAGCACGGTGCGATGCGGCATCAGCGCGAAGCTCTGGAACACCATGCTGACGCGGTGCATGCGGAAAGTGCGCAGTGCCTTGGCATCCAGCGTCAGGATGTTGCTGCCGTCGAACATGACCTCGCCGCTGGTCGGCTCGATCAGCCGGTTGATGTGGCGCACCAGGGTCGACTTGCCGGAGCCGGAAAGGCCCATGATCACGAAGATCTTGCCGGCGCCGATGGTGAGACTGACATTGTTGAGGCCAATGCTGCAGCCGGAGCGGGCGAGAATCTCGGACTTGTTCAGCCCTTCTTTTGCCATGGCGAGTGCGGCTTTCGCGTCCTGCCCGAAGATCTTGTAGACGTTGCGGATCTCGATATCAGCCATTGCGGGGATCCTCCGTCCGGCTCTTGCCGAAGCCTTGCGTGATGCGGTCGAGTACGATCGCGAGAATGACGATGCCGATGCCGGCTTCCAGCCCCTTGCCGACGTCGAGCGTCTGGATGCCGTTCAGCACCTGCTCGCCGAGGCCGCGGGCGCCGATCATCGACGCGACGACCACCATCGAGAGTGCCATCATGATCGTCTGGTTGAGGCCGGCCATGATTGTCGGCGTGGCGAGTGGCAGCTCGACGCCGAAGAGGATCTGGTTGGGGCTGCCGCCAAAGGCGGTCGCCGCTTCCACAACCTCATGATCGACCTGGCGGATGCCGAGATCGGTGAGGCGGATGAGCGGTGGCACGGCGTAGATGATGGTGGCGAGGATCGCCGGCACCTTGCCGAGGCCAAAGAGCATCAGCGCCGGGATCAGGTAGACGAAGCTCGGCATCGTCTGCATGACGTCGAGCACCGGCAGGGTGATGCTGCGCACGGTCCGGCTCTTGGCGACGAAGATGCCCATCGGCACGCCGATGACGACCGAGACGATCGTTGCCATCAGCATCAGGGCCAGCGTCTGCATCGTCAGATCCCAGAGGCCGAGCACGCCGACGAAGAACAGAAGCACGCCGACGGCAACCGTCAGGCCCCAGCGCTTGGAGCTCTGCCAGGCAAGTGCCATGAAGATGAGGATGACGACCCACCAGGGCAGGCCGCGCAGGATCCATTCGATGAACAGAACGGCTTTCAGAATGACGGCGCTGATCGCCTTGAAGACCCAGCCATAACCGCTGACCAGCGCCTGGATGAAATCGTTCACCGGCCCGCGAATGGAGAGATTGAGAGAATCCGGAAACATCGGACGCGTTCCTTGCTCGGGCTGCCAGCAGACATGGTGAGCCGCCGACGGCGCTTGCCTCGGGTATTGTGGCCATTCGCCAGCTCAGGCTCACGCGTCGCGTTGGACGCGATGACGAGGCCTGAGCCGGGGATATGTCGCGATTACTTCAGGCTGGCTTCGATCTTGCCGCGGGCTTCGTCCGAAACCCACTTGCCCCAGACGTCGGCCTTGGTCTTCAGGAATTCGGCGGCGGCTGCCGTCGCATCGACCTTGTTGTCGGCCATGTAGGCGAGGCTGCCGTTGACGGCTTCGAGCGGGAAGGTCGCCTTTTCGAGGATGGCGATGATTTCAGGGGCTTCCTGCGCGAAGGTGCTGTTGACGCCGTAGGAAACGTCGACCGACGGGAAGGCGCAGCCCTGTTCGCGCTTGCCGTTGGCGCTCGAAAGCTCCTTCCAGCATTCCTCGCTATAGGCCGGCTCCTCGAGCTGCACGAGCTTGAACTTGCCCATGATCGCGGTCGGCGACCAGTAATAGAAGAGGATCGGCTCGCCCTGGAGGTAGGCCGACGTGATGGCGGAATCGAGCGCCGTGCCGGTGCCCGGACGGAAGTTCACATAGGTTTCGCCGAGTTTGTAGGCTTCGAGCTTGGCGGAGCTGACGCCCTCGCAGGTCCAGCCCGACGGGCAGTTGAGGAAGCGGCCCTTGCTCGGCTCTTCCGGATCGGCGAAGAGCTCGACGATCTTCGGATCGGAAAGCTGCGAGACGTTCTTCAGGTCCGGCGCCTTGGCCTCGATATTGCGGGCGGCGTCTCCCTTGATGACGTATTCCGGCACGAACCAGCCTTCGCTGGCGCCGACGAAGGTCTTGCCGACCGCGACGACCTTCTTTTCTTCCACCGCCTTGTTCCAGACGTCCGAGCGGCCAAGCCATTCTTCGGCGAAGATCTGCACGTCGTTGTTGGCGGTTGCCTGTTCCAGCGTCACCGAGTTGCCGGGGATCGAATCCACCTGGCAATCGTAGCCCTTGGAAAGAATGGTCTTCATCACTTCGGTGATGAATGCACCGCTTTCCCAGTCGATGCCGGCGAACATAACGGTTTTGCCGTCGCCGCAATAGGACGCGCTGGCGTTGCCGGTGGAGGCCGCGAGCACGAGGCCGGTTGCGGCTAGCGTGAGTTTCAGTTTGTTGATCGACATTAAGCTGTTCCCTGATTTGATTTTTGGCTTTGACGATTACTTCAGTTTCATCAGCACCCGCGCAAAGGCGCGGTCGATATCGTCCTCCCGGTCGTGGCGTCCGTTCCGGATCTTCCACGTGCCCGCGACCATGACGTCGCGGACAGTCTCGCCGCCGAGCGCAAAGAGCCAGCGGTCGAGGATCTGGTTGTCGGTGGCGGCGGCGATGTAGGGATTGCTGCCGTCAAGCACGACGAAATCGGCGCGCGCGCCGACGGTGATGCCGGCAGCCTTCTGACCGGCCGCCTGGGCGCCGCCCTTGAGCGCCGCGTCGAACACGGTTCGGCCGATCGAGGCGCCCGGCCCGGCGGCAAGCCGATTGCGGCGGCGGTCGCGCAGGCGCTGGCCGTATTCGAGCAGGCGCAACTCCTCGGCAACGCTGGTCGCCACATGGCTGTCGGTGCCGACGCCGATAACCCCGCCTTCGGCCATGAAATCGACCGCCGGGAAAATGCCGTCACCGAGATTGGCTTCGGTTGCGGGGCAGAGGCCGGCAACCGCGCCGGAACGGGCCAGGCGCTGCCGTTCGGTTTCCGTCAGATGCGTTGCGTGGATCGCGCACCAGCGTTCGTCGACGGGCATTTCATCAAGCAGCCACTCGACCGGGCGGCGGCCGCTCCAGGCGAGGCTGTCGTCGACTTCCTTGGTCTGTTCGGCCACATGGATATGGATCGGGCCGGCAACGGGTGCGGCATCGAGGATGATGCGCATTTCCTCTGGCGTCGCCGCGCGCAGCGAATGGATGGCGTAGCCGAGCGTGTTGCCGGCTTCGCGGCAGAGCGGCTCGAGGCGCTCAAGCAGCGCCAGGAAGCGATCGGGATCATGCAGGAACGGCCGCTGGCCCGCGTTCGGCGCCACGCCGCCGAAATTGGCGTGGGCGTAGAAAACAGGCAGATGGGTGAGGCCGATGCCGGTCGTGCTGGCAGCAGCGAGAATGCGCAGCGACATCTCGGCCGGGTCGGCATAGGGGGTGCCGTCGGCCTGGTGGTGCAGGTAGTGGAATTCGGCAACGTGGCCGTAACCGCCCTTCAGCATCTCCATGTAGAGCTTGGCGGCGATCGCCTCGACATCATCAGGGTTTACCAGCCCGACGGTGCGGTACATTTCCTCACGCCAGGTCCAGAAGCTGTCGTCGCCGCTGCCCGCCACTTCGGCAAGGCCGGCCATCGCGCGCTGGAAGGCGTGGGAATGAAGGTTGGCGATTGCCGGGATCAGCGGCCCGGCCGCATGCTCGTCGCCATCGGCGGCGGTGCTGCCGGTCTCGACGATCGCAATCCGGCCCGATGGGTCGAGCGAGATCGCGACGTTTTGGGCCCAGCCGCCGGGCAGGAGCGCCCGTTCTGCAAAGATCCGGTTGACGGGAAAACTAGCCATGTGCATTTTCCTGTACGTAGTTGTATATGGAACTATAGATATTTTACGCTGGCGCGCAAGCGTGAAATGAACGAAAAGATTCTTGGGCGAATGCGCATGATTTGTTCGGCATTCTGGAAAGGCGGGGCTTGAACCGATGGCGGCACTGGGAAAACGGAACGATATGGCCGCCTTCGAGGATGGTCCGGTGCCGCGCTACGAGGCGGTCAAACAGTTCATCCGCAGCCGTATCGAGAGCGGCGAGTGGCCCGCCCATCACCGCATCCCCTCGGAAAACGAGATCGTCGCCGACCTCGGCGTCAGCCGCATGACCGCCAATCGGGCGCTCAGGGAGCTTGCAACCGAGGGCGCGATCACGCGGGTGCAGGGCGTTGGTTCCTTCGTCGCGGCCCACAAGGGCAGCACCGCGCTTCTGGAAGTCCGCAACATCGCCGACGAAATTCATGAGCGCGGCCATACCCACACGTCGCTGATGACGCTTCTTCAGGAAGAGGTGGTGACGCCGGAGATCGGTTATGC
This sequence comes from Ensifer adhaerens, assembly GCF_020035535.1. Taxonomy (NCBI): domain Bacteria; kingdom Pseudomonadati; phylum Pseudomonadota; class Alphaproteobacteria; order Hyphomicrobiales; family Rhizobiaceae; genus Ensifer; species Ensifer adhaerens. The sequence continues at coordinate 3,039,871 of NZ_CP083349.1, read as the reverse complement.
GCTTGGCCTTGCCACCGGCGCGCGCGTCTTCCATTCGATCATGGTGCATTCGGAGAACGGCCTGCCGATCCAGATCGAGGATCGTTTCGTCAATCCGGCGGCCTGCCCGCGCTATCTGGAGCAGGATTTCCGAACGATGACGCCGAACGCCTATCTCACCGCGGTCGCGCCGATCACGCGCACCGAACAGATCGTCGAGGCGGTGTCGCCGCAGCTGTGGGAATGCAAGCTGCTCGGCATCGACCGCAATGAACCCTGTCTGATGATCCGGCGCCGCACCTGGTCGGAGGCGGCCAATGTGACGACGGCGCGTCTGCTCTATCCCGGCACCCGCTATCGCCTTGAGGGCATGTCGCAGTAGATCGGGATCGGGCTTCGGCAGAAAAACCGCACATCTTTTCCTCATCCCGCTCTAATCTCGACATTATTCCGGTCGATTCGGGGGATCGACCGCCGAATGGGAGGATGACGAGATCATGGTAGAGGACGCGCTGAAGCTTCGCACCGAGCTGCCCAGGCCCGATGTCAGTGCCGAAGAGGCGCGGGCGTTGCTGGCCGAGCACTACGGTCTGTCAGGCACGATCAGCGAGCTCGGCAGCCAGCAGGACCGCAACTATCGCATCGATACCGGCGAGCGGCGCTATGTGCTGAAAATCTGCCGCGCGGAATACGGACCGCTCGAACTGGAGGCGCAGAATGCGGCCTTGCAGCATCTTTCCGATCGCCTGACGTCGGCGCGCGTTGCGGAAGTCGTGTCTTCGCTCAAGGGCGAGGCGATCGAGAGCGTGACCGTCCGCGACCAGGACTACCGGATCCGCTTGCTGAGTTTTCTCGATGGTGAACCGCTGACTCGGCGCAAGCATCTCTCACGTGAGGCCGTTTCCGCGCTCGGTGCGCTCGCCGGGCGGCTGGCCGCCGCGCTGCGGGACTTCGAGCATCCCGGGCTTGACCGCGAACTGCAATGGGACCTGCGCCGAGCCGGTCCCGTCGTCCTTCACCTCCTGGCCGACATGCCGGACCAGCAGCGCAAGAAGCGCATCGCCGAAATCATGGTCGGCGCGATGCGGCGTCTGCAGCCGCTCACCGCGGAACTGCGCATACAGGCGATCCATCACGATGTGACCGACGACAATGTGGTGAGCCAGCCCGACGCATCCGGCCGGCCGATCCCGGACGGGGTGATCGATTTCGGTGATATCCTCAAGGGGTGGCTGGTTGCCGAACTTGCCGTGACCTGCGCCTCGCTGCTGCATCACGCTGACGGTGACCCGTGGTTCATCCTGCCGGCGGTCAAGGCGTTTCATGCCGCGTGCCCGCTGACCGAGGTGGAGCTGAGGGCGCTCTGGCCGCTGATCGTCGCCCGCGCCGCCGTATTGGTCGCGAGCTCCGAACATCTGCTCTCCCGCGAGCCTGACAACGCTTACGTCGAGGGTAACGCCGCGCATGAGCGGGAGATCTTCGACGTTGCGACTTCGGTTCCGTCGGCACTGATGGAGCACGCCATCCTGGCCACGGCGGGGCTCGCTCCGGCATCGGCGCCTGTCACGGGAGAGAGCCTGATCCAGGGGCTTGGGCCGACCGATGTGCGCCAGATCGACCTGTCGATCCTCAGCCCGCTGTTGCCGGAGGAACGCTGGCAGCATCAGGGACTGCCGATCTCGCTGCTGCAGCACGCCGCCCATGCGATCGGTGTCGCGACCACCCGCTACGGCGAATATCGGATGACCGAAACGCAACTGCGGTCGCCGAAGCCCGACGCGACGCTGGCGCTGCATGTCGACATCTGCCTGGAGGCGGGCCGCGAGATCGTTGCCCCGTTTGCGGGACGCGTCATCCGGCAGGACGGACTGCTGGTTCTGGAAGGGGCCGAGGCGAGCCTGTTCCTCGAAGGCGTCGAAGCCAGCGGCGATGTCGAGGACACCGCCGCAGCTGGTGCAGTGCTCGGCGTCGTATCGGGCGAGCAGCAGACCTACGGCCTGATCCGTGTCCAGCTCTGCCGCGAGCATGGTCTCGTCCCGCCGCTTTTTGCGATGCCGCACCAGGCGGAGGCCTGGAAGGCCCTGTGCCCGTCGCCGGCCGGCATCCTCGGCTTCGAATGCGAAGCGCCGGAACTGCACAGCGAAGCGCTGCTGACCCGTCGGCAGCAGCACTTCGCCAAGCCGCAGAAGAACTACTACCTGAAACCACCGCAGATCGAACGCGGCTGGAAGGAATATCTCTTCGACGTCGAGGGCCGCAGCTATCTCGACATGGTCAACAACGTGACGATCCTCGGCCATGGACATCCGCGCCTGACCTCTGCCGTGGGTCGGCAGTGGTCGCTGCTCAACACCAATTCGCGCTTCCATTACGCGTCCGTCGCCGAGTTCTCGACGCGGCTCGCGGCGCTCGCGCCCGAGGGGCTCGATACCGTGTTCCTGGTCAACAGCGGCTCGGAGGCAAACGACCTGGCACTCCGGCTTGCCTGGGCCTATTCCGGCGCCCGCAATGTCGTGAGCCTGCTCGAGGCCTATCACGGCTGGACGGTTGCCAGCGATGCGGTGTCGACCTCGATCGCCGACAATCCGCAGGCGTTGGAGACGCGTCCGGCCTGGGTGCATCCGGTGACCGCACCCAACACCTATCGCGGCGAGTTCCGCGGTGCCGATACGACGCACAGCTATGTCCGCTCCGTCGTCACCAAGCTGACCGAACTGGACGCTTCGGATGAGAAGCTCGCCGGCTTCATCTGCGAACCGGTTTACGGCAATGCCGGCGGCATCCCCCTGCCGAAAGGGTATCTCGACGCGGTCTATGCCATGGTGCGGGCACGTGGCGGCGTTTGCATCGCCGACGAGGTGCAGGTCGGCTACGGCCGTCTCGGCGATTATTTCTGGGGCTTCGAAGAGCAGGGCGTCGTGCCCGATATCATCACGGTCGCCAAGGGCATGGGCAACGGCCATCCGCTCGGCGCCGTCATCACCCGCCGCGAGATCGCCGACGCGCTGGAGAAGGAGGGGTACTTCTTCTCGTCCTCGGGCGGCAGTCCCGTCAGCTCCGTCGTCGGCCAGGCCGTGCTCGATATCCTGACGGAGGAGCGGCTTCCGGAGAATGCCCGTGTCGTCGGCGGTCACCTCAAGGCCCGGCTCGAAGCGCTGGGGCAGCGCTTCCCGCTGATTGGCGCCGTACACGGCATGGGGCTTTATCTCGGCGTCGAATTCGTGCGCGACCGGGAAACGCTGTTGCCGGCGGCGGAGGAGACGGCGGCAATCTGCGATCGCCTGCTCGATCTCGGCGTCATCATGCAGCCGACCGGTGACCACCTGAATGTGTTGAAGATCAAGCCGCCGCTCTGCCTCAGCCTGGAGAGCGCCGACTTCTTCGCCGACATGCTGGCGCGGGTGCTGGAGGAGGGCTGGTAAAAGGCATCGTCGGCGGCATTGCTGCAACCGACGAGGGCTTACCAGCCGGCGAAGTCCACAAGCACCGTGTCCGAAACACGACCGGCGGTGACGTCGTCGAAGGCTTGCTCCAGGATCTCCAGCGCCGCGTCGATGTCCTGATCGGTGATCGTCAGCGGCGGCGTCATCTCCAAGACGTTGGAGTTCATGCCAACGTAGTAGACGACGAGGCCGAGTTCATAGGCCCGGTAGACGAGCTTGGCCGTCTCCCGCGAAGCCGGTGTCCGGCTCTGCCGATCGGTGATCAACTCTACCCCGCAGGCAAGCCCGCGTCCGCGAACGTCGCCGATCACAGCGTGGTGCTCGGCAAGACGCCGCAGGCCCTGACGTAGCCGTTGCCCCTTCCGCTCCGCTTCCTGCGCAAGTCCCTCGCGCTCGATGGTTTCGAGAACCGCGAGGCCGGCGGCAGCCGAGATCGGGTTGCCGTGCAGCGTCTGCATGGCAAAGGCGGTGGCGCAATCGAGCACCTTGGCCGGACCGATGGCGGCGGAGAGCGGCAGGCCGCCGCCGAGCCCCTTGCCAACGGTCAGGATGTCGGGAACGAAATCCTCATGCTCGAAGCAATGCAGCCGGCCGCTGCGGCCAAGCCCGACCTTCACTTCGTCGCAGACGACGAGCACGCCGTATTCACGGCAGATTTCGGCAAAGGCCCTGAAGAAGCCGGCTGGCGGTACGATCAGGCCGCCGTCGGACTGGATCGGCTCGATGAAGGCGGCCGCGAACTGTTCGGGCGCCGCTTCCAGGTGTTGGCGCAGTTCGGAGAGGATCGCGCCACCCGTCGGGTCCTCACGGTAGGGCCGGTACGGATCGGGGTAGGGGAGCAAGAGCAGACCGTCGGCCTTCGCAGCACCTGCCTGGACACTATGGCCGGAAAAGGCCATCGAACCGGTGGTGCAACCGTGATAGGCGCCGACGAATGCGATGACACCGCTGCGGCCCGTCGCCTTGGTGACAGCGCGGAAGATGGCCTCGTTGGCGTCAGATCCGGAATGACCGAACCAGACCTTGTCGCCGCCCGGCCCGGGAAAGGCCGCGAGCAGTTTTTCGGCGAGCGCCGTTGCCGGACCGTTGGCGGCAGAAAGAACGCTGGCGCCGGCGGGATTTGTAGCCGCACGGGAGATCGCCTCGACCAGCGCCGGGTGGCCATAGCCGAGGCTGGCCGCACCCCAAGCGCCGGAGAGGTCGATCAGTTCATGCCCGTTTTCCTCCATGAGCTTCGCGCCTCGGCCGCCGGTCACGGCAAGCGGGAAGAAGCGCAGCTTCTGCAGGTTGGCGATTGCCGCTTGGTCTCTCTCGTAGAGTGCGGTCACCGGGCTCCCCCTATGCTGGCTTTCAGACATCGGGTGAGACGCTCGCCCCAGGCGGCGACGCCCGCATCCGTATCGATCAGATCGTGGCGTACTTCCACCAAAACGCCGGGCAACCCGCGCGCGTCGGCATGAACCGGCACGGTATAATCCTCGTCGGGATGGATGTTGTAGGGCTCGTTGTCGCCGATCGTCAGCTGGCTTTCGCTGGCCAACTCGCCGATCAGTGAACCGGCAAAATCGACCGCGTCACGATAGAGGATGCCGGCCTGCCAGGGGCGCGGCTTGCCGAAATAGACCGGCGTGAAGCTGTGGATGCCGACGACGAAGGGCCGCTTGCCTTCGCCCTCGAGCCGGTCGAGACGGCGGCTGACCGCTTCAGCAAACGGCGTGAACAGCGTATCGATCCGCTGCTGCCGCTCCTCGTCGCTCAGGCTTCGGTTGGCGGGGATCTCCGTCGTCTCGCTGATCTCGGGGATCATCGAAGGGGCGGAAAGCGGCCGGTTGCAGTCGATCACCAGCCTTGAGTAGTTGGTGAAGAACAATGGTGCATCGAGGCTGAGGCTTAAGCGCTGAGCCAGCGCCATGGCGCCGATATCCCAGGCGATGTGGCGCTGGCGCTCGTGCAGCGGCAGCCCCATATCGCCGAGCGCGCGTGGCATCCGGTTCGATGCGTGTTCGCACAGAAGCAGGATCGGCGAGGTGCCGTCCGGGTTGAAGACCGCATAGGGCGGCAGTTCGTCGATCGCCAGCAGCGGTGCGCTCGGGTCGTGTCGCGCGCCGGGCTCTAGGCTCTTGATGGCCGTTGTCGAGGTCATGGGCTGCCCATCCGTCAATCAGTAGACCGCTGCATAGCGGGCGCAGAGTTCGTCTGGCGAGAGCCCATCGACGATCTCGATCTCCTTGCGCTTCATCGCCTCGTAGCAGGCAAGAAAATCTCGTGAGAACCAGCCGGTGACGACCGGATCGGCGGCAAGCGTGTCCAGCGCTTCCGGCAGGCTTGCGGGCAGGCGACGGATGCCGAGCTTCTCCTGCTCTGCCGCCGAGAAATCGGACGGGTCGGAATTGATGAGGGGCGGCTGTTCGAGCCCGGCCCTGATGCCTTCGAGGCCGGCCTTCAGAAGCACGGCCAGAGACAGGTGCGGGCTGGCGCAGGCGTCTGCGGCGCGATACTCCATGTTGAACTGTTTGGCCGGATTGCTGCCGGGCAGGTCCAGCGTCGGGCAAATGCGCAGCGTCGCTTCGCGGTTCTTTTCACCGAGGCAGGTGTAGGCGGCGCTCCAATGGTGTGGCACGAGCCGCATGTAGGAAAGCACCGACGGAGCGGTAAACGCGGTCAGCGCTGGCAGATGCTTGATGACGCCGGCGGCAAAGGAGCCGGCGACCTTGGAAAGCCTGCCGGGACGCGAGGCGTCGAATGTCACCGGATTGCCGTCGAGATCGGTGAAGCTCACATGCAGATGCACGCCGTTGCCGACGCCATTCGACGCCGTCTTCGGGGCGAAGCTCGCATTCCAGCCGAAGAGGGCGGCGACTTCCTTGGTGATCGCGCGGATGGTGGCGCCGCGGTCGGCGGCGGTCAGCGCGTCAGCAGGGCGGCAGGTGATTTCGAACTGGTCCTTGCCGTATTCCGGCAGGAACATTTCCGGCTCGGCACCAGCTTCCTGCAAGGCGGTCATCAGCAGCGAGCCGAAGGGTTCGGCGCGGCGCTGGGCGCGCAGGCCGAAGGAGGGGGCGTCCGGCCAGTCGACGCCGAGAAGCTGGAACTCCTGCTCGACGGCCGATATGACCTTGAGACCGATCTCTTCATATTCCTTCAGTGTCTGTTTCAGGAAGCTGCGCACGCAGCAATCCCAGGCATTGCCCTGAAGGTCGGTGATGTCGGAGTGGTAGAAATGCAGCGGCGTCTCGTCGGGCAGGCAGGTGACGCGCGCCTTGCTGCTTGGATCCGCCATCAGTCGCAGGTCGCCGGCCGAGCCCCAGGGATTGTTTTCGGCAATCTGGTCGAAGGGCGTCAGCGCCAGGTTGGCCGGCACCCAGCCGACGCCCTTGCGCAGGTAGCTGTCGATTTCGGTCGCGGCGAAGCTGCGGCCGCGGGTGATGCCGGCGATGTCTGTCGTGACGAAGGTGGCGAGTTCCGTCAGTTCGGCGGCCGCCTTGCCGTTGTTCGTTTCGGTCATGGATTCCCCTCCAACTTGTTCTTTGCGGCGGTCTAGGCCTGGCGCAGGCCGTTCAGGCGGCTGACCACGGTGTCCGTGTCGGTCGTCCAGCAGTAGCCCGAGTAGGCACGAAGGGCCGCGTCATGGCGCTGCTCGCTGTAGGTGGCGCAGGCGTCGTTGACGACGGTGACGAGGTAGCCACGGTCGGCGGCGTCACGCACGGCCATGTCGACGCACTGGTCGGTGATGACGCCGGCGATGATCAGATAGCGCGTGTTGAGATTGCGCAGGATGTAGTCGATGTTGGTCGAGTTGAAGACGCCCGACGACGTCTTCGGCAGCACGATCTCGTTGTCGATGGGGGCAAGTTCCTGGATGACCTGGCCCTCGGGCGAGCCCTTCGGCACGTGCATGTCGGAGAGCTTGTGGTCGAGCGAGCGGTCGCGGCCGTCGAGCGTCAGGCTTTCGATGATCGTGTGCAGCACCTCGCAACCGGCCTTTCGCGCCGCTTCCAGAATGCGCACCTGGTTGGGGATGACGGTCTGGCGCAGACGCCTGTGGTAATAGCTGTCGGCGTCCTGCGGGTGGGTCGGGTCGAGGTTCGGCTCGCACCAGATGCGCTGCATGTCGACGAACAACAATGAGGTGCGGCCTGCCTCATAGGCGCTGTCGCGCCTCAAGAGATCGTCCCCAACCTTTACAGTGACTGCACTCATTCGAATTCTCCTCGGGTTGTCTGGTTCGCCAGGGCGGCGGCGGAAAGGGTCAGCGGTCGTTTTCAACGGCTGGATTGAAGGCGTCCTCGGTGATGGCATAGCCGCGGCGCAGTTCCTCCATGCGCTCGATGCGACCACGCGATTGCGTGGCAAGGCGGGCAGTCAGTGCCGCAATCACCGCCTCCGTCTGGGCAATCGCCGGCACCATCGTGTCGTAGGGCGAGACCGTGTCGACCGGTGCCGTCAGCGTCACGGTGGCGAAATCGGCGATCGGCGAGAGCCAGCGGTCGGTGAAAAGCACGATGCGCGCGCCCTGCGTCGCTGCCTGGCGGGCAAAGCGGATCGTGTCGTTCTGGTAGCGACGGTAGTCGTAGACGAAGAGCACGTCGCGCTTGCCGAGATCGACGAGCTGGTCGACCTGGTCGGCCTGGCTGCCGTTGATCCAGCGCGTATCGCCGCGCAGTTGCTTCATGTGCGACCAGAGCAGGCCGGCAAGAAAGCCGCTGAAGCGGCCGCCGAGGCAGTGGATGCGGGCGCTCATGTCGGCGGCGGCGTCGACCGCGGCCTCGAAATCTTCCGAAGGCAGCATCTGCATCGAGGATTCCAGCGCATGGATGCTGGCGCGCAGGAAGTACTGGTAAAAATTCTCCTGCTCCAGCGACGGGCGCCGCTCGTCGAGCATGGAGAGCGGTGAACTCATGCGCTCCTGCACTTCGCTGAGAAGCGCCTTCTGGAACTCCGGATAGCCCTCGAAGCCCAGCGTGTTGGCGAAGCGCACGACGGTTGGATTGCTGACGCCGGCGGCGGCGGCGAGATGCGCGACCGTGTTCAGCCCGGCTGCCGGATAGTTCGACAACAGCTGCCGCACGATCTTCAGTTCCGAGCGCGTGAAGGTGATCGCGCCGTCTGTCAGTCGGTCCCGGATTGCCACGATTTCTGCCTCCCAAAAATGATGGCGTGAACCCCAATTTCTACTTTTTGTTACAGAATTGCTAGCAGAGAATGTTTTTTGAAACAAGATTGACATTTGATCGATCTGCGATAACGTTCATTTCGGGAACGGGCCCGAGCCAAAAACACGAGGCGGGCCGAAAATTTGGGGGAGTGCGGATGGTGCGCGTCAGGCGAGAAACCGTCTTTGGTATCCTTGTAACGTCGCTGCCGCTCTTGGCCGCCGCCGTCATCGCCTCGCTGTTCTTTCCGGGCAGCGGCGAGCGCCTGGTGACGCTGTTCATGATCAACGTCATCGCCGTGCTCGGCATCGGCATCTACGCCGGCAATTCCGGCATCGTTTCCTTCGGTCACGTCGGCTTCATGGCGATCGGCGCCTATGCGTCTGGCCTGTTGACACTCAACCCGATCATCCAGAAGACGGCGCTGCCGCATCTGCCTGAATGGCTGGCGGGCATCGGCATGCCTTTCCTGCCGGCGCTTGCCATCGCCCTCGTCGTCGTTGCTCTGGTCGCGGTGCTGATCGGCATTCCGGTTGCGCGCCTTGGCGGCTCGTCAGCCTCGATCGCGACGCTCGGCTTCCTCGTCATCGTGCATGTCGTGCTTGTCGCCTCGACGGATTTCACCCGCGGCAGCCAGACGTTTTTCGGGATCCCGCGCGCGGTCAATCTCTGGGTGGCGCTGCCCTTTGCCATTGCGGCCATCGCGGTCGCGCGCCTCTATCGGGATTCGAGCGCCGGCCTGAAGCTTCGGGCGTCGCGTGAAGACGAGATCGCCTCGACCGCCGTTGGCGTCAACGTCAAGCTGCACCGCTTCTTCGCCTGGGTTCTGGGCGCAATACTCGCTGGTGCCGCCGGCGCCTTGCTGGCGCATTTCCTCGGCGCCTTTTCGCCCAAGGACTTCTACTTCAATCTGACCTTCATGCTGCTGGCGATGTTGATCCTCGGCGGCATCACCACGGTCTCGGGTGCCGTCGGCGGCGCCGCCGTGATCATGCTGATCGTCGAACTCCTGCGGAAGCTCGAAGGCGGCGTCGATCTCGGCTTCCTGAAACTGCCGACCGTCTTCGGCCTCACCGATATCGGCATCGGCGTCGCGATCCTCGTCGTCATGTACCGCCTGCAGGACGGCCTTTTCGGCGTGCGCGAACTCGACGAGCGCTTCGGCTGGTTCAAGCGCGCCGCTTCGAAAGGCGAAGCCGGAACCCCAGTACCGGCAGATGCCAGTGCAGCAACCGGTCAAGGCACGCTCCGAGTCGAAAATCTCGGCAAGCGGTTTGCGGGTCTCGTCGCGCTCGAGAACGCCAACTTCGAGATCAAGCCTGGTCTCGTCACCGGTCTGATCGGTCCGAACGGCGCCGGCAAGTCGACGCTGATCAACAGCGTTTCCGGCGTTGTTCCTCCGTCGAGCGGTCGCGTGTTGATCGACGGTCAGGATGTTGCGTCGCTTGCGGTTCATGCCGTTCCCGTCGCGGGTCTCGCTCGCACCTTCCAGAACATTCGTCTTTTCAAGAACCTGACCGTCCTTGAAAACGTCACGGTTGCGGCAAGCGCCTTGAAGGCCGATGGCGAAGACCCGGCCGCCCGCGCCCTGACGGTGCTCGCGGAAGTGGGCCTCGGGGAATTTGCCGACAGGCTGGCCGGCACGCTTTCCTATGGGGCGCAGCGACGGCTGGAGATCGCCCGCGCGCTGGCACTGAAGCCGCGTTATCTGCTGCTCGACGAGCCGGCCGCCGGCATGAACCCAGCCGAGACCGAGGAGCTGATGCATGTCCTCGATCGCATCCGCACGAAGTATCGCCTCGGCCTGCTCGTCGTCGAGCACGACCTGAAGCTGATCATGCGGCTCTGCGACGTCGTCGTCGTGCTCAACAAGGGTCAGCAGATAGCCATCGGCACGCCGGCGGAAATCCAGGCCAACCAGGCCGTCATCGAGGCCTATATCGGCCGCCGCCGCTCATCGGCACAGGCGCGAAGCGGCGAGGAGGAAGTTCCCGGTCTGCCGTCCGGCGCGCCGGGCCTGCACAATCCTGCATAATCAAGAGAGGGAACTTTTCAGATGAAGAACAACGTAACGGCCCTGTGCCTCACCACCATGCTCGGTGGCCTCACGCTGTCGGCTCTGCCGGCGTTTGCGGAAGACCTGGTGATCGGTCTTGCGACCGCGCAGACCGGTGGCCTTGCCCCCTATGACCAGCCGTCGCTGAAGGGCCTGGAAATGGCTGTCGAGGAAATCAACGCGGCCGGCGGTGCTGCCGGCAAGTTCCCGATCAAGCTCGTTGCCAAGGATACGCGCTCGGATGCGGCGCAGACAGCGCTGGTGGCGCAGGAGCTGGTCGACCAGGGCGTCAAGATCATGATCACACCCTGCGACGCCGATCCGTCGATCGCCGCCGGCCAGGTGACCCAAGCCGCCCAGATCCCGGCCTTCTCCTTCTGCGCGACAACGCCCACCATGCCGCTCGCCGTCGGCGATTACATGTTCGGCAACTATCCGGCCGACAACGTCCAGGCCTCGGTGCTTGCAACCTACGCCACCGAGAAGGGCTACAAGAAAGCCTACATCCTGAAGTCGCCCGACAGCGCCTACACGCTGAAGCTGCCTGAGTATTTCGCTGCAGCCTTCACCGCCAAGGGCGGCGAGTTGCTCGGCGAGGGCACATTCAGCATGGGCCAGCAGGACTTCGGCGCCGAGGTCACCAAGATCAAGGCGATGAACCCGGCGCCGGACGTCATCATGACGGCGGCCTACGAGCCGGACTTCCCGGCCTTCATCCGCCAGTTGCGCGGCGCCGGCGTGACGATCCCGATTCTGGGCAGCGACGGCATCGACTCGCCGACGACGTTCGGCCTCGGCGCGACCGTCGACGGCGTCGTCTTCACCACCGCCGGCTTTGCCAGCGAAGGCAGCCCGCTCGCCGACTTCAACGTGAAGTACAAGGAGAAATTCGGCCAGGTGCCGGACACGGTCTACATCGCCAATGGCTATGACCTCGGCAAGGTAATCGACGCGGCGGTGACGGAAGCCAACAGCATCGATCCGGTCGCGATCCGCAATGCCATCGCTTCGCTCGAAAACGTCCAGGGCGTGACCGGCCCAATCACCTATGCCGGCACGCAAGGGATGCCGCTTCGCTCCGTGTCACTGGTACGCATCGAAGGCGGCAACCGCGAACTGATCAGCCAGGGCGTTCCGGCTGCCGCCGACATTCCGGCACCGTGATCGAACGGAGAGGGCAATCCCCGGTCTTGCCGGGGATTGCCTCTGCTGTCGCCGCCACAGGCGCTTCGCAATCCATGGCAAGGACTTTGCCCCGATGATGATGAGTGAAATTCCCGTTTCGAAGCCGCTGCTGGAAGTCAGCGGTCTCAAGGTCGCCTATGGCGCGGTCGAGGCACTGAAGGGTGTCGACCTCACCGTCGGCAAGGGGCAGATCGTCACGCTGCTCGGCGCCAACGGCGCCGGCAAGAGTTCGACGCTGAATTCGCTCGTCGGCCTGGCGGGCAAGAAGGCGGGACGCGTGTCGTTCAACGGCCAGGATATTTCGGGCCTTGCGCCGGAACAGATCGTCCGGCTCGGCATGACGCTGACGCCCGAGGGGCGGCGCATCTTTCCGAGCCTGACGGTCGACGAACACCTGCTCCTCGGTGGCGCCATGCACAAGGCGCGCGGGGCGATCGCTGAGGTGCGCGAAGACATGCTGTCGCGCTTTCCGATCCTGAAGGAGCGGCTCACCCAGAAGGCCGGATCGCTCTCTGGCGGCGAACAGCAGATGCTGGCGATCGCGCGTTCGATGATGTCGTCTCCGGACCTCCTGCTGCTCGACGAACCCTCGCTCGGCCTTGCGCCGCAGGTGGTGGACCTGATCTTCGACCTGATCGCCGGTCTCCGGCAGAAGGGCCTGACGATCCTGCTCGTCGAGCAGAACGTGTCGCTCTCGCTCGAGATCGCAGATACCGGCTACGTCATGGCCAACGGCCGGATCGTGCTTTCGGGCACGGCTGCCGAGCTTCGCAATTCAACCGAAATCCAGGGCGCCTATCTCGGCGCCTGAGCCGAGTGCGTGGAGGGTCAATTCATGGACATGTTCCTGCAGCAGCTCGTCAATGCGCTCAGCCTCGGTGGCACCTATGCGCTTCTGGCGCTCGGTCTTGCGGTCGTCTTCTCGATCATGGGGCTCATCAACTTCGCTCACGGCGAGTTGATGACGGCTGCCGGCTACGGCCTCTGCTTCGCGCTGTTGTTGGGGCTACCATTTCCGCTTGCGGTCTGCGCCGCGCTGATGATTGCAATCATGCTTGCCATGCTGATGGAGCGGATCGCTTTTCGGCCGGTGCGCGGTGCCAGCGGCACGACGCTGCTCCTGACGAGCTTCGCCGTCAGCGCCATCCTGCGCGTTCTCTTCCAGAACTTCATCTCCGCTCGGCCGAAGCCAGTGCCGATGCCCGAGAGTTTTTCCGGCACGATCGAGATCGGCGGCCTGCATCTCGGCCTCATCCAGGGCACGTCGATCCTCGTCACGATCATCATGCTCGTCGGCCTCAACCTCTTCCTGCGCACGACCGTGCTCGGTCGCGCCATGCGCGCCGCTTCGGAAGATTTCGCCATCGTGCGGCTGATGGGCATCCGCGCCAATGCGGTGGTCGCCACCGCCTTTGCGATCTCCGGCCTGCTCGCTGGTGTTGCCGGCATCCTCTGGGTGGCGCAGCGCGGCAGCGTCGATCCGCTGATGGGCTTCCTGCCGGTGCTCAAAGCCTTCATCGCCGCGATCATCGGGGGACTCGGCAGCCTGTCGGGTGCCGTTGCCGGCGGATTTCTGCTTGGCTTTATCGAGGTGTTCCTGCAGGCCTACCTGCCGGAAGGGCTGCTCAGCTACCGCGATGCCTTCACCATCCTGCTTGTCATCGGCGTGTTGCTCTTTGCACCCCAGGGCCTGCTTGCCCGCAAGACGATCGTCAAGCTCTAAGCACACAGCGGCCGGGAGATCGGCCGCCTTCATGCCGACAGAAACGCCGCGATGGAAGCCCGTCGCGGCGTTTGTCATTGTGACGCGGATAGAGGAGCCGATCGTGTGAGTATTTCAGTCACCAAAAATCGCGCGATGCACCTGCCTGCTCCCAAGGTGACCAAAAACGAAAAGACGTCGCGGGGAGGGCCGCGGCGTCTCGTTGGCGCTTATCTCTCGCGCAATTCCTGACGGAAATTGCTCGGGATCAGCGTGCCGGTGGGGCGTACATCAGGCCGCCCTGGCTCCAGAGTTTGTTGAGGCCGCGCTCGATTTTGAGCGGGCTATCCTTGCCGAGGTGGCGCTCGAAGATCTCGCCATAGTTGCCGACGGCGGAAACCGCCTGGTAGGCCCATTTCGGATCGAGACCGAGCGACTTACCCGCTTCGTTTTCGATGCCGAGGAAACGCTTCTGGGCGGTCGTCCCGTTCTCGAGAAGCTTGGCGGCGTTGTCCTTGGTGATGCCGAGCTCTTCCGCTTCGGTCAGCGCAAACAGCGTCCAGCGCACGACCTTGAACCACTGGTCGTCGCCCTGGCGGACGGCCGGACCGAGCGGCTCCTTGGAGATCACTTCAGGCAGCACGACGAAACGATCGGGATCGTTCAGCGTCAGGCGCTGGGCGTAGAGCGCCGAAGCGTCGGTCGAATAGACGTCGCAGCGTGCCGTGTTGAAGGCCTGGATCGTCTGGTCGGCTTTGTCGAAAGCCACCACCTGGTACTGGATGTTGTTGGCGCCGAAATAGTCGGCCATGTTCTGCTCGGTCGTCGTGCCGGTCTCGGTGCAAACGGAGGCGCCCGAAAGTTCCTTGACGCTCTTCACGCCAAGGTCGTTGCGCACCATGAAGGCCTGGCCGTCATAATAGTTGACGCCGACGAAGCTCATGCCGAGATCGGTGTCGCGCGACAGCGTCCAGGTGGTCTGGCGCGAAAGCAGGTCGGCCTCGCCGGACTGCAACGCAGTGAAGCGCTCCTTGGTGGAGAGCGGTATGTACTTCACCTTGTCGGGATTGCCGAGCGCTGCAGCGGCCACTGCGCGGCAGAAATCGATGTCGAAGCCGCTCCATTCGCCCTTGTCGTTGGGCGCGGAAAAGCCGAGCACGCCCTGGCTGACGCCGCAGCGAAGTTCGCCGCGTTCCTTGATCACGTCGAGCATGCCGGCGTTGGCGGCGGTGCCGGCGAGGAACGCTGCGCTCGCCAGTGCTAGAACTCCAAGTTTCATTGTCCTGTTCTCCTCATTGATGTTTTTAGGGCATGCGTCTTCGCCGCCGGGATGTGTCCACATCCCGGCCAATCGACTGTCGTTTTGCTGTATTCGCTCCGGCGTTAGCCGAGTCTGCTTGCCACGTCGGCGAAGGTCTCTTCGAGGACGGCGATGAGATGGTCCGCATCGCGTTTCGAGAAGATCATCGGCGGACGCATTTTCAAGATGTTGTCATGCGGACCTTCGGTGCCCATCAGCACGCCGCGACGGCGGGCACCGTTCGAGACGGCGCGGGCGAATTCGGTCGCGGGCGCCTTGGTCTTGCGGTCGGTGACAAGCTCGATGCCGAGGAACAGACCCATGCCGCGCACGTCGCCGATCACCTCGTAGCGGGCCTGCATGGCGCGGAAGGCATCCATCAGATAGTTGCCGACCGAAAGCGCGTTGCCGCGCAGATCCTGTCCCTCGATCACATCGAGCACGGCGAGGCCGACGGCGCAGGAGACCGGGTTGCCGCCGAAGGTGTTGAAGTATTCCATGCCGTTGTTGAAGCTGTCGGTGACTTCGCGGGTCGTGACGACGGCGGCGAGCGGATGGCCGTCGCCGATCGGCTTGCCCATGGTGACGATGTCAGGCACGACGCCTTGTGTCTCGAAGGCCCACCAATGGCTGCCGACGCGGCCGAAACCGACCTGCACTTCGTCGGCGATGCAGACGCCGCCGGCTTCGCGCACGAGGCGATAGACTTCCTTCAGGTAGCCCTCCGGCAGGAACACTTGGCCCGCGACGCTCGGGATCGATTCCGCAATGAAGAAGCCCGGACCTTCGCCCTTGGCCTTCATCGCTGCGATCAGTTCGGCGACGGTTTCGGCGAAGCGCTTGCCGTGTTCCTCGGCCGGCCAGTCCGCCGGCGCATGATAGCTGTCGGGAATGGTCGCCACATGGACATGCGGCTTCGGACCCTTGCCGCCCTTGCGACGGAACTTGTAGGGGCTGATATCGATCAGCTCCTGTGTCGTGCCGTGATAGGACCAGTCGAGCGTGATCGCGTTCTCGCGGCCGGTATGGGCGCGCATCAGCCGGAGCGCCAGGCTATTGGCCTCCGAGCCGCTGTTGACGAAACCGGCAACCGTCAACTCTTTCGGCAGCGTCGCCGTCAGCCGCTCGGCATAGGCGACGATGTTGTCGTGAAGGTAGCGGGTGTTGGTGTTGAGGATCGCCGCCTGCTTGGCCATTGCCTCGACCACCGCCGGATGGGCGTGGCCGATGTGGCAGACATTGTTGAAGCAATCGAGATAGGCGCGGCCGCTGTCGTCGATCAGCCAGACGCCTTCGCCGCGCACGAACTTGATCGGCTTGTCGTAGGAGATCGAAAGGTTCGGCAAGAGCAGTTCCTTGCGCCTTCTGACGATCTCCTCGTGCGAGCGACCCTTCTTCTCGTAGAACTCCTCGGCAATGCCGGCAAAGGTGTGGGCATCGGGGAAGAGTTCGGCCCAGACGTCGAGAAACTGCGGCTCGCCGACGCCGAGGATTTCGGTCGCCGTCAGGCTGGTATCGGCGGAAAGCTGCAGATGCAGATGCGGCGCCCAGCCGCCGTTCTCCTTTGGAGCCCCCATTTCGCCGACGAGCGCGCCAGCCACAAGCCTGTCACCGGCCTTGATGCGTCCCATGGCTTCGTGCGCCATATGACCCCAGAGCGTGACGAAGGGCGGGCAGCCCTCGGGCTCGTGGCGAAGTGCTATCAGGCAGCCATAGCCGAGCGGGTCTTTCTCGATCTCGACGCTGACGACGGTCGCGGCAAGCGGGGTGTAGAGCTTGGTGCCGGCGGCCATGAACAGGTCGAGCCCGAGATGGCGGGTGCGGCGGGTGTGGTCGATGAAGCGCGAGACGAACATTTCGCCGGCATAGACGGTACGTTCTTCGCCAAAGGGGCCGATGCCGAGCTCGACGCCATGCTCGCGGCAATAGTCTTCCCAGATCGCCTGGGCCTCATCCGGCCGTTCGCCTGCGGATTTCACCGTCATCGGATGCTGCGGGTCGCCATAGGGAACGAGCGCTGCCGGGTAGGTGGCCGCCGGACGCTTAAGGAGCGGCTTCAGCGACTTGCGGTTCTCGCGGATCCAGGCGGCAATCGCGTGTGCGCCCGGGGTTGCCTCGAAGCCGCAGGCCTTGCGCAGGATGGCGGTGGCAAAACGCGGGTTCATCCGGTCGAGCTTGCGCAACAGCGTCCAGGCCGGCCGTTCGCTGATTGCGAGATAGGGATTGTCGTCAGTATGGGCGCGGCGGGACGCCGAAATGGTCACGGACGTGACGAGGCGCATGGCGATGAGATCGAAGAGGAGGTCGACCTCATCCTCGGTCAGCGGATACTCCGCGTGGAAACCACGGGCGATCGCGGCGGCGGCGCCGATTGGATCGGGATGGTCGAGGCCGGCATAGGCAGCCGCAATCGCCACCTCGGCAATCACGGGCGCATGCAGCGCGTCGCCGAAATCGATCAGGCCGGAGATGTGGTCATGATCGGCCTTGGCAACCAGCACGTTCCAGTCGTTGGCATCGTTGTGGATGACGGCGGCGCGAAGCGTGGCAAGTCGCGGCGCCACGGTCATTTCGAAGCGGGCAAGGAAGCGTTCCAGCAGAGCGCGATCGTCGGCGGAAGCGACATGGTGCAGCCGATCGGCCGAGCGGCCGGCATGGCGGATATCCCAGTCGAGGTCGCGCAGCGCGCCCGGATGCATGAAACCCTTGAGCGAGGCATCGAAGCGGCCGAGCATCTGCCCAAGCGACCGTAGCGCTGCGTCGCTACGCCCGGTTTCGGCAAGCGGCAGGCCCTCGACCCAGCTCACAAGCCGCAGACGATGGCTGACGCCACGCACGCTTGTCGTCGAAGCGAGGCTCGCTCCGGTCAATGTCGGACGAATATGTGGCACAGGCAGATCGGCGGCATGGGTGCCGACATGCTTCAGCAACGCCGTCTGGAAATCGCTTTCGACTTCAGGTTCGGCGGCATTGATGATCTTCAGGATAGAGGTGCTGCCGTCTTCAGCCTCGACCTTGAAGTTCTGGTCGCGTTCGCTGGCAAGAAGCGCGAGCGCGCCCGAGAGGCCGTAGTGCTCCTTCAGCAGCGCGGCCGCCGCTTCGGTCGAAAAGTCAGGCGTGGTCGTCAGCATATCGTTCATGGGGATCCTCATCTCGACCAGGAGATTTACACGGGCTGCGCCACGATGCATCCGGCAATATGCCGGTTGCACCGGCACTTTGTTTATAATAACCGTCATCTTGTCGGTGCGGCCGGAGGACGAAACTTGAACGACATAGACGCGATTGACCGCACCATCCTCAGCATCCTGACGCGCGAGGCGCGCATCCCGATGAAGTCGCTGGCGGGCAGGATCGGACTTTCCCGAAGCGCAACGACGGAGCGGGTGAGCAGGCTGGAGAAGGCCGGTATCATCAGGGGCTATCGCGCCGATATCGGTCAGCTGGACGAAGGCACCATCCACGCTTTCCTGCTGGTGACCCTGAAGCGCACGCCATCGATCGGTGTGCTCGACCGGCTCGCCGGCGTCTCCGCCGTCCGCAAGGTGTCGTCCGTCAGTGGCCAACTGGATCTTGTCGTCGAGGTCGAAGTCGGATCGATCAATGCACTCAACGAGCTTCGCAACGAAGTGGCGACGATGGAGAATGTCGAGGACCTGACGACCTCGATCGTGCTCCGACGGGATATCGAGCGGAGTTGATAGCCTCGGGATACTGGTTGCCCGATACCAAGGCGATATTGAACGGAATCGCTTCAGCCTTCGCTGAGCATTTCCGTTTCACCAGCGAAGCGATCGAGCAGCGAGCGGCGCACGCGGCCGATGTCGCGCATCGGCGGCTCTCCAAAATGCCTGGAATATTCGCGGCTGAACTGCGACTGGCTTTCGTAGCCGACCTGATGGCCGGCGTCGCCGGCGTCGAGGCTCTCCTCCAGCATCAGCCGGCGCGCCTCCTGCAACCGAAGCTGCTTCTGGTATTGCAGCGGGCTCATGGCGGTGATCGCCTTGAAGTGATGGTGCAGCGACGAGACGCTCATTGACACGCGGTTGGCGAGGTCGTCGATCCGGAGCGGCCGAGAGTAGTGTTCCTTCAGCCAGGCGACGGCGCGCCCCACCTGATGCGGCTGGCTGTCGGTGGTCGCCATCTGCCCGAGGCGGTGGCCGTGCGGTCCGGTCAGCAGGCGGTAGAGGATTTCCTGCTCGATCAGCGGCAGCAGCGCCGGGACGTCATCCGGCCGCTCAAGCAGGCGCAGGAGCCGAAGGGCCACATCTTCGAGTTCGGTGGTGATCTTGCTGACCGTCATGCCGCGGGGTGAGGCCGTGGGTGCCGGCCACTGGCTGAGCGAGGCCAGCAGCGCCTGGATCTTGCCGGGATCGAGCGTGAAGGCCATGCTGAGATAGGGCTCCTCCGCCGAGGATTGGCAAACCTGCGAGAGAACCGGCAGGTCGATCGAGGTCAGGAGATAGTCGGACGCGCCGTAGATCAATGTCTCCTCGCCGAGAACCACGCGCTTCGCACCCTGCACGATAATCGCCAGGCTCGGCCGGTAGGCAGAGCAATTGACCGGCGCCTCGCCGCCATGGCGATGGACGCTCAGGCCGGAAATACCGGTCATGCGATCGCCGTCCTTTTCGGCGAACCGGGCAATGATATCGATCATCTCGTGGCGGGCGGTTTGTCGCGTGATTGTCATAATCTACGGTCTTTCCAGCGGCTTAGCATTGTCTGACGTGATGACCAGATAAGCCTTTCGTGTCCTATCTCCAGTGGCCTTATCTCATTCTCGCAGGATCGTGCAAAAACTTTGCAGGATCGCTCTAACGCTTGCGGCGTCCGTACCGCCATAGTCCGGCTGCGTCAGGCCGGGCTCCCTCCGGACCTGCACCCTTTCCCAAAATGAGGACAGACTGATGGCCATTGCAAGAGGATATGCGGCGACCGATGCATCCAAGCCGCTTACGCCTTTCACCTTCGAGCGTCGCGAACCGCGCGACGACGATGTGGTGATCGAGATCAAGTATTGCGGCGTCTGCCATTCGGATATTCACCAGGCCCGCAATGAATGGGGCAATTCGGCCTTCCCGATGGTCCCCGGCCACGAGATCGTCGGCATCGTGACGGCGGTCGGCCCTAAGGTCACCACGTTCAAGGTCGGCGATCGTGCCGGCGTCGGCTGCTTCGTCGATTCCTGTACCACCTGCGCCACCCGCGACCTGGACCTGGAACACTACATGCCCGGGCTGATCGCGACCTATAACGGCGTCGAAGCCGACGGCAAGACGCCGACCCAGGGTGGCTATTCCGACAGCATCGTCGTCAAGGAAGGCTACGTTCTGTCGATCCCGGAAAACCTGCCGCTCGACGCTGCCGCGCCGCTGCTGTGCGCCGGCATCACGCTCTATTCGCCGCTGCGCCACTGGAAGGCCGGTCCCGGCAAGAAGGTCGCGATCGTCGGCATGGGTGGCCTCGGCCACATGGGCGTCAAGCTGGCGCATGCCATGGGCGCGGATGTCACCGTTCTCAGCCAGACGCTTTCCAAGAAGGAAGACGGGCTGAAGCTCGGTGCCGACCACTACTATGCCACCAACGATCCCGAGACCTTCAAGGCGCTGGCAGGCACGTTCGATCTCATCATCTGCACGGTTGCCGCCGAGATCGACTGGAATGCCTACCTCAACCTTCTGAAGGTCGATGGCGACTTCGTGCTCGTCGGCATTCCGGAAAACGCCGTGCCGGTGCATGCGTTTTCGCTGGTGCCGGCCCGCCGCAGCATTTCCGGCTCCATGATCGGCTCGATCAAGGAAACCCAGGAGATGCTCGACTTCTGCGGCGAGCACGACATCGTCTCGGAAATCGAAACGATCCGCATCCAGGAGATCAACGAAGCCTATGAACGCGTCGTGAAGAGCGATGTGCGCTACCGCTTCGTGATCGACATGGCGTCGCTGCACGACGCCGCCTAAGCTGAAAGCAGACGGCCCGGGGTCTGAGCAGATCCCCGGGCCGTTTCCCATCTTCCTGCGACGGAAGCTCACACCAGTGGCAGCGGTCCGTCGTTCTTGATCTCCTCCATCACCGCATAGGTGCGGGTCTCCTTGACGCCCGGAAGCGTCCAGAGCACCTGGCCGAGGAAATTGCGGTAGGCCGCCATGTCCTCGAAGCGGGTCTTGACCAGATAGTCGAAGCCGCCTGCCACCATGTGACATTCGAGCACGGCCGGCGCCTGTTTGACGGCGGCGGCAAACTGGTCGAAGACGTCGGGCGTCGTCTTGTCGAGCATGACCTCGATGAATACGAGCAGGCCGAAGCCGAGCTTCTGCGGATCGAGCCGCGCGCCGAAACCCGAGACGTATCCCTCCTTCAACAGTCGGCGCAGCCGCTCGCTGGTCGCCGTCGGCGATAGACCGATGCGATCGGCGAGCTCCAGGTTGGTGATACGTCCATCCGCCTGGAGGATGTTGAGAATTCTACGGTCAATCTTGTCGATCTGATGCATGGTTCCTCCCACCGATGCCTCAGGCGGCAAGTCGCGTTTCCGCGAGCTTCACCCAGTAGGAGATGCCGTGCGGGATCGCCTCGTCATTGAAGTCGTAGGCGGGGTGGTGCAGCCCGGCGGTATCGCCGTTGCCCATGAAGACGAAGGCGCCGGGACGCGCGAGCAGCATGTAGGAGAAGTCCTCGCCGCCCATCATCGGATCGAGCGACGGCTTGACGTTGCTTGTCCCGGCAATCTCGGCTGCGGCCTTGAGCGCATAGCCGGTTTCTTCGGCATGGTTCACGGTCACCGGATAGTTGCGGTTGTATTGGACGGTAACGGTCGCGCCGTAGATCTGGGCAACGCCCTCGGCGATCGTGCGGATGCGGCTCTCGCCGATGTCGCGCACCTCGGGCACGAGGGTGCGCACGGTGCCGCCGAGAACAGCGTCTTCCGGAATGACGTTATGGGCGAAGCCGGCGTTGAACTTGGTGACGGAGACGACGACCGAGGCGAGCGGATCGACGGTGCGGGACGCGATCGTCTGCAAGGCTGTCACGATCTGGGTGCCGACGATGATCGGGTCGATCGTCCTGTGCGGCTGCGCCGCATGGCCGCCGCGGCCCTTGATGGTGATGGTGAATTCGTCGGTCGAGGCCATGATCGGACCGACGCGGCTGCCGAACTGGCCGATGGCCATGCCCGGCATGTTGTGCATGCCGTAGACTTCTTCGATGGCGAAGCGCTCCATCATGCCGTCCTTGACCATCTCGTTGCCGCCGCCACCGCCTTCTTCGGCGGGCTGGAAGATGACCGCGACGCTGCCGGCGAAATTGCGGGTCTCGGCGAGATACTTCGCTGCTCCAAGGAGCATGGCCGTGTGGCCGTCATGGCCGCAGGCATGCATCTTGCCAGACGTTTGCGACGCCCAGGGCTTGCCGCTTGTCTCGGTGATCGGCAGCGCATCCATGTCGGCGCGCAGGCCGATGGTGCGGCCCGCGCCGAGATTGCCGCGGATCAGGCCGACGACGCCGGTGCGGCCGAGGCCCGTCACGACTTCGTCAACGCCGAATTCCTTCAGTTTCTTTTCGACGAAGGCTGCCGTATTCTCCACCGCGAACAAGAGCTCGGGGTTCTTGTGCAGGTGGCGCCGCCATTCGGTGACTTCGTTCTGTAGCTCGGCGGCACGGTTGAGTATCGGCATCGGTTCGTCCTGTCGGTCTGTTCGATTACTAATTGTATCTGCGTCTCTGCGGTGGATTGGCAGTGGGCCCTGTGAATGGGCTTTGCCATCTCCTCGCCATATAGGCTAAATAGCCGGACGAGACGAGGCAACAGCGGATTTTCGAGGTTCTATCGTGGTGACAGCAGGATTTTTCACGCGTGGCAAGATGAAGGCACTGGGAGTGACGGCGCTTGCCTGCGCAACGCTTCTTGCGGCGCTGCCGGCCGCGGCCAATCCGAGGCTGGTCGTCGACGTCAATTCGCTGAAGGTCTACGAGCACCAGGATATCTTCCAGAAATGGTATCCGGCATCGCTGACCAAGCTGATGACGGCCTATACGACGTTCCGCGCCATCAAGTCCGGGCAGCTGACGCTCGAGAGCCCCGTCATCATGACCAAGAATGCGGCGGCCGAGCCGCCGAGCAAGATGTTCTACAAGCCCGGCCAGGCAATGACCCTCGACAGTGCGTTGAAGATGATGCTGGTCAAATCGGCAAACGACGTCGCCGTCGCGATTGCCGAGACGGTCGGTGGTTCCGAGCCCGCCTTCATCGAGCGCATGAACGCCGAGGCGCGCCGCATCGGCATGACCTCGTCCAACTTCATCAATCCCAACGGATTGCCCGGTGCCGGCCAGTACACGACGGCCCGCGATCTCGCGGTGCTGGCAATCACGCTGAAACGTGAATTCCCACAATACGCCTCCTATTTCTCGCTGGAGGGCATTACTACCGGCAAGAAGGACTATCCGAACTACAACAAGCTGATCGGCCGCTTCGAAGGCGCTGACGGCATGAAGACCGGCTTCATCTGCGCCTCTGGCTTCAACCAGGTATCGTCAGCCACCCGTGACGGCCGCAGCGTCGTATCGGTCGTGCTCGGCGAAGATAGCCTCGGCGCGCGTACCGACGAATCCGCGCGTCTGTTGCAGATGGCGCTGACGACGAGCGGCAACGGCAAGCCATCGCTGGTACAGATTCCGGCCTATGGCGAAACGCGCGACATGGTGGCCGATGTCAGCAAGCAGATCTGCTCGAAGGCGGCCGCCAAGGTGCGCAGCGAAGGCCGCGACGAGGCTGGACGGCAGAAACTGCTGTCGCCCTATATCCACGAAATCAACCGGCCGCTGAAGCT
Source organism: Ensifer adhaerens (assembly GCF_020035535.1). NCBI lineage: Bacteria > Pseudomonadati > Pseudomonadota > Alphaproteobacteria > Hyphomicrobiales > Rhizobiaceae > Ensifer > Ensifer adhaerens. Next base: position 3,016,219 of record NZ_CP083349.1, on the reverse strand, counting down.
CGCCTTTGCCGGCCTCATTGCCGGCAGCGGGGAGAAGGCGCCGAAGGTCGTCGCCGAAGAGACCGCGCAAGGTGACGCCGTCAATGTGCCGATCCCCGTGCCGCGGCCGACATTCTGATCGGAGTTCATGATGGTTAGCCCCTTGCCGGCGGTGCCGGTCTCGATCCTCACCGGCTTTCTCGGTGCGGGCAAGACGACATTGCTCAACCGGCTGCTGAAGGACCCCGATCTCTCGGACACGGCCGTCATCATCAACGAGTTCGGCGATGTCTCGATCGACCATCTGCTGGTGGAAGCCTCCAGCGATGGCGTCATCGAGCTTTCCGACGGTTGCCTCTGCTGCACCGTGCGTGGCGAGTTGGTCGATACGCTCGCCGACCTCATGGATCGCATGCAGACCGGCAAGATCAAGCCGCTGAAGCGCGTCGTCATCGAGACAACGGGGCTTGCCGATCCGGCGCCGGTGCTGCAGTCGGTGATCGGCAATCCCATCATCGCGCAGAATTTTCGCCTCGATGGCGTCGTCACCGTCGTCGATGCCGTCAACGGCCTGCAGACGATTGCAAACCACGAAGAAGCTTTGAAGCAGGTTGCCGTCGCCGACCGCATCGTCATCAGCAAGACCGGCCTCGCCGATGCTGCCCAACGCGACGAGTTGACGGCGCGGATTCGCGCGCTCAATCCGCGTGCGCCACTGATCGATGGCGACAGCGCCGAGGCGGGACGCGCCGAGCTTTTCGATTGCGGACTCTACGACCCGTCGTCAAAGATCGCCGATGTGGGGCGCTGGCTGCAGGACGAGGCGCACCACGACCACCATCATCATCACGACCACGGTGACCACGATCACGGGGACCATCACCACGGCCACGAACATCACCATGGTCACGATCATCATCTCCACCATGATGTGACGCGACATGGCGGCGACATCCGTTCCTTCAGCATCGTGCACGACCGTCCGATCGAGCCGATGGCGCTCGACATGTTCATCGATCTCCTGCGCTCGGCGCATGGCGAGAAGCTGCTTCGGATGAAGGCGATCGTCGCGGTTGCCGACAGGCCGGACCGGCCGCTGGTGCTGCATGGGGTGCAGAACGTCTTCCATACGCCGGAGCGGCTCGCCGCCTGGCCGGACCCGAATGATCGGCGCACGCGCATGGTGCTGATCACCAAAGGGTTGGAAGAGGCCTTCGTCCGCGACCTCTTCGACGCCTTCACCGGCAAGCCACGCATCGACCGGCCGGACGCCCAGGCGCTTTCGGACAACCCACTCGCCGTGCCCGGCATGCGGTTTTAAAGCAAGCTCCAGGAAAAGCGCGAAGCGGTTTTCCGACCGGAGTTGCGATTTAGGTTTCAAGCAAGCTCCAGGAAAAGCGCGAAGCGGTTTTCCGACCGGAGTTGCGATTTAGGTTTCAAGCAAGCTCCAGGAAAAGCGCGAAGCGGTTTTCTGTCCGGAGTTGCGATTTAGGTTTCAAGCAAGCTCCAGGAAAAGCGCGAAGCGGTTTTCCGTCCGGAGTTGCGATTTAGGTTTGAAGCAAGCTCCAGGAAAAGTGCGAAGCGTTTTCCGCCCGGAGTCGCGCTCACATAACACAAGCCAAGCCGCGTTGCGGGCTTGGTACGTCTCAGGCACCCTTGCGGATGAGAAACCGATGGCCGCCGTCGGCGGGAGCCGCTTCCACGAGCTTGTGGCCGTCCTCGTTGCAGAAGTGTGGAATATCGATCACCGCCAAAGGATCTGTCGTTTCGATCTCCAGCAGTGCGCCAGGCGCCAGCGTGCTCATGCGCTTGCGCGTCTTCAAAACGGGAAGGGGGCATTTAAGCCCCCTCAGGTCGTAGACGATCTTTTGTTCGTCCGGCATCAATTGCCCCAGATCTTCCAGAACGGGCGCTTCTTCGGCGGCTCTTCGGTGAGCAAAGGCGTTTCCGCAGCCGCATCGGGCGCGGGTGCCGTTGCAACGGCCGCGGTCTGCTGCGGAGCGGCGGTCGCTGCGGCTCGCGCCTGCTTCTCGGCCTTTGCTGGCTCCTGAGCCTGTGGCGGCACGGCGGCCTGCTGTGCATTTGTTGCCTGATCCGGTGTGATGACGACCGGAGCAGGCATCTGAAGCTCAGGCTCGCTCTTGGAGAACAGGCTCCAGAAGGACTTCTTGGGCTGCTCGATGGCTGCCTGCATCACTGGCTGCGGAACGGGATTGGCAGCCGGGACGGGCACGTGCTTGCCGCCGTCGGTTGCCTTTTCGAGTTCCTTCTTCTGGATCTCGACGGCCAGCTTCGTTTCTTCCGCTTCCTTTTGATCGGCGAGCTTCTTCTCGAGATCGCTGGCCTTCATCATCTTGCCGGCGTCAAGCGAGTTGCCGGTCGGCGCATAGGCGAGTTCGCGGCCGACGCGCTGCTTGGCGACGATCGCCTTGCGCTCGGCTTCGCTCGGCTCGTACCAGACCATGCCATCATACTTCTTCATCGCCTTGTCGTAGTCGGTCTGGTAGCTCTTTTCGAAGGTCGACATGGCGACCTGCAGCGCCGGCGGGGTCGACATGGCTGGGCACTGGCCGCTCGGATTGAACGCGCCGGAGGCCTGCTGATTGAAGACGTATTTCTTCTCGCAGACGTTGACTTCAGGCGGGCGCTTGGTGACCTCGAACTGGTCGTAGCCGACCTTCAGCATCTTCCAGAAATCGATATTCGGATTGTTGCGATGGCGTGCCATGTTTTCCGCGGTCATGCGGAAGGGGAAGGCCTGGAGCTGAACGCTTTCCTGGCCACCCTTGAAGCTATCCCTCGCAAGCGCGAAAATCTCGATCATCTGCTCGTCGGTCATCGAGTAGCAACCCGACGACGAGCAGGCGCCGTGGATCATCAGGTGCGTACCCTGTCGGCCGTTCGCCTTGTCGAAGGCGTTGGGGTAGCCGGTGTTGATCGCCAGGTAATAGTTCGAATTGGGGTTCATCTGGTGCGGGAAGAGCGGGTAGAAGCCTTCCGGCGCCTGGCGGTCGCCTTCTTTCACCTTCGGCCCGAGCTTGCCGGACCAGGCGCAGATCTTATAGGTCTTCAGGAGTTGGAAGCGGTTGGCGGTGTTGGCCTTCCAGACTTCGAGCGTGCCTTCCTCCTTGAAGATGCGCAGCGCGATCGGGGCCTGCTTCTGCATCCCGAGTTCGCTCATCTTTCTGATCATCGGGGCAGAAAGCTGGTAGTCGGTCTTGTTCTTGACGGACTTGATGTCGACTGACGTCGTCGTATCCAGCGTTTCATTGGTGCAACCGGCAAGTGCGGCGACAATGGCGGCGGAGGCTACAAGGTTCCTGAAACGCATCAGCAGAGGCCCGTTCAAACCCAACTCGACTAGGAAAGCCCAAGTCCGCGAGGGGTGGGCTCTTCAGAGAATCACTAAGCGATTATACTTCACGAATTCTTAACCCTGCAGGGGACGCCTGCCGACGCGCTGTTCATGACCTCATGAATATGGCCAAGATTTGGCCACACTCCGCTTTGCAGTTGCGAAATTTGCTCCCGCAATCGCGCCCGATCCGGGCGGATAGAGATAGAGGGCGCGGGATTTCCGCCCGCATCCCGCTCCGACTTAGAGGTTGCGGCCGATATTGAGGTACTTTTGTCGGCGATCCGTGCGCAACTGGTCGCCATTGCGTCCGGAAAGTTCCTTCAGCGCGTCGGCGATCACGGTTCCGGTACGGCCGATGACTGCTTCCGGGTCGCGGTGCGCGCCGCCGACCGGCTCCTGAATGATGCCGTCGATGACGCCGAGCGCCTTCAGGTCTTCCGACGTGATCTTCATGTTGCTGGCGGCCTCCTTGGCGCGGGTCGAATCGCGCCAGAGGATCGAGGCTGCACCTTCCGGCGAGATGACGCTGTAGATCGCATGTTCCAGCATGTAGACGCGGTTGCCGGTGGCAATCGCAATCGCGCCGCCGGAGCCGCCTTCGCCGATGACGACGGTGACGATCGGCACGCGGACGTTCAGGCACATCTCGGTCGAGCGGGCGATGGCTTCCGCCTGGCCGCGTTCCTCGGCGTTAACACCCGGATAGGCGCCTGCAGTATCAACCAGCGTGATCAGCGGCAGGCCGAAGCGATCGGCCATTTCCATGACGCGGATTGCCTTGCGGTAGCCTTCGGGGCGAGGGCTGCCGAAATTGTGCTTGATGCGCGACTTCGTGTCGTTGCCCTTCTCCTGGCCAAGAACGGCGACCGGCATGCCGCGGAACCGCGCAAGGCCGGCCTGAATGGCGTCGTCGTTGGCGAAGTTGCGATCGCCGGCAAGCGGCGTGAACTCGGTGAAGAGCTCGGCGGCATAATCCAGGAAGTGCGGGCGCTGGGGGTGACGGGCGACCTGGGTCTTCTGCCAGGGCGTCAGCTTGGCGTAGATCTCGACCATCGCGTCGCGGACGCGCGTCTCCAGGCGTTCGATCTCATCCGAAGTGTTCACGCTCTCGTCTTCGCCGGCGAGCTTCTTCAATTCGAGAATCTTGCCTTCGAGGTCGGAGATGGGCTTTTCGAAATCGAGATAGTTGTGCATGAGATGCGTTTCCGATCATTTTGCGACAAGGGTCTGCGGGCCGAAACCAGCCTGCCCGGCGGTCCTAATCCTGTTTTTTCGCCTGTTTGGCAAGAGGGTGATGGTTTTGCACGAGGTTGTGCAGCCGTTCTTCCAGCACATGCGTATAGATTTGTGTCGTTGAAATGTCCGAATGTCCCAGCAGTTCCTGCACCGCGCGAAGGTCTGCGCCATTGGCGAGCAGGTGGCTGGCGAAGGCATGCCGCAGCACGTGTGGAGAGATCGTGGCGACCCTTACGCCGGCCCGAGCGGCGAGTGATTTCAGATCCCGCGCAAAGACCTGGCGCGGCAGGAAGCCGTGCTTGCCGGAGGAGGGGAAGAGCCACGGGCTTTCGCGGTTGCCCACGTCCTCCTTGGCCACTTCCTCGGCGAGCGTTTCGCCATAGGCCCGCATCGCGCGGATCGCGGCGTGGGAGAGTGGAACGAGCCGCTCCTTGTTGCCTTTGCCGCGAATGACCAGGAAGCGGCCGTTCTGCGCCAGCACACTTGCCGGCAGGGACACGAGTTCGCTGACGCGCATGCCGGTTGCATAGAGCAGTTCGATCAGCGCATGCATGCGCAGCCTGGCGAGCCGGTCAGGCCCTCCGGCTGAAGCTTCGGTTTCCGCTTGGCCGATCAGCCGCGAGACATCGTCGACGCTTAACGTCTTCGGCAGGCTGCGTCCTTTTTTGGGCGCGTCGAGAATGCCAGTAGGATCGTCGCTGCGCATACCTTCGGCGTAGAGGAACTTGTAGAATTGCCGGAGCGCCGACAGCCGTCGCGCCTGCGACGAAGGCTTGAAGCCCTGGCTGGCGAGATGAGCGAGGTAGCTGCGAAGATCGTCTGGCGTCGCCCCCGTCAGACCGGCTCCGAGCGTGCGCAGGTGCGAAGAAGCATCCTCCAGGTCGCGCTCATAGGATTGCAACGTGTTGACCGCAGCGCCGCGTTCGGCACTCATCATTTCGAGAAAGGCCTCGACATGGGCTACGGAAAGATCGCTCATTGGGTCTTGTTCACCCGCTCGGACGGGATCTTCACGGTCACGTCGCGCTCTACCGGATCGACGAAGGTGACGAGAGAGACCATCGTGCCATACACTATTCCGGCGATAACGGCGCAGAAGAACAGGAACCGGAATAGGGTCGGCATCTCAATCTCCTCTGCATGTGCCCTTCGTGCGACGCGGACGCAAGATACGCATGCAGGTGTTCAAACGGCCAGTGCGTTTCACGGGTTCGAGTGAACGCGCAGCGCACGGCGGGTGCCAGACCTATATGAACGCCACTTCGGCCGAGTTCAAGAACCGTGAGCGGACGCGCGCGACGACTTGACGCTACACCCCGATTTGTCGATACCGAAAGGGAATGGGGAATAAGAAGTCCAATGAACGACGTGATCGAACCGGTTTCCGCAACGCTTGCCGAGCGGGCGAAGCTTGTACTCGGTAAACGCAATCTCGTGTTCATCGGCCTCATGGGTGCCGGAAAGTCGGCGATCGGAAGATTGACGGCCCAGGCGCTCGGCATTCCCTTCGTCGATTCCGACCATGAGATCGAGCGCGTCTCGCGCATGACGATCACGGATCTCTTCGCCCGCTACGGCGAGGAGGAGTTCCGGGCACTCGAAACACGGGTCTTGAAGCGCCTGCTGCGCAGCGGGCCGCGCGTGGTCTCGACCGGCGGCGGTGCCTATATCAACGAGCGTTCGCGCCGACAGATCAAGAAGGGCGGTCTGACGGTCTGGCTCAACGCCGAGCTCGACGTGCTTTGGGAGCGGGTCAACAAGCGCGATACCCGGCCGCTCCTGAAGACGGAAAATCCCAAGCAGACGCTCGAAAACCTGATGAATGCGCGCTACCCGATCTATTCGGAAGCGGATCTGACCGTGCTGTCGCGTGATGTGAAGAAAGAGACGATGGTGGAAGAAGTTCTCGCCGCCGTCATCGAATACCAGGACAAGAAGAACCATGAATAGCCATGCGCTGCCCGCTGCCGAACGCAAGGTCCGCGTCGATCTCGGCGATCGTTCCTATGACATCCTGATCGGCCCCGGGCTGATTGCCGCCGCCGGCCAGGAGATCGCCGCCCGCCTCAAGGGGCGCAAGATGGCGGTGATCACCGACGAGAACGTGGCGCCACGCTACCTCGAGCCGCTGATGGCGAGCCTGAAGGAGCGTGACATCGATGCCGTTTCGCTCGTGCTGCCGGCCGGCGAGAAGACCAAGAGCTTCGAGCACCTGATCCCGGTCTGCGAGACCGTGCTCGGCGCCCGGATCGAGCGCAACGATGCGGTGATCGCTCTTGGCGGCGGTGTCATCGGCGATCTCACCGGCTTTGCCGCCGGCATCGTGCGGCGCGGCTCGCGCTTCATCCAGATCCCGACATCGTTGCTGGCGCAGGTCGATTCCTCCGTCGGTGGCAAGACCGGTATCAATTCCCCGCACGGCAAGAACCTGATCGGTGTCTTCCACCAGCCGGATCTCGTCCTTGCCGATACGGACGTGCTCGACACGCTGAGTCCGCGCGAGTTCCGCGCTGGCTATGCGGAAGTCGCGAAATACGGTCTGATCGATAAGCCGGACTTCTTCTCCTGGCTCGAAAAGAACTGGCAGGCGGTCTTTGCCGGCGGTGCTGCCCGCATCGAGGCGATCGCGATCAGCTGCCAGGCAAAGGCAGACGTGGTGGCGGCGGACGAGCGCGAGAACGGTTTGCGCGCGCTGCTCAATCTCGGCCACACCTTCGGCCACGCGCTGGAGGCGGCGACCGAATACGACAGCGCTCGCCTGGTGCATGGCGAGGGCGTTTCGATCGGCATGGTGCTGGCGCATCAGTTCTCGGCGCGCATGAACCTTGCAAGCCCCGACGACGCTGCGCGTGTCGAGGCGCATCTCAAGACCGTGGGTCTGCCAACGCGCATGTCGGAAATCCCGGGCGCATTGCCGCCGGCCGAAAGGCTGATGGATGCGATCGCCCAGGACAAGAAGGTCAAGGGCGGCAAGCTCACCTTCATCCTGACCAAGGGCATCGGACAGTCCTTCGTTGCCGATGACGTTCCGGCGTCCGAGGTTCTGAGCTTCCTGAGGGAAAAACATCCGCAATGACCGGCGAAGCCTTCATTGCCTTTCTGGCTGAGCACTGGCTGTCGATCCTTTCGGTCTTCTGCCTGCTTCTGCTTTCTGCCTTCTTCTCCGGGTCGGAAACGGCGCTTACGGCCGCGTCGCGCTCGCGGATGCACACGCTGGAGAATAACGGCGAGGCGCGCGCCGGCATCGTCAACCGGCTGATCGAACGGCGCGACCGGCTCATCGGCGCGCTGTTGATCGGCAACAATCTCGTCAACATCCTCGCCTCGTCGCTGACGACCAGCCTGTTGATCGGCCTTTTCGGCAACTCCGGCGTGGCGATCGCGACGCTCGTCATGACCGTGCTGCTCGTCATCTTCTCGGAAGTGCTGCCGAAGAGCTGGGCGATCGCCTCGCCTGACCGCTTCGCGATTGCGGTGGCGCCGCTCGTTCGTCTTTTCGTCGTGATCGTTGGGCCGGTTTCAAGCCTCGTCAACGGGTTCGTTCGGCGCCTGCTCAACATTTTCGGCATCAACCACGCGGCCAATATGTCGATGCTCTCGGCGCAGGAGGAACTGCGTGGCGCAGTCGACCTGCTGCACCGCGAGGGTTCGGTGATCAAGGCCGACCGCGACCGGTTGGGTGGCGTGCTCGATCTCGGCGAGCTCGAGATTTCCGACATCATGATCCATCGCACCAGCATGCGGGCGATCAACGCCGATGAGCCGCCAGAAATCTGCGTTCGCGACATTCTCGAAAGCCCGTTTACGCGACTGCCGCTCTGGCGTGGCTCGACCGACAACATCATCGGCGTCGTGCATTCCAAGGATTTGCTGCGAGCGCTTGCGGAACCGAACGTCGAGCCTGAGAACCTTGATATCGTCAAGATCGCCCAGAAGCCGTGGTTCGTGCCCGACACGACCAATCTCAAGGATCAGCTCAACGCGTTCCTGCGCCGCAAGCTGCATCTGGCGATCGTCGTCGACGAGTATGGTCAGGTTCAGGGTTTGGTGACGCTGGAGGACATTCTGGAGGAGATCGTCGGCGATATCGCCGACGAGCACGACCTCGATATCCAGGGCGTGCGGCAGGAGGCCGACGGTTCGATCGTCGTCGACGGCTCGGTGCCGATCCGCGACCTCAACCGAGCGCTCGACTGGTCATTGCCGGATGAGGAGGCAACGACGGTCGCCGGGCTGGTGATCCATGAGTCGAAGAGCATTCCGGAGGAGCGCCAGGCCTTCACCTTCCACGGCAAGCGCTTCATCGTGATGAAGCGGGTGAAGAACCGGATCACCAAGCTGCGCATCCGCCCGGCGGAAGACGGTGCCGCTCCTTCCGGCTGATCGGCGGTCTTACCGCTACCAGCGGGTCGCTTCGCCAGGGGCGGCCGGCTCGACGGCAAGGGCGTGCAGGCCGGCATCGAGTTCCGGCTTCAGGAGGTCGTTGATGGCGCGGTGACGGGCGACGCGGCTCATGCCGGTGAAGGCACTCGAAACAATGCGGACCCGCATGTGCGTTTCGCCGCCGCCATCGAAACCCGGCTGGTGACCGGCATGCATGTGGCTCTCGTTGATGACCGCCAGTCTCTCCGGATGAAAGGCTTCGATCAGCTTCTTTTCGATCGTTTCCGTGAGCGACATTCTTCCGTCCCAATTTGCTGTTTGCTTGACGCCCCCTCGCAGATCGCAGTACCCGGCAATCGCTGGTCTGGCGGCGCAAAATGCCCGCACAAAGCCAGCAACATTCCGCTTTGTCAATTCTTGTTGTGGCCTCGGCCAAACCCCATAATGAGCGCCATGAGACTCGATTCAAAATACTTCGATCGCATTCGCACCCGGCGCAAGGTGGAGCCCCGGGTGGAGCCTGCCGCACCCGTCTGTCAATGGGACGGTTGCGATCAGAAGGGCGTGCATCGGGCGCCCGTCGGCCGCAACGCCGAAGGGCAGTACTTCATGTTCTGCTTCGAGCACGTGAAGGAATACAACAAGGGCTACAATTATTTCTCCGGACTGTCCGACAGCGAGGTCGCCCGCTACCAGAAGGAAGCGGTGACCGGGCACCGGCCGACCTGGACCGTCGGCGTCAACAAGAACGCCAAGAACGGCCCGACCCAATCGCAGACCCGATCCGGTACTGCGGGAGCCCAGGCGCGTATGCGTGATCCCTTTGGCTTTGTCAGCGAAGCGCGCTCGCGCGCCGGCCGACCGGAGCCACGCCAGCGCAAGTTGAAGACGCTCGAGGCGAAAGCCTTCGAAACCCTCGGCCTCGGCGCTTCGGCGACGGCTGCGGATATCAAGGCCGCCTACAAGGATCTCGTCAAAAAGCATCACCCGGATGCCAATGGCGGAGACAGAGGATCGGAAGAGCGTTTTCGCGCCGTTATTCAAGCCTACCAATTGTTAAAACAGGCTGGCTTCTGCTAACAACGCGGATTATTACAGAAGCACTTTTGCAGGCGAATGCGCGGGTGCCGTCCGGCGGCCGCTCTGGAGACATGATGAGCAAGATTGACCTCGACATTTCCAACCTCCCCGATACGACTGTTTCGGTCCGGGAGGTTTTCGGCATTGATACGGATTTGCGCGTTCCTGCCTATTCGAAGGGCGACGCCTATGTGCCGGACCTCGATCCGGACTACCTCTTCGACCGCGAAACGACGCTCGCCATTCTCGCAGGCTTTGCCCACAACCGACGCGTGATGGTGTCGGGCTATCACGGCACCGGCAAATCCACCCATATCGAGCAGGTCGCAGCCCGCCTCAACTGGCCGTGCGTGCGCGTCAACCTCGATAGCCACGTCAGCCGTATCGACCTCGTCGGCAAGGACGCGATCGTCGTCAAGGACGGCCTGCAGATCACCGAATTCAAGGACGGCATCCTGCCTTGGGCCTACCAGCACAATGTCGCGCTCGTCTTCGACGAATACGACGCCGGTCGTCCGGACGTGATGTTCGTCATTCAGCGCGTTCTGGAGTCCTCCGGCCGCCTGACGCTGCTCGACCAGAGCCGCGTCATCCGTCCGCACCCGGCCTTCCGCCTGTTTGCGACCGCCAACACCGTCGGCCTCGGTGACACGACCGGCCTCTATCACGGCACGCAGCAGATCAACCAGGCACAGATGGACCGCTGGTCGATCGTCACGACGCTCAACTACCTGCCGCATGACAAGGAAGTCGACATCGTCGCCGCCAAGGTCAAGGGCTTCACCGCCGACAAGGGCCGCGAAACGGTTTCCAAGATGGTGCGTGTCGCCGATCTCACGCGCGCCGCCTTCATCAATGGCGATCTGTCGACCGTCATGAGCCCGCGTACGGTCATCACCTGGGCCGAGAACGCCCATATCTTCGGCGATATCGCCTTCGCCTTCCGCGTGACCTTCCTCAACAAGTGCGACGAGCTGGAACGGGCGCTGGTCGCCGAGCATTACCAGCGCGCCTTCGGCATCGAGCTGAAGGAAAGCGCTGCCAACATCGTGCTCGAAGCTACCGCCTGATCCCATTGTCCGTCTTCCTCTTAAGGGGAGGGCGGGCCATGACGCTGTGGCAAACTCGATGACGCTCTGCCTGGGCGTCATCGCCTCTGGCTGAAGAAGGAACTGTCGTGAGCTCGAACTCGAAGGCAAAGCCAACCACGCGCGAGAATGCTGCGGAACCGTTCAAGCGGGCGCTTTCCGGCTGCATCCGATCGATCGCGGGCGATGCCGAAGTGGAAGTCGCCTTCGCCAATGAGCGGCCGGGCATGACCGGCGAGCGCATCCGCCTGCCGGAGATTTCGAAGCGGCCGACGCTGCAGGAACTTGCCGTCACGCGCGGCCTCGGCGACAGCATGGCGCTGCGCAAGGCCTGCCACGACGCGCGCATCCACGCGACCATGTCGCCGCAAGGGGCGGATGCCCGCGCGATCTTCGACGCGGTGGAACAGGCGCGTGTCGAAGCGATCGGTTCGCTGCGCATGGCGGGTGTCGCCAAGAACCTGAACGTCATGCTCGAGGAGAAATACGCCAAGGCGAATTTCGCAACGATCGAACGACAGGCGGACGCACCGCTCGGCGAAGCCGTGGCGCTTCTGGTGCGTGAGAAGCTCACCGGCGAGAAGCCGCCCGCTTCTGCCGGCAAGGTGCTCGACCTCTGGCGCGAGTTCATCGAGGACAAGGCCGCCGGCGACATCAAGAACCTGTCGTCGACGATCAACGACCAACAGGCCTTTGCCCGTGTCGTGCGCGACATGCTGACGTCGATGGATGTCGCCGAGAAATATGGCGACGACGACATCGAGCCGGACGAGCAGGAAAGCGAGACTGACGAAGACCAGCCGCGCAGCCAGGAACAGGACGAGAACGCCAGCGACGAGGAAGCCGGCGACGATGCCGCCCCCGCCGATGAAAACCAGGCTGCCGAAGAGCAGATGGAAGAAGGCGAGATGGACGGCGCGGAGATCTCCGATGACGATCTCCAGGACGAAGGCGACGAGGACAGCGAGACTCCGGGTGAGGTCAAGCGCCCGAACCAGCCTTTTGCCGACTTCAACGAGAAGGTCGACTACGCCGTCTTCACCCGTGAGTTCGATGAGACCACCGCTTCGGAAGAGCTTTGCGACGAGGCCGAGCTCGATCGGCTGCGCGCCTTCCTCGACAAGCAGCTTGCCCATCTCCAGGGCGCGGTCGGGCGCCTCGCCAACCGCTTGCAGCGCCGGCTGATGGCGCAGCAGAACCGTTCGTGGGAGTTCGATCTCGAAGAGGGCTATCTCGATACGGCGCGCCTGCAGCGCATCATCATTGACCCGATGCAGCCGCTTTCCTTCAAGCGCGAGAAGGACACCAACTTCCGCGACACGGTGGTAACGCTGCTGATCGACAATTCCGGCTCGATGCGCGGTCGTCCGATCACGGTTGCCGCCACCTGTGCCGACATCCTGGCGCGCACGCTCGAGCGTTGCGGCGTCAAGGTCGAGATTCTCGGCTTCACCACCAAGGCGTGGAAGGGCGGACAGTCGCGCGAGAAATGGCTCGCCGGCGGCAAGCCGCAGGCGCCGGGCCGGCTGAACGATCTGCGTCATATCATCTACAAGTCCGCCGACGCGCCGTGGCGCCGGGCGCGCCGGAACCTCGGCCTGATGATGCGCGAGGGCCTGCTCAAGGAAAACATCGACGGCGAGGCGCTGATGTGGGCGCATGAGCGGCTGATGGCCCGCCGCGAGCAGCGCCGCATCCTGATGATGATCTCAGACGGTGCGCCGGTCGACGACTCGACGCTTTCGGTCAACCCCGGAAACTATCTGGAGCGGCATCTGCGCGCAGTGATCGAACAGATCGAAACCCGCTCGCCGGTGGAGCTCCTGGCGATCGGTATCGGCCACGACGTGACGCGCTACTATCGCCGTGCCGTGACCATCGTCGATGCCGACGAACTTGCCGGCGCCATGACCGAACAGCTGGCCGCACTCTTCGAAGATGAAAGCCAGCGCCGCGGTTCCTCGCGTCTGCGTCGCGCTGGATAATCCATTTCGTTCGGAGGTGGCATTTGCCGCTTCCGAACGCCAGTCGGCGTCAGCACATTCCTGCCTTGGGCCGAAGTCAATTTACGGACAAAGTTTTACAGTCTACCAAGCTGCAGCGATGATCTCGGTGCGCCGTGGCGGGTGCCTTTCGTGCTCGTGTTTCGTTTCATTCCCATGCTTTTCCCTGAAGGTACCTCTCCCTATGCTTGGCCGCGGACTTCTAGCCCTCCTGCTTCTGGCGTCGACCGGCTCGGCATGGGCCGCCTCGAACAGTGAGACCCTGCCGATCCGCAGCCGCCAGATCAGCAGTTTCGCAGTCGGATCGAGCGCCACCCGGTTCGGCGCGCTGGAGTTTGTCGGCGGACTGGAAATGACCTCGCCAAATGCGCTGTTCGGCGCCATGTCGGCGATCCGTTTTCGACCGGATGGAGCATCGTTCATCGCGATCATGGACACCGGCCATTGGCTTGAGGGCGCCGTGATCCGCGATGCGAACGGCCGGCTTTCCGGTCTGACGGATCTTGTTGCCACGCCGATGGCGGACCGCAGCGGCGACGTCGGTCTGGCGAAGTGGAAGGTGGATTCGGAAGGACTGGCGCTGCGGGCAGGCCAGGTGGTCGTCAGCTACGAGCAGGCCCACCGCATCGATATTTACCCGGACCCGGGCTTTGCGGCGTCGACGCCGATCGGGAGCCTGCCGTTGCCGTTCCCGATCAAGGAATTGCGCAACAACGGCGGCATCGAAACCATCGCGGTCGCACCAAAGGACAGCCCCTTGGCCGGCGCTACGATTGCGGTCGCGGAACGCAGCGTCGACAAGGCTGACAATCTGCTGGCGGGCATTCTCGACGGGCCGCAGCGTGGCGCCTTTGCCGTCGTGCGCAGGGACCCCTATGCGGTGACCGACGGTGCCTTCCTGCCGAACGGCGACCTGCTGCTCCTGGAGCGGCGCTTCTCGTTCGGTTCTGGTCTCGGCATGCAGATCCGGCGCATCGCCGGCGACACGATCAAGCCCGGCGCCGTGGTCGATGGCGAAGTCATCGTCGAGGCCGACATGCGCCATCAGATCGACAATATGGAAGGGCTCGACGTCGTCGTGCAGCCGGACGGCGAAGTCCGGATCATCGTCGTTTCGGACGACAACCATTCGATCCTGGAGCGCAACCTGATCCTCGAGTTCCGGCTCACGACCGCGCTGACGCAGTAAGCAATCCCTGTTTCGCCTAAGGGCGAGCGACCCAAACCCGTGAAACGAAAAGAGCCGATGATCGCTGTCGTTCGACCGCGATCATCGGCTCGATCTTTTCAGGCCTTGCTTAGGCGGGTGCCTTGGCCTCTGCTGCCGGCATCGGCTTGACCACGCTCATCAGCGCGCCATAGGGTAGGAGCATGACGAGGCCGCAGAGGATCTTGACGCTCAAGTCACCAATCGCCCAGGAAATCCAGCGCGGCGCTTCGGCCGAGAGTACGCCGAGGAGCGGTGCGGTTTCCAGCGCGAAGCTGTCGTTCGGCCCGAAGAACACGAAGAACGGCGCGAAGGCGAAAGAGAAGAACATCGCGGTATCGAGCGCCGATCCGATCAGTGAGCCGGCCAGCGGCGCATGCCACCAGCTCTGACGGCGCAGGCGGTTGAACACGGAGATGTCCAGAAGCTGGCCGAACAGGAAGGCGGAGCCCGAGGCAATCGCGATGCGCGGCGTGGCGGCGACGAAGGAGAGCAGGATGGCGACGATGAAGCCTGCGACCACCACACGGCGCGCGATGCGCGGTCCGAACTGGCGGTTGGTGAGGTCGGTCACCAGGAAAGCGAAGGGATAGCTGAAGGCGCCCCAGGTGAGAAGATCGCCAAGTTGCATGCCAGCAAGCGAGCCCGGCAGCGGAAACTGAACGAGGATATTCGAGGCGACGACCACAAGGGTCATCAGCGCGACATAGACGAAGAACGTACGGTTGATCAGCATTTTTTTATCCTGGGGTATGCCACCAGCTAGAGGGATGAAAGCAGGGTAGTACACCCGGCCGATGAGGGCAAAAACGCGTGTCGGTTAAGAAATGCGCGAACGAGAAAAAGGCTTGCCGGATGAACCCGCAAGCCTTTTAAACGCGTGTCAAAGACGGTGCGCTGGCGCCGATCAGGCGGCTTCAGCAACCTTCTTGACGATCTGGCGACGCAGCAGGCGAGCGCGCATGCTGAGCTCGTTCTCGTCCGACTTCAGAAGGAAGGCGTCGAGGCCGCCACGGTGTTCAACCGAACGGAGAGCAGCTGCGGAAACGCGCAGGCGGTAGCGCTGGCCGAGAGCATCGGAAATCAGCGTGACGTTGCACAGGTTCGGCAGGAACCGGCGCTTGGTCTTGTTGTTGGCGTGGCTTACATTGTTGCCCGACTGGACGCCCTTGCCGGTCAATTCGCAACTACGGGACATGGTACACCTATTCTCTTTATCGCCGCCGGACAATGCGGTAGCGGGCCCAGAGCCCAGGCCGCGTTCCTAGGCCATTATTGGAAAGTCGCGGTTCTATAGTCAGAGACGGCCCGCCCGTCAAGCCAAACCTCTTGCATTCTCGGAAAACCGCGGTTTTTCCCGGCCGTTCTTCAGATGTGAGGCGGAGTTGGCGCAAGAATAATGCCTCGCGAGGCCCATTCCAAGCGCTTTTGCTATGCGCTATTTCTTGCGCGAGGACGTGCGGCGGTGGAGACGCCAGCCGGCGACCGGCTGCAGCGAACTGGGCGTAGAAAAGCCGCAAAGAGCCTGCATTTCAGGGTATTGCGGCGAAATTCAAGCGATGGATTTTTGAAGGCATGAAGTTGCGAAATGGCTTTCGCGTGGCGGCCCTGCTGTCCGCGGTCTCGTTTTCCACAGCATCGTCGGCCGCGGATGTAGAACATCAGACGGATTACAGTATCTCGCTCGCCGGTCTGCCGGTTGCGCGCGCCTCCTTCCATACCGAGCTTCAGAAGAATCGCTACACGATCTCGGGAACGCTGAAGTCCGCAGGGCTGCTCGATATCCTCAGCCGCACCTCGGGCCAGACTCAGGTTTCCGGCATTGTCGACAAGGATCACCTTCGGGCGTCGCAGTATTCGATGTCCTATCGCAGCGGCTCCAAGGGGCGGACGATCAGCGTCACCTATCGCAACGGCAACGTTGTGCATGCAAGCATGACGCCAAAGCGTACGCCCTTGCCGAAGAACTGGGTGCCCGTCACCTCGCGCGACATGCGCAATGTGCTCGATCCGCTCTCCGGTCTCATCATCCCCGCCGATGCGCGGGTCTGCCCCAACACGTTGCCAATCTTCGACGGCGAGTCGCGGCTCGATATCAAGCTTTCGCCGAAGGGGACCAAGCCTTTCAAGACGAAGGGCTTTGAGGGGGAGGTGATTGTCTGCGGCATCCGCTTCGTTCCGAAGGCCGGCTACAAGAAGGGCCGCGAGGATGTCGAGTATCTGCGCCGTCTGCAGACGATGGAGATCTGGTTTGCCAAGGCGCCAGCCGTAAACGTCTATGCCCCCGTCTATGTCCGCATCCCCACCAAGCTTGGGCCGGTCACGGTCTCGGCGACACGATTTGGTGGTTGACGCGCGGCCGCGCTCAACTAAAAGGTTAAATACCGCGAAGCACGGTGATTTTTATCGGCGCAGGTTTCCGTTCAGAGAAATCGCGCCAGGGGACGACTATGAATTTGAAGGCAACTCTGATCGGTTTTTCCGCTATCCTGATGTGGTCGCTGCTGGCCCTGTTCACGGCCGCCTCCGGCAAGATGCCACCGTTCCAGCTGACCGCGATCTGTTTCCTGATCGGCAGCCTGCCGGGGCTGGCGGTCCTGGCTATGAGGCCGGAACGGCTGGCGCTGCTGAAGCAGCCCGCCAAAGTCTGGATCACCGGCATTGCCGGCCTGTTTGGCTACCACTTTCTCTATTTTACAGCGCTTCGCAACGCGCCGCCGGTGGAGGCGGGGTTGATCGCCTATCTTTGGCCGCTGCTGATCGTCGTCGGCTCGGCGTTGCTGCCGGGCGAGCGCCTGCGCTGGTACCACATCGCCGGCGCCCTGTCGGGTCTCGTCGGCATGATCCTGATCGTGTCGCGAAACGGCGTCACTTTTGACGATGCCTATCTCGTCGGCTATGGCGCCGCCTTCCTCTGTGCCTTCACCTGGTCCGGCTACTCACTCATCACCCGACGTTTCGAGGCGGTCTCGACTGATGTCGTCACCGGCTTCTGCCTTGCCACATCTCTCCTGTCTTTTGTCTGCCACCTGGCATTGGAGACGACCGTCTGGCCCCAGACGCATTTTCAGTGGCTGGCGGTCGCCGGCCTCGGCCTGTTGCCGGTAGGCGCGGCCTTCTATGCCTGGGATTACGGCGTGAAGAACGGCAACATCCAGCTTCTCGGCGTTTCGAGCTATGCCGCGCCCGTATTGTCGACACTAAACCTGCTCCTCTTCGGCTTTGCCGAGCCGTCGTGGCGCATCGCGCTTGCCTGCCTGTTCGTCACCGGAGGTGCGGCACTCGCGGCGAAGGATCTGATCCTTCGCAAGAATCGGGCGGTCGCACAGCCGGCGGAATAGTTCCGAAAATTACTAACGGGATGGCGGGTTCCAGTCGGGGGCCGCCATTTCGAAGGCGGAAAAATCGAATGCCGGGGCGACCGTGCAGCCGACCAGGGTCCAATCACCGCGCGAGGTGGCGGACTGCCACCAATCGGCGGGGACCACGCCCTGCGGTCGTTCTCCATTCAGAATGTCGGACCCGAGCCGCAGCGTCTCAGCCGGCTTTCCATCTTCAGCGATGCTGAGTTCCAGCGGCGCGCCGGCGTGGTAATGCCAGATCTCCACGGCGTCGCGGACTCGGTGCCAGTGCGAGCGCTCGCCGCGCTCCAGCAGGTAGTAGATCGCAGTCGAATGTCCGCGTGGGGCACCAGCCGTATCGCGGAAGGTCTCGATGTACCACCCGCCCTCCGGGTGGCGCGCCAGGCCGAGCGCTGCGATGATCTCTGCCGCCGTGTGCACTTCAGCCACTAGAAGTTATCCTTGCGCTTGCGGATTTCGGCAAAGACCGCGGCATCGTCGGCGTTCTGCATGCCGAGATGGGCGCGGATGCCGGGGTCGTCGGCGCGCAGGAACGGGTTCGTGCGCTTTTCGAGGCCGATCGTCGTTGGCGCAGTGAAACCGCCATCGCAACGCGTCTCCTCGATTTCAGCAGCGCGCGCCTTGAGTTCGGCATTCTCAGGGTCGACCGTGACGGCGAAGCGGGCATTGGAGAGCGTGTATTCGTGGCCGAAGTAGACCACCGTGTCGTCCGGCAACGCCATCAGCCGGCTGAGAGACTGCCACATGGTCGCCGGTGTCCCCTCGAACAGGCGGCCACATCCGAGCGCGAACAGGGTATCGGCGGCAAAGAGCAGCTTATCCTGCGGGAAGTGGAAACAGATATGACCGGCCGTGTGGCCCGGGGTCTCGACTACCTCGACGGAGCGGCCGGCAAAATCGAAGCGCTCGCCATGGCGCACGGTCTTGTCGAGGCCAGGGATTTTCGAGGCTTCGCCGAAGGGACCGACGATCGTGACGCCGAAGCGTTCCTTCAGGGCGTCATTGGCCGCGACGTGGTCGCCATGGTGATGGGTTGTCAGGATATGGGTGAGCTTCCAGCCGCGCCGCTCCAGCGCTTCCAGGATAGGCGCCTCTTCCGGCGCGTCGATCGAGGCGGTCAGGCCGGTTTCGGGGTCGTGGATCAGCACGCCGAAATTGTCGGTGCGGCAGAGGAAAAGGTCGAGTTCGAGCGCGGCCATGGCACGTCCTCCGGTCAGGAGAGAGGGAATGCTGCCGAATGTAGCGAGCCTTACCTTGAAGTCTACCGCTTCGAAGCTAACATGTTGCGAATGCATACCGATATTGTCGACCTTCGCGAATTCTATCACTCCGAGCTCGGCCGGATGGCGGAGCAATCCGTCACCATGGCGCTTTCGTCCGTCTGGGCGCGCCTGCCGGACGAGCGGTTGGTCGGGCTCGGCTATGCCGTTCCCTATCTCGAACGGTTCCGCAAGGACACGGAGCGCACCTTCGCCTTCATGCCGGCGGGGCAGGGGGCCGTGAACTGGCCAGTCGCCGAGCTGTCCTCGACGGCGCTGGTGTTCGACGAGGAATTGCCGCTACCTGACGCCTCGATCGACCGCGTGCTGATGGTGCATTCGCTGGAGTTCGCCGAAAGCCCGCGAGAAACCATGAAGGAGATCTGGCGGGTGCTGGCGCCGGGGGGGCGCCTAATCATCGTCGTGCCCAATCGCCGCGGCGTCTGGGCGCGCATGGAGCACACGCCCTTCGGCTCCGGCCGGCCCTATTCGCGCGGGCAGCTGACGGCGCTCTTGCGCGAGACCAACTTTACCCCCGGCGCCACGGCGGATGCGCTGTTCTTCCCGCCGTCGAAGCTCAGGGCGATCCTGCGGCTGCGTCGCGGCTTCGAGCGGCTTGGCCGCTGGCTCTGGCCGGTCTTTTCCGGTGTCATCGTCGTCGAGGCGCAGAAGCGGCTTTACCAGGGGCTGCCCGTTGCCGCGCGCGCGTCCCGCCGCGTCTTCGTGCCGGTGCTGGCGCCGCATGGTGTGCCGAGCACACGCGAGCGGCCACATCCCACACGCTAAGCTGCACGGGAACCGCGGCGGACCCTCGACAAAAGCCGCTTGCGCCGCTAATGGCTTGACCTCTTTTCCTGCCTGCAGCGCCGCGCACCTCCCAAGGCACGCATCGGTCGCTGTGGCGCTTTGATGGCCATAGAAAGCTGACCCGATGAGCCTTGCTTCGAAGAGCCCTGAGCCGCGTTCCGGCATCCTGGACATTGCCGCTTATGTGCCGGGCAAGGAGCACGCGCCGGGTGTCGCCAAGGTGCATAAACTCTCGTCGAACGAGACGCCGCTCGGCGCCAGCCCGAAGGCGATCGAGGCATTCCAGTCGATGGCCTTCGGGCTGGAACGCTACCCGGATGGCCAGGCGCGGGCGCTTCGCGAGGCGATCGGTGCCGTGCACGGGCTCAACCCGGCAAACATCATGTGCGGCAACGGCTCGGATGAACTTCTCGGGCTGCTTTGCCACACTTATCTCGGCCCCGGCGACGAAGGCATCATCACCGAGCACGGTTTCCTCGTCTACAAGATCCAGATCCTGGCGGCGGGCGCGGTGCCCGTTACCGTCAAGGAAAAGGATGCGCGCGTCGATGTCGATGCGATCCTCTCGGCCGTGACCGAGCGGACGAAGGTCGTGTTCCTCGCCAATCCCGCCAACCCGACCGGCACCTACATCCCGGTCGACGAAGTTCGCCGGTTGCATGCGGGGTTGCCCGAAGGCGTGCTGCTGGTGCTCGATGCGGCCTATGCCGAATATGTGCGCCGCAACGACTATGCCGCCGGTCTTGAGCTCGTCTCGGCCAGCCGCAACGTGGTGATGACCCGCACCTTCTCGAAGATCTATGGCCTTGCGGGCCTGCGCATCGGCTGGATGTATGCGCCCCCGGAGGTGATCGACGCGGTCGATCGTGTCCGCGGCCCCTTCAACCTCAGTGCGCCTTCCATTGCGGCGGGTGCTGCCGCGATCCGTGACCAGGCCTTCGTGGCAACGGCCGTCGATCATAACCTCACCTGGCTTGCGCGCGTCACCGAAGCGCTCGAGGCGATCGGGCTCCGCATCACGCCCTCGGTCACGAATTTCGTGCTGATCCACTTTCCGGAAGAAGCCGGCAAGCGGGCCGAGGAAGCCGATGATTTCCTGACCAGCCGCGGCTATATCCTCAGGGCGGTCCGCAGCTACGGCTTCCCCAATGCGTTGCGCATGACCATCGGCTGCGAAGAGGCCAACGAAGGCGTCATCGCGGCGCTGACCGAATTCATGGGACGGAAATAATGGCTCAGCAATTTGAAACGATCGCCCTCATCGGGATTGGTCTCATCGGCTCGTCGCTCGCGCGCGAAATCCGCGAGAAGCAGCTTGCCGGTACTCTTGTCGTTTCCACGCGCAGCGAGGCGACGTTGACGCGCACGCAGGAACTCGGGCTCGGCGATCGCTATACGCTTTCGGCCGCCGAGGCCGTTCGCGATGCAGACCTCGTCATCGTCTCGGTCCCGGTCGGCGCGTCCGGCGCCGTCGCCGCCGAGATTGCCGCGCATCTGAAGCCCGGCGCCATCGTCACCGACGTCGGCTCGACCAAGGGTTCGGTGATCGCGCAAATGGCGCCGCATCTGCCGGAGACCGTTCATTTCGTGCCGGGGCATCCGATCGCCGGTACCGAACATTCCGGTCCGGATGCAGGCTTCGTCGGCCTCTTCCGCGGCCGCTGGTGCATCCTCACGCCGCCGGAAGGGGCTGACGGCGAAGCGGTCGCGCGGCTGCGGCGTTTCTGGGAAACGCTCGGCTCGATGGTCGAGGAAATGGACGCCGAGCACCACGACAAGGTGTTGGCGATCGTTTCGCACCTGCCGCACATCATCGCCTACAATATCGTCGGCACGGCCGATGATTTGGAGACGGTCACCGAATCCGAAGTCATCAAATATTCCGCTTCGGGCTTCCGCGATTTCACCCGTCTGGCCGCATCTGATCCGACGATGTGGCGCGACGTCTGCCTGCACAACAAGGACGCGATCCTGGAGATGCTGGCGCGGTTTTCCGAAGATCTCGCCTATCTGCAGCGGGCGATCCGCTGGGGCGACGGCGACAAGCTCTTCGACCTCTTCACCCGCACCCGCGCCATCCGCCGCTCGATCATTCAGGCAGGCCAGGATACGGCAATGCCGGACTTCGGCCGGCATGCCATGGACCAGAAATAGCCAGAGCAGGTCGAGGAAGACCGTGGGCCGGTCTTCCTTTTCGAAAGATCGCGACGCGCTTTAGAGGGTCGGCAACACGCCGATCGGGATGAAGGCGAGAAACGCCGTGCCGTCGCGCACGTTGAGCTTCACGCTGGCCTCATCCTTGCCGTTGGCGAGCGCCTTCAGCATGTTGGCGGTGTTGTCGACCAGGTTGGCGTCGTCGGGGATCAGCTTGACCAGATTGGCCCGCCACGCCTCGATATTCGTCAAGGTCAGCGAGAATTCGCCGGAGATCAGCCCCTGGTCGTTGACCGAGAAGGGGCCCGAAAGCTTGGCGTTCATCCCGGAGCCGAGATCGAGGGTGAGTTGCCTGAGTTCGCCCTTGCTGCCGCGAAACATCTCCGGTGTCGGCGTGGTCGCCATCCATCCGGCCTTCTCGGTGAAGGTCACGTCCGCAGCCACGGTGGCCGGCGGCGCGTAGCTTGGGCCTTCCTCCGGGCGGAGATCGAGCTTGTCGACGCTCAAGGCGGCATCAAGATCCGCGCCGTTCTGGCGCAGGTGCAGCTCGCCATGGCTGGCGCCGAAGCCGAGACCGTCGCCCGAGAGCGGCAGGCGCAGCCGGCCGTTGAGATTGTCATAGGTAAGCGAGGTGCGGTCGACACCGGACAAGGTCGCACGCACGCTCGCGTGCAGCAGCGTCCAATCGGCAAAGACGTTGAGGCCGGGCGAAGCCCGGATTTCGGCCGGGCCGTCGAGCTCTATCACGGCATGGCCGGGCTGGTAGACCTGGGCGGCCGTCCGCAGCGCGCCGAAGGAGGCGGATGTGCCGTGGCGCGTGTCGTCGAGATGGACCTTGTCGCAGAAGAGGCCGATGCGGAACGGAAAGCCGCGCACGTCCATGTTCGTGCACTCGCCGCCGAGGCCGGTTGCCTGTCCATCGGCAAGACGGGCCGCAAGACGCTTCTCGATCTGATCGGCGGCGAGGAACCAGCCGGCCGAATAGATGCCGGCGACGAGCACGATGCCTGCCGTCAGCCAGCGGAATTTCCGGCTGACCGGTGAGGGGTTGGAAACTGCGGTTGCCGACATGGGCGCGGGTCCTCACTCTAAACTAGGTCACGGCTGCCTTTCGGGTGGCGCCGTCGATCCGCAAAACTATTCTTGTCTTCGGGTGCACGAGGGCGAGCTTGTCTCTTTCGTGCCGAGATGCTGTGCCGTAGAAACCGACATGGCTGACCATTCCTGAAGGCCGATGATGATTCGGCGGCGAGAGCAGACAGCACGGGTTGAATGACAGTGGATATGGACGAATTTTGGGTCTTTGGCTACGGGTCGCTGATGTGGAACCCGGGCTTTGCCTTCGAGGAGAAGCTGACGGCACGCGCATTCGGCTATCGCCGGTCGCTATGCGTGCACTCCTGGGTTCACCGCGGCACCGAACAGCGGCCGGGACTGGTGCTTGGGCTCGACCGTGGCGGCTCCTGCATCGGCACGGCATTTCGCGTCGAGCGCAGGCAGGCGACTGATGTCGTCGACTATCTGCGCGAGCGGGAACTGGTGACCCATGTCTACAAGGAGCGCACGATGCCGGTGCTGCTTGCCGACGGGCGGCGGGTTCCGGCGCTCGGCTATGTCATCGACCGCGCCCATGTCCAATATGCCGGAACGCTAAGCACCGGCGAGGCAGCCGACATCGTCGCGGTATCGACCGGGAAGTCCGGGCCGAACAGCGAGTATGTGTTCAACACGCTTGCCCATCTCAAGGAAATGGGCATTCGCGATCATTGGCTGGAAGAGGTGGTAGGCCTGCTCGAGCAGACGCGCCAGCGCGCGCGGGCCTGACTTCTCAGGCGCGCCCAGCGGCCTTCAATTCCTTCAGCCGTTGCTCGGCGGTCGGCGGCAGCGGCAGGTGCGGATTGTTCTTCACCGTTTCGACGAGCAACTCGTCGCTGGCTTTCTCCGTGACTTCCACCAGTCTGGCAAGGAAGGCGTCCGGGTCCATGCCGGCCTCGATCGGCGGCAGAATGCGGACCTTGAAGTGGCCGGGAAAGCGCAGGAACTTGCGGCGCGGCCAGAAGAGCCCGGGATGCATGGCTACCGGCACCACCGGCACGTTGAGGTCACGGTAGAGGCGTGCGATGCCGTACTTGTATTGGGCCGGCGCGCCTGGCGGCCGGCGCGTGCCTTCCGGATAGATGATGAGCTCGCGGCCAGTCGCCATTTCCTGCTTGGTGCGATCCATGACGCCGGTCATGGCCTTGCCGCGCGCCGCGCGATTTACCGGAACCATGCGTTGCTTGAGCACATACCAGCCGAAGAGCGGAATCCAGGTGAGTTCGCGCTTCAGGATATAAAAGGGATCGCTGAGCCAGGGCAAAAGCGCGTAGGCGTCCCAGAAGGACTGGTGCTTGGGGGCGAAGATGTAGGGGACATCAGGGATGTTCTCCAGGCCCTCGATCTCGAAGGTCGTTCCGACCATTTTTTCGAGCAGCCAGTGGTTGCTGCGCACCCAGTTCTTGGGAACGAACCAGGCCTTCTTGCGCGGCAGCAGGAAATAGATCGGCGTCAGCACGATCATCTGCACGATCAGATTGGCGTAGAACACCATGTTGAAAAGGATCGAACGCAAGACGATCATCAGGCACGCTCTCGTAGGCGAGTTCTCGGGGACCGGCGTCGGGCCGGTTGATCGCTGCCTACACGAAACCGTGCCGAAGGAAAACTGTCCTCATTCACTTTGCAGCAGCGAAGTATTAGCTCGCCCTACTCTTCCGCAGGCGTGGCGCGTGAGGGATCGGTGCGCAGGCCGCTCGTCGGACGGGCGCCGGCGAAATCGCGAACCGATGCGATCGTGTACTTCCCGAATTCCAGGAGGATCGATTTCAGCACCATCGGGTTGCGTAGCCAGTTGGTCGTCTTCAGATCAGAGTTGACCACCGGGTAGGGGATGAACTCGGTTTCCGGACGGGTGCGCCGAAGCTCCAGCAGGCTGCGCGGCATGTGGTAATTGTTGGTGACGACGAGGACGCTCGCATAGCCGCGATCACGGATCCATTGCGCGGTCTCCGTGGCGTTGCCGATCGTATCGATCGCCTCATGGCCAATATCGACGCAGCATTTGAAGAGATCGGCCGAGCTTTGAGTATTGCGGCGGATCTGGCTGCCTGTCGTGGTCGGGTGGACGCCGGAGATGAGCAGGCGCTTGCCGGCGCCACCCTTCAGGAGGTCGACTGCCTGGTCGATGCGCTGGAAGCCGCCGGTCAGAACGACTATGGCGTCCGCCTTGGGATGCACCGGCGGCTGCAGCGACGCGACGGTGTCAGCGAAATTGAGGAAAGCAGCGATCAGGAGCGCGAGCGGCAACAGCAGGACGAAGAACGTCCGTCGGAGAATTTTGCGCAAGAGGCTGCGGGGCCGCCGGCGATCGTCGGCTCTCCCCTGCCATTTGCCTCCTTCGGCCATCCCGTTCCCGCGTAATTCTCGCGCCATCATGAATCTCTTCACATAATCGCAGATTACGGCAAGGAATGGATCGAGGCACGGCGAAACATTGGGGGGTCAGCTCTGATAGAGGTCCGTACGGCCAGGGTCCGAACGGATAAGATCGATCTCGTAGATCGTGCGCATGACGGTGAGGCGCGCCGTCACGGTTGTCAGGATGGCGATGACGACGATGATGGCGGCGATACCTAGATAGCCGCCATAACCGATCGTGAAGGTGCCGAAGAGCGCAGTTGCCTGATCGGTCTGCGGTGTCGCCAGTGTCCGAGACTGCCAGAAGCCGGCAAGCGCGAAGGACAGGGCAGCGAGCAGACCGCCGGTACCGGCACCCTTGAGGCTGATCCTCAAGAAATGCTTCTGGAATTCGGAGGCGACGAAGCCGGCTTCTGCGCCGACGAAATGCAGCACCTCGACGATGTGACGGTTTCCGGAAAGGGCGCCGCGGGTGGCGAAGATCACCGTCAGCACCATGGCCGAGAAGACCAGCGCCAGCACGCCGGTGCCGATCATGGCGGTAGTGTTGGCCATGGCGACGAGCCGGTCGACCCAGGTGCGGTGATCGTCAAGAAAGGCCTGCGGGATCGTTTCGGTCAGCGCCTTGCGCATGGCGGCGAAGTCGGGTGGATTGCTCTCGTCGATGGTGATGATGATCAGCCGTGGTACCGGCAGTTCGTCAAGATCGAGGCCTTCGCCGAGCCAGGGTTCCAGCAGGCGTGCGGTAGCGGCGCGATCGACGATCTTGCCATCCGTCGTACCGCTGAAGGTCAGCGCCAGATCGCGCGCGTCGGCAAGCGCCTTTTCCATATCGAGGCTGTCGTCCGGCTTGATCTGGATGGTGATCTCGCGCGAAATCTGCGACTGCCAGCTCTGGGCCGTTGCACGAACCATGCTGACGCCGCCAAGTGTCAGGCAGGCAAGGAACGACATGATGGCGATGACGCACATCAGCGCATGGCCGGAGACATTGGTCGAAGGCACGATCGGGCCGGTCGGCCGCACGCGCATCTCCGTTCGGCGCGGCTGCTGTTCCGGGGCCTGCTCGGCTAGGCCCTTGTTCTGGCTTTTCGTGCGGCTGTCACTCATAGATGTCGAGCCGCCCCTGGGAAAGGATCATGCGCCGGGCTTCAACCTGGTCCATCAGCGAAAGATCGTGCGTGGCGATCACAACCGCCGTGCCGAGCCGGTTCAGCTCGAGGAAGAGATTGAGCAGGCGCCGGGCCATCGGCGGATCGACGTTGCCGGTCGGCTCGTCGGCAAGCAGGATCTCGGGCCGGTCGATCAGCGCCCGGGCAATCGCTGCGCGCTGCTTCTCGCCGCCTGAAAGGACCGGCGGCAGGACGTTGATACGCTCGCCGAGGCCCACCCACTTCAGCAGCTCCAGAACGTCGGCGCGATAGCTCGATTCTTCCTTGCCGCGGACACGCAGCGGCAGGGCGACGTTCTCATAGGTGGTCAGGTGGTCGAGCAGGCGGAAATCCTGAAAGACGATGCCGACGCGCCGGCGCAGCATCGGGAACTCTTCGCGCGGGATCGACGAGATGTTGCGGTCGAACATCCGGATCAGGCCGCGCGTCGGCTGCAGCGACAGGAACAGCAGTCGCAAAAGGGTGGTCTTGCCGGCGCCCGACGGGCCGGTCAGGAACTGGAACGAGCGGCGCGGAATATCGAAGGTCAGGTCCCGGAGGATTTCCGGTCCCATGCCATATCGCAGTCCGACGTTCTCAAAATGAATCAAGCGGCAGCCCAGTCTCTCTCACGGCCCTGCAACCGACGGCCGGTTCCGGTCCTCCGCGCATAGGACGACCAGCCTCGAAAGGCAAAACCGCCAGCGGAATCATGGTTAAGCAGCGGTTAATTTTTCATGAAAAGGTGCCGCTTTCGCGACGTCTTTCCGAAACATTAACCATTCCGGTTTACGTGTCGGAAAGATTTGATGCAATGCCTAGATTCTTGCACACCCAAGGGTTCGCGCATTGCCCGATGGTTTCGCAGCCGAGGTGGCAGGTCGAACGGCCGCCCGTCTCCGCGTGAGACAGGAGGAACTGGTCATGCACGCATTCCGGACCAAAGCCGCAGGCGCCTCCGCGGACTTCTTGCCGCCCGAAAGGGGTGGGCGGGAGGCAGCCGCGATGCCGAGACGTGTCGACTACGTCGATGCCGAGTTCGAGGTGATTGCCGGCCCGTCGCGCCGTGCGCCCTATGCGGTGTTCAACGACAATGCGAAGAGCCGAAATCGGAAACGGCCGACCTTGACGGTCGTGGCCGAAAAGACGTCGCTTGCCGCCCGGGCGCTGAGCCTTGCCGAAGGGCGGCTGCGCGACATGCCGGCGCGCCGCTTCGCCGGCCTGGTCGCGGGTTTTGCGCTCGCATCCTTCCTGGGGATTGTCGGTTTTGCCGGTGACGGGCAGGCAGATGTGCAGCCGCTTTTGATCACTGGGGTGACGACCACTCTCGATTATTCCGGCGGCATGCGGGTGCTTTCGGTGTATGGCTCGATCGACAACCGCTCGGACGTCGAACAGCGTTTGCCTCTTGTCCTGGTGGGGGTGGCGGCCAACGGGCGGCAGGTGACGACCACGCGCGTGATGCCGGAAGGTGCGGCGATTGCCCCCGGCGAGAGCCGCCATTTCATGACGCGACTGCCCTATGCAGGTGGAAAAATGCCCGATGTGACGGTTTCCTTCGCTGAAAACGGTGTTTCGGCACGCTGATTGTGCTAAGCGGCGCGGATGGGAAGGCTTCGGTCTTCCGGATGAAACGCTGGAGAAGCCTTGATGCCCGTCGTTCGCGGTAAGAATATCGAACCTCTCTACACGGCCGAAACGATTGCCGCGCGCAACAGCGAGCTGGCCGGGATGATCGTCAACGGTCCGCACAAGGATCTGCTGGTAATCGCGGTGCTCAAGGGGTCGTTCATCTTCGCCGCCGACCTGATCCGCGCCATGCATTCGGCCGGCCTTGCGCCGGAAGTCGAGTTCATCACTCTGTCGAGCTACGGCACCGGCACCGTCTCGCAGGGCGTCAAGATCACCAAGGATATTGACAGCGACGTGCATGGACGCGACGTGCTTCTGATCGACGACATTCTCGAATCCGGCCGGACGCTGCGTTTCGCCAAGGAGTTGATGTACGAGCGTGGCGCCCGTAACGTGACGATCGCCGTGCTGCTCGACAAGCGGGTCAAGCGCCGGGTCGAACTCGAGGCCGATTATGTCGGTTTTGAGTGCCCCGATCATTTCGTCGTCGGCTACGGCATGGACGTGGCCTACGCCTTCCGCGAGCTGCCTTTCGTGGGTGTCGTCACGGGTGACGCCGAGTAAGTGTGCCAAAACGGGACGTCGACCCTGAAATCCGGTCGCTCCGCGTTTACCGAACACAAACGAAAAACTGGTTGGTTGGGGATGCACCGCGTGGTGATTCCCTATCGGATTCGTGGTGCTGCAGCGCCGTCGTGTCCGGTCGATGACCGACGCCCGCTGTAACCTTTTGGATCAGGTGCGGGCGCCGGCGTAAAGCCGCGCCTCGGAAACGCGGAGGCCATGATGGCGAAGATCCTGATTACCGAGGACGAGGACGCGTTGCGTTCCTTCGTCGCGCGGGCACTGAAGCTCGACGGCCATGAGACGGTCGAGGCGGGCGACGGTGCCGACGGCCTTGCCTGCCTGCAGAGCGAGGCTTTCGATCTTCTGCTTTCCGATATTCGCATGCCGGTGATGGACGGGATCGAACTGACGCACCAGGCGTCGGCCGCTTTTCCGGCAATGAAGATTCTGCTGATGACCGGCTATGCCGAACAGCGCGAACGCGCCGACGATCTGGCCGACAAGATCGTCGACGTCATCTCCAAGCCCTTTTCCCTTCCCGATATCCGCAAGGCCGTTGCGCTGGCGCTCGCCGCCTGACGCCCCCCAATCCGAAGACTGATTGTTGCCAAGGTCGCGTGCGTCAGGCCACACGCCGCGACGCCGTGGCCCTTTGGCACTGACGTATCAGATCGACTGGCGCGAAGCTGCGTCGGGGCTCATTGCATGTCGAGCAGGCGCTCGAGATATTGGCGCTCAACCTCAGGCGACAGATTGTCTCCGAGCCGGCGGCGGATTTCTTCGAGGATCTGACGGGCGCGTTGCGTGTCGAACTCCTCAGGCACCTTGACGTGATCGCCAAATTCCGGACCGCGGTTGTTCTGGGGCCGGCCGAGCGGGTCGCGGTCGTTCTGGCCGAATTGCGGGACGCCCATGCCGGGGCCCTGACCCTGGCTCTGCATCTGGTTCATCATGTCCTGGGCGCCCTGGCGCAGCGCCTGTAGCGCGCGGCCCTGGTTGCCGACCGCCTGTTCGCCCTGGCCCTTGCCAAGCGCGCCGGAGGCGCCATCCATTTCGCGCTGGGCCTCGCCGAAGCCCTTGCCCGGCTTGATGCCCATGTTTTCCAGGCTCTTGTTGAGTTCACCGAGCTGCTTGCCAAGTGCGTCCTGCTGCTGCTTCAGCTGCTTGAGCGCATCCTTGAGCTGTTCGGCGGTCATGTCGTCGAGCGGGTTGGGCTGGCCATTCGGATCGCCTTGCTGCCCCGGATCCTGCGGCATCTCCTGACCGAAGAGCTCGTTGTCCTCGCCCTGCAGCGGGTCGCCGCGCTGCATTCGGTCGCGCTGCGCCTGGTCGAGCTTGAAGGTCTCGTCCATGAGCTTCTGTTGATCCTGCAGCAATTTTCCGAGCTTTTCGATCTGCTGGCTCGCGGCATCGTTCTGCTGGCCCATCTGCTGTTGGCCGCGACCGGCCTGCAGATTGTTCATCATGCGCTGCAGTTCCGAAAGCATCTGGCGCGCCTGATCGCGCGCGCCGGAACGCGCCAGGTTCTCGATCTGGTTCATCATCCTCTCGAGGTCCTGCTGGCGCAGCATGTTGTTCGGGTTCATCTTTCCGGCCATGCGCGGGTCTTTTGCCGCCTGCTGGGCGAGAGCCTGCATGTATTCCTGCATTGCCTGGCGCAGTTCCTGCATCAGCTTGGCGATTTCCTGATCGGATGCGTTGCGCTCCAGGGCGTCCGAGAGCGCTTGCTGCGCGTCGCGCAGGCGCCGTTCGGCGAGTGAGAGGTCGCCATCCTCGATACCGAGTGCGATCTCCCAGAGGTATCCGGCGGCGTCACGCAGCATGTCGTCGTTGTAGGCAAGCGCCATGCGCGTACGCGCCGACTTCAACAGCAGGAAATGCGTAAGGTTTGGGATCCAGTCCTCGGCAAGGGAGGTCACGGCATCGTTGAGGTCGATGGCGCGCCGCAGGTCGTTGGCATTGAGCGCGAAGACCTGGCGCTGTTCCGCCACCGCACCGGCGAGCGGCTGTATGAACTGCCGGGCAGGCAGGATCATCTCGTGCGGCGGGCTGCGGCCCTCCTGGCCCGCGGCGTCGCGGGCAACCAGGGTAATCTGCACGCGCTTGCCGGATAGCGGATGCTCGCTGAGGTTCCGGCTGGTCGTGCCCTTGGCCTCGCGCGCGTTGCGTCGCGGCAGGTCGAGCCGATATTCCGGCAGCGGATAAAGTGGACGAGCGCCCTCAGGGGCTTCCTCGATCGGTTTGATCTCGGCCCAGGCCTGGGCGATGCCATAATCGTCTGTCGCGGCGAAGGTGATCTCCAGCGCCGCGTTGACGGTGGGACGAGGAATGCCGTCGAAGGAGATCTGCGGCACGCCGTCCGGAATGATCTTGAACGCCCAGCGCCGATCGCCGACGACGAGTTCGCCGTCCTTGACGATCTTGTAGACGTGGTTGCGCACGGCATTCGGATTGTGCGCCGGCTCCGTTGCAACCATTTCGGCAACCTTCGGACCGGCGTCGCCCACCTTCGGCCTGGTCTGCGTTTCCTCAGGCTTCTGGCCGGTCGCTGGAATGGCGACTGCCTCGGCCGCGCCGTTTTCCGCGAAGCGAACGATCTGGTCCGGCCCAGCGCCGGTGACCCGGACCGTCAGGTCGCTGAATTGCGGGATGGTGATGGCTCCGGTGTCTTCTGTCGCCGATGCCGTCTCGGGCTTGCCGGTGAGGAAGATCGGCGCGCGGCCGGTATAGGCCGGCGGCGTCACCCAGGCATCGATGCGTATGTCAGCCGTTTCGACAGAAGCCTGTGGCAGGCGTAACGCGTCGCTGAGGAGGCCGGCACGGTTGGAATAGGAATAGGCGAAGGCGACACAGGCGAGAAGCACAGGCACGGCGCGCAGGGCATAAGGATCGTGCCGGGCGATATCGGGACGCGGAAGCCCGGTATCGAGGGCGCCGATCATCCGCGCCATGCGGGTCTGGTGTTCGCGCCACAGCGCTTCGCTCAAGGGGCTGTCTGTGGCCGGACGATCGTCCTGGACGCGGATCGCCTGGTGGGGCAGGGCGTTGCGCTCCTCCAGCATGCGGTCTGCGTCCACGGTGCCGGGCAAACGAATCTGCGCGAGCGGCACGAGGGATGCGAGGAAGCCGATGGCGAAGGCAAAGAGGGCCGCAGCATGCAGCCAGAACGGCGCCACACGGAAGAAGCCGAGCCAAGCGAAGGCCAGAAACAGGAGGACGATGGAGCCGGGAAGCAGGATGCGTGGCAGAAGCTGCTCGGCGACCAGCACCGAGCGCGCCAGCCATCTCTTCAGTGCCAGGGTTCTCGAAAACGGCTTCGGTTGTGGCGTTTCATCCTGCCGGAATTGCGTCATCCGCCCAAGTTTCCTTTCGGTCGCCCATCACGCACGTGGCTGACCTCAATATAGTAAAGCGAGATGTCCCCCGAAAGCGGCGCACACTTTCTCTTGTCACCTCCAGCGCTGCGCATCTTGTCGGACGCGCATAGGTCGCTGCTTGAGCTTTCAGGATACCATCGTTTGTGGCGAAGACGAGGGCGCAAACAGAATCGTGATCGCCCGGATGGCCGATCCACAGATTGTCGTCGTTCATGCCGGCTGGCTCAGGCGAGCCAGTCCGGCACCGAATCGAGGCCGATCAGCGCGTCATGGTCCTGGCGCGGGCGGATCACGTGGAAGCGGTCGCCCTTGACCAGAACTTCGGGGATCAGCAGGCGGGAATTGTAGGTGCTGGCCTGTACGGCGCCGTAGGCGCCGGCCGAGCTGACGGCGAAGAGATCGCCCGGCTTCGGCATGGCCATCTCGCGGTCGAGCGCGAGGTAGTCGCCGGTTTCGCAGACCGGGCCGACGACGTCGGCGCGGATGCGCGGAGCGTTGGCGGCGGAGATGCGAACGGGGCGGATCTCGTGATAGGCCTCGTACAGCGTCGGACGGATCAGGTCGTTCATCGCACCGTCGACGATGACGAAGGTCTTGTCGCCGCCATCCTTCACGTAGAGCACTTCGGTCACGAGGATGCCGGCATTGCCGACGATCAGCCGGCCCGGCTCGGTGACGATCTTGCAGCCAAGCGACTGCAGCTGGCTCTTGACGATTTCCGCGTAGGCATCCGGCAGGGGCGGCGGGTTGTTGTCGTCCTTGTAGGGAATTCCCAGGCCCCCGCCGATATCGACATGGTCGATCGAGTGGCCGTCGGAGCGCAGCGTGTCGACCAGTTCGCGCAGCAGCTTGAAGGCGTCGTCGAAGGGCTGCAGTTCGGTGATCTGGCTGCCGATATGCATGTCGATACCGGTCACCTGGATACCCGGCAGGCTGGCCGCATGAGCATAGACGGCGCGAGCGCGCTCCCAGGAAATGCCGAACTTGTTTTCCTTCTTGCCCGTCGAGATCTTGGAATGGGTCTTCGCATCGACGTCAGGGTTGATGCGGAAGGACACATGGGCGCGCTTGCCGGCGCGCACGGCCCGCTGGTTCAGCACCTCGAGTTCCGGCTCGGATTCGACGTTGAAGCAATAGATGCCGGCGTCCAGCGCCAGGTCCATTTCGTGCGGTGTCTTGCCGACGCCGGAAAACATGATCCGGCTTGCGGGAATGCCGGCTGCAAGCGCACGGCGGAGTTCGCCGCCCGAGACGACGTCGACGCCCGCGCCGAGGCGGCCGAGCGTCTTCAGCACCGCCTGGTTGGAATTGGCCTTCATCGCATAGCAAACCATCGCGTCGACATCGGCGAAGGCCTTGGAAAAGACCGTGTAATGGCGCTCGAGCGTGGCGGTCGAGTAGCAATAGAAAGGTGTGCCGACGGCGCGCGCGATGTCGGTGACCGGCACGTCTTCAGCGTAGAGGATTCCGTCGCGGTACTGGAAATGGTTCACGGGCTGCAGCTCGGCTTTGCGCAATTCCAGGAAAGTTTATAGCAATTTTCCGTTCGGAACTGCAAATTTTCAAAGAGTTAGATCAAGTCAGTGCTTCGCGGGAAACGATGAAGGGATCTAAAGGAGGGGATCGAGCAGGAAGGGACGGTCGTCCGGTTTTTCCTTTTGCTCCACGGTTCCGGCGGGCGCCTTGGTGTTGATCGGCGCCGTCGAACCGGGACGGTCGAGATCGCCCTTGCGTCCGCAACCGACAAGAACCAGCCCGGGGATCGCCAGCAGGAGCGCAAGCCGGGCCGCCTTCGTGAATGTCATCGTTATTTTCCTTCGCGGGACTGATGCTGGTGCGATGTCTTATCGATTTTTCAGGCGCTTGTGCACCCTGAATTTGCGGGCGGAGGCCGCCCACACCTTCACCCGTCCCTTAGTTGCGGGCGCGCCACCAGGCGATCTGCTTGCGGACCTCGTTGGGGGCCGTGCCGCCGAAGGAGGTGCGGCTGGCAACCGATGCCTCGACCGTCAGGACGTCGAAGACCTTGTCGGTGATGTCGGCATGGATCGACTGCAGATCGGCAAGCGAGAGATCCGCGAGGTCGCAGGTCTTCTGTTCGGCAAGCGCGACGGCGCGGCCGGTGACGTGGTGGGCGTCGCGGAACGGCAGGCCTGCCTCACGCACCAGCCAGTCGGCAAGATCGGTCGCAGTCGAATAGCCGGAGCCGGCAGCCGCCTTCATGCGGTCGGTGCGAACAGTCATGTCCCGCACCATGCCGGTCATGGCGGCAATCGCCAGCTCAAGGCTCTCCGCAGCGTCGAAGACCTGTTCCTTGTCTTCCTGCATGTCCTTGGAATAGGCGAGCGGCAGGCCCTTCATGACCGTGAGCAGCGCGATCAACGAACCGTTGATGCGGCCGGTCTTGGCGCGCACCAGTTCGGCGGCATCGGGGTTCTTCTTCTGCGGCATGATCGAGGAGCCGGTCGAGAACGCATCCGACAATCGGATGAAGCCGAATTGCGGCGTCGACCAGATGACGATCTCTTCCGCGAGGCGCGACAGGTGCGTGGCCGTGATCGATGCCATCGACAGGAATTCAAGCGCGAAATCGCGGTCCGACACGGTGTCGATCGAGTTGCGGGTCGGGCCGGCAAAGCCGAGCGCCTTGGCCGTCATGTGCCGGTCGATGGGGAAACCGGTGCCGGCAAGTGCCGCAGCACCGATCGGGCTTTCGTCCATGTGCTCGATGGCGTGGCGTACGCGCGAGCGGTCGCGGCCAAACATCTCGACATAGGCCATGCAGTGATGGCCGAAGGTGACGGGCTGTGCCGTCTGCAGGTGCGTAAAGCCCGGCATGACGGTATCGGCATGCTCCTCGGCGCGGTCGAGGAAGGCGGCGATGAGCGCCGTCAGCGCCTTCTCGGTCCGCTGCAGCTCTTCCTTGACCCAGAGGCGGAAATCGAGCGCCACCTGGTCGTTGCGCGAGCGGGCGGTATGCAGGCGTCCGGCGGCGGGGCCGATCAGCGTTGCAAGCCGCGCCTCGATGTTCATGTGGATGTCTTCGAGGCGGCGCGAGAATTCGAACTGGCCGCTTTCGATCTCTGACAGGATCGTGTTGAGGCCGTGAACGATCTTGTCTTTGTCTTCAGAAGAAATGATGCCTTGATGCGCCAGCATGGTCGCATGCGCTATTGAGCCGCGGATGTCCTGGGCATAGAGCTTCTTGTCGAAGCCGATCGAGGCATTTATCTCCTCCATGATCGCGTCCGGACCCGAGGCAAAGCGACCGCCCCACATTTGGTTGGAGGATTTCGTCTCGGAATTGCCGTCAGCCATGAAGAATGCCCGCCTTGGAGAATGAAATGCCCGACCAGAAGAAATCCCCCCCGGCCGTGAAACTGTTCGCGCTCGCCGCCCTGTTTGGCGTGATCGTCGGTGCGGCAGCGGTATACGTGAAGGAGACCGGGTCTGGCAATGGCGAGGGAACCGAAACGGCGAATGCCAGCTGCCCGCTGACATCGGCCAAGGTCGCGTCCCTGACGCCGTTCATGAAGGGACATGTCGCCGCAATGTCGCCGGCGTCAACGCCGCGGCCGATCGCGCTCGACTTCAACGGTCCCGACGGCAAGCCGACCAATGTCTCCGCCTTTGCCGGCAAGACCCTGCTCGTCAATCTCTGGGCCACCTGGTGCGTGCCCTGCCGCGAGGAAATGCCGGCGCTGAACGCGCTGCAGAAGTCGCTCGGCAGCGACAAGTTCGAGGTCGTAGCAATCAATATCGATGTCGGCGACGATGAGAAGCCGAAGGCGTTTCTCGACGAGACCGCCGTTCACGACCTTGGCTACTACCGTGACGCCTCCATGGGCGTGTTCAACAACATGAAGAAGGAAGGCCTTGCCTTCGGCCTGCCGGCAACGCTGCTGCTCGACGACAAGGGCTGCCTCATCGGCTCGATGAACGGCCCGGCCGCCTGGGACAGCGACGATGCCAAGGCGCTGATCACGGCTGCCGTCAGAGGGTAGGGTTCACCCTCTGACGGGTACGTCGCGATTGTCGCGCAACAGATACCACTGAACCTTGTGGGGCGTGAAATGCCCTGCCGCGGCGCGGCTCCATA
Organism: Ensifer adhaerens; assembly: GCF_020035535.1. NCBI lineage: Bacteria > Pseudomonadati > Pseudomonadota > Alphaproteobacteria > Hyphomicrobiales > Rhizobiaceae > Ensifer > Ensifer adhaerens. The sequence continues at coordinate 2,980,021 of NZ_CP083349.1, read as the reverse complement.
GCGGTGTCGTATGGTCGCCGACGATGAAAATGTCAGTCGGCGGCAAGGTCGGGTCTTTGGCAATCGTCGCAACGCTGTCAAAGACGTCGGCCCACAACTCGGTCAACTCGCACACTTGCGTGTTCTTTATCGTCGCTGCGTCACTGCCACACTTCAGATCGCCTCCCTGCTTGCGCACGTAGGGGATGTGGGAATTCAGTGTCAGCCAGTACAGAAATTTCCGTTCGGTCGGTTGTTTCAACAGCCGGTCGTGGACGGCGTCGGCGACGTCTTTGTCGCACAGACCGGCAAAAACGCTACCGCAGCGCCGGCGAAACCGATCATCGGCGGCTACCAGACTTTCGAGGAAGTGCGTTTCCTGAAAGCCAATTCGTGGATACCACGTCTCCCGCTCGAACATCTGTTGCGAAAAGCCGTGATAGGAAATGGTGCGGTAGCCACGATCGGCCATCGCCGCGGGGAAGCAGTCGTAGGCGACCTGGTCCAGATAATCCCTGTGGTCGCCCCATTTCCCGCAGAGTTCGCGAGATTCCGCCCCGGTCGTCGAGCCCTCGAAATTGCTGAGGCCGCTTGAAAGCGCGTAGCGCCCGGTATCGAGGGCCGGTTGGAGGCGCTGTGAGAGAATTGCGGCATGCGCAGGGTCGGACAGTGCACCAAGACCCTCCACCATGACGAACAGCATGTTTCGCCCCCCGTCCGCAACGGCTGCGGAGGTGACGCCGTTGATTGTAAGGGCGCTTTCGAATGATTGAGCAGGCTGCTTGAGGAAAGGGCGATTGATTTGGCGCTCAAATGACGCCACGCCGATTGCAACCAGGATCGCTGGCAGCACCATTGCACCTTGCAAAGCCTGCCGATTGCGGTTCACAACGGCGGCGATTGCAAGGCCGTTAGCGACAAAGAAGCCGAGCACCACCACGTAAAAAGCCGATGAGGTGAGATCGAGGGACGCCATGTAGCGCATCGACTGGATCGCAGTACCGAACGGCAGATGGAATACCGCCATAGCCACGAAGCTCAGATCAACGACGGCAACGAGCGGGAACAGAAAATAAGCCAGCGCAGGCCGCGTGCGTAGCGCGAGTGCACCCGCAAACACGTAGAGCAATGGCGAAAGCGGTCGTGCTGCCACGTAGAACGGCAAGACCAGAAGCATCGCCAGATTGGGCGCCACACCGAGGATCAGAGCAAAGCGCCACGCCCTCGCATTCAGCAATGAAGGGATCGACCGCGCTGCTCTTGCGGCTATGGCTTGCGAACCCATTCTCTCTCCCCACCTGGTTGGGAGAGCCTAGCGGCATCGTCTTTAAATTATACTACCATCGTCGCGCGCATTTTCGTCCGAATGTGTATTCAGAGACGAGTTCGTCGCGATAGAATTGCCTTTCGGGGACAAACTTATCGGGTCGGAACTGGTACTTCGCCGCGGTAGTCGTAGAAGCCGCGGCCGGACTTGCGGCCGAGCCAGCCTGCCTCGACATACTTCACCAGAAGCGGGCAGGGGCGGTACTTGGAGTCCGCCAAGCCATCATAGAGCACCTGCATGATCGACAGGCAGGTGTCGAGGCCGATGAAGTCGGCAAGCTGCAGCGGGCCCATCGGATGGTTGGCGCCCAGCTTCATGGCCGTGTCGATCGCCTCGACGCTGCCAACACCCTCGTAAAGGGTATAGATCGCCTCGTTGATCATTGGCAGCAGGATGCGGTTGACGATGAAGGCCGGGAAATCTTCTGCGACCGTTACGGTCTTGTCGAGCGTCGCGACGAATTCCTTGGCGGTCTTGAAGGTTGACTCGTCCGTGGCGATGCCGCGCACGAGCTCGACGAGCTTCATGACCGGAACCGGGTTCATGAAGTGGATGCCCATGAAATGCTCGGGACGATCAGTGGCCGAGGCGAGGCGCGTGATCGACAGGGAAGAGGTGTTGGTTGCGAGGATCGCTTCCGGCTTCAGGATCGGACAAACCTGGCCGTAGATCTTACGCTTGATCGTCTCGTCTTCGGTGACGGCTTCGATCACCAGGTCGGCCTGCGACAGGTCGTTGATGTCGGATGAGCCCTTGATCAGCGCGAGCGCCGCCTTGCGGGCCTCGTCGGTCATCTTGCCGGACGATACCTGGCGGGCGAGGTTGCCGTTGACGGTGGCAAGCCCTGCTTCGATCCGGTCAGCGGCAAGATCGTAGATCTGCACCTTGTATCCGGCGATTGCCGAAACATGCGCGATGCCACAGCCCATTTGCCCGGCACCAATAATTCCGACAGTCTTGATCATCGCAGCGAACATCCATCTTCAAGGGTTGGCGGTGAGGCCGCCGTCAGACATGCAAACCGGGCCGGTTTGGCCGGCCCGGTAGATTGTTAATGCCAAGTCCGCCCTTTTGCCAGCCCTTTTCAGGGGCATGGCGTAGGGCCATTGGCGAAGGCTTACAGGGCCTTCTGCAACTCGGGCAGCGCTTCGAAGAGATCGGCAACGAGGCCGTAGTCGGCGACCTGGAAGATCGGTGCCTCTTCGTCCTTGTTGATCGCGACGATGACCTTCGAGTCCTTCATGCCAGCCAGGTGCTGGATGGCACCGGAGATGCCGCAGGCGATGTAGAGATCGGGGGCGACCACCTTGCCGGTCTGGCCAACCTGCCAGTCGTTCGGGGCGTAGCCGGCATCGACTGCAGCGCGCGAGGCACCGACGGCCGCACCGAGCTTGTCGGCCACCGGCAGGATCACTTCCTGGAACTTTTCCGACGAGCCGAGCGCACGGCCACCGGAGATGATGATCTTGGCCGAGGTCAGTTCCGGACGATCGGACGACGACAGGGCATCGGCAACGAAGGAGGAAACACCCGGGTTGGCCGCGGCCGAAACGCTTTCGATTGCCGCCGAACCGCCTTCGGCGGCAGAGGCGAAGGAGGCGGTGCGCACGGTGATGACGCGCTTGGCTTCCGTCGTCTGCACCGTCTGGATGGCATTGCCGGCATAGATCGGACGTTTGAATGTGTCGGAAGAGACGACCTCGATGATTTCCGAGACCTGGGCAACGTCGAGCAGGGCTGCGACGCGCGGCAGCACGTTCTTGCCGACCGAGGTCGCGGCAGCGACGATCGTGTCGTAGTTGCCGGCGAGCGAGACGATGAGGGCTGCCAGCGGCTCGGCGAGATTGTTGGCAAGCGAGGCGTCGTCGGCAACGAGAACCTTGGCGACGCCCGCAAGCTTGGAGGCCTGTTCGGCCGCCTGCTTGGCGCCGGCACCGGCAACGAGGATGTGCACGTCGGCTCCAGTCCCACTGGCAATCTTGGAGGCAGCGGTCAGCGCCTTGGCGGTCTGGTCGGAAAGGTGGTTGCTGTCGTGGTCAGCCAGAAGAAGAATGGCCATGATGATATCTCCCTTTGCTGAACTTAGAGCACGCCGGCTTCGGTCTTGAGCTTTTCGACGAGCTCGGCGACCGACTTGACCTTGATGCCGGCCTTGCGGCCCGACGGTTCCTCGGTCTTCAGCACCTTGAGGCGGGCTGACGTGTCGACGCCGAAGTCGGCCGGCGACTTCTTGTCGAGCGGCTTCTTCTTCGCCTTCATGATGTTCGGCAGCGACGCGTAGCGCGGCTCGTTCAGGCGCAGGTCGGTGGTGACGACTGCCGGCAGCTTGATGTCGATCGTCTGCAGACCGCCGTCGACTTCGCGGGTCACGGTCGCCTTGCCATCGCCGATCTCGACCTTGGAGGCAAAGGTGCCCTGCGCCCAGCCGAGCAGCGCCGACAGCATCTGGCCGGTCTGGTTCGAATCGTCGTCGATCGCCTGCTTGCCGACGATGATCAGGCCCGGCTGTTCGGCCTCGGCCACACCCTTGACGATCTTGGCAACGGCGAGCGGCTCGACCTGGTCTTCGGTCTCGACCAGGATGGCGCGGTCGGCACCCATGGCAAGCGCAGTTCTCAGCGTCTCTTCGGCCTTGGCCGGGCCGACGGAAACGACGACGACTTCCTCGGCCTTGCCGGCTTCCTTCAGCCGCAGCGCCTCTTCGACCGAGATCTCGTCGAACGGGTTCATCGACATCTTCACGTTGGCAAGCTCGACGCCCGAACCGTCTGCCTTCACGCGGATCTTGACGTTGTAGTCAACGACCCGCTTCACCGTCACAAGTATTTTCATGGATTCTTTCCTCCAAGAGCTTTCGCAGGAAAATGCGCCTTAACGGAGCCGCCTGATTGTCGGTTGGCGACATCGATACGCGTTTTTTCTCCAATTACAATCGCTGTACATGGCGCTAAATCGATATAATCCCGAGAATTGGAATTACGTTTACGTACACGTAAGATTAGGGAATGACAAGCAGCGCGAGAGGTCATTCTGCTTCAGTTCGTCAAGGCCCAGCTGGTGACAGGCAAGTCCTTGAAAAATAGCTTGATCCGCGTCGATGTCGCGCGAAATTGAGGGGCTCGCTCAGGTCTGGCGGCCCCAGGGCATCGGCGGTTTTGTCGCATCCGCAAGCGGTTGATGGCCCGCCGTGACCGGTTCCGCCTTGTGCCGGACGGCGCGCGGCGAGACGATGGTCCGGTCGAAAAGCGGCACGTCGCGGCGTCGCAAAATGACCACCAGCACGAGACCGGCCACGATGCCGCCGACATGGGCGCTCCAGGAAACGCCGCTGCCGGGATCGACGACCAGCATGAAGAATTGCTGGCCGATCCAGAAGGCCAGTGGAATGGCAGCGGGCAGGGGCAAGGGGATGCGGAAGAACACCAGAACCCAGACGCGTACCTTCGGATGCAGGAGGAAGTAGGCTGCAACGACGCCGGAGATCGCCCCGGAAGCGCCGATCAGCGGCGCTTCGGAGGCCGGGTCGAGAAGCCCGTGCGCAAGCGCTCCTGCGGCGGCGCAAAGCAGATAGAAGACGAGGTAGCGGAAATGCCCGAGCGCGTCTTCGACGTTGTCGCCGAACACCCACAGAAACAGCATGTTCATCGCCAGATGCATGAAGTCGCCATGCAGGAAAGAATAGGTGACGAAGGTGAAGCCGTCGGGGACGATGATCAAAGACGGATCAAGCTGGGCATAGTCGAAGATGAGTGCCGGGATGTAGCCGAAGCCGAGGATCGTGGCGTTGGCGAATTCTTCCGAGGCGATCGGTCCGGTGATCAGCCAGACGACGATATTGATGGCGATCAGGCTGATCGTGACATACTGAACCTTTATGTGCTTCAGGGTGTTCGTATCGTGAAGCGGTATGAACATGCGGTCTCCCGAAGCGCAAATTGCGGCACGTTCTTCCCCCCGAATCTGGATCGGGCAACGACGCTGAAGCCGACGTTATCTGTTTTTTCCGGGAATCCAAAGGACGTCGGCTTGACCTTTGTCATTTGCCCAGCGCGCCGCGACAAACAGGAGATCGGAGAGGCGGTTGATGTAGGCGATCGCTTCGGTGCTGACGATCTCGCCTTCGACATTGGCGAGCGCCACCATCTGCCGCTCGGCCCGCCGCGCCACGGTGCGCGCAACATGCAACGCGGCAGAAGCGGCGCTGCCGGCCGGCAGCACGAAGGAACGCAAGGGTTCAAGCTCGGCGTTCAGCCGGTCGATTTCGTTTTCGAGCCAGGTCACCTGCGCCGCCACGATGCGAAGCGGTTCGTATTGCGGCGGTTCGCCCGTGTCAGGTGTCGCGAGATCCGCGCCGAGATCGAAGAGATCGTTCTGGATCCGCATCAGCGCGTCGTCGAGTCCCGGGATGTCGGCCGTATGCTGCCGTGCCAGGCCGACGAAGGCGTTGGTTTCGTCCACCGCGCCATAGGCATCGACCCGGAGGTCGCTCTTGAGGCGGCGCGGACCGGCAACAAGCCCGGTGGTGCCGTTGTCACCCGTCCGGGTGTAGATCTTGTTGAGCTTCACCATCTGTCGTCACGGTCCTCTGGAGCAATTCCAGGAAAGGTGTAGAACGGCTTTCCGTCCGGAATTGCGCCAACTAGGTCGGGCGACCGCCGCCGGTGAGCCACAGCGTCACCATGATGAGGACGATCGCGATCGCCTGCAGCAGCACGCGCGCCTGCATCAGCTTGTTGGAGGTATTGCCGCTGCCGCCCTTCGCCATATTCACGAGGCCGCGGATCAGGACGATCACGACCAAGCCCATGACGAACAGGGTCAGGCCGGTAAAGAAGCTGGACATCGTACTCTTCCTTGCAATTCTACTTCAGCCAAGTCGGCCGATGATGCGATAAAACAATGCAGCCGGCAGGAGCTTCTTCAGAAGTGCGCCCTGCCTGGCGGGCCTTGTTACAATATAGTGCGGTTTCGGTTTCTTTGCTGTCAGCGCGTGCTTCAAAACCGCATAAACCGCATCCGGGCCGAGTTTGCCGGGGGCGGGTTTGCTTTCGCCTTTGAGGCGCCGCATCTGTCGCTCGTATTCGACGCGGTGCACCGAATTCTTGAGATCGATGAAGCGCTCGATATAGGCGACTGCATTGGTCGTGAACTTGGAGGCGATCGGTCCCGGTTCGATGAGGCTCACCTCGATGCCACTGCCGGCAAGTTCCATCTTGAGGGTGAGCGACAGCCCCTCGATCGCAAACTTGGAGGCGTTGTAGGCGCCGCGCCAGCGATAGGGAACGATGCCGAGGATGGAGGAACACTGCACGATGCGGCCGCTGCCGCGCGCCCGCATGGACGGGATCACCCGCCGCGTCAGATCGTGCCAGCCGATGACGTTGGTCTCTAGCTGAAGCCTGAGCGCCTCGGTTGGCAGGTCTTCGACCGCACCCGCCTGACCGTAGGCGCCGTTGTTGAACAGCGCGTCGATGCGTCCGCCGGAAAGCGCCAGCACCGTATCGGCCAGGGCGGCGATGGTTTCCGGCTTGGTATAGTCCATCAGGAAGGTCTCGATGCCTTCAGCCGCAAGGGGTTGACGGTCCTCTTCCCGGCGCACGGTGGCAAAGACCCGCCAGCCGTCGGCATGGAGTGCGCGCGCGCAATAGGCGCCGATTCCAGACGAACATCCTGTGACAATGATTGTGGGGCGATCAGTCATCCGATCGATTCCTGTAGAAATCCTGCCTCCGTTTCCCATATTCATCGGCGGGATACAATTGAATTGCGCAAGCCGGAACCCGCCAGCGTTGTCGCCGTTGGGATCGTGCGTAGCCAAGGAAACGGCACCGGCGGCGCGGGAATGCGCGGTCTTTGGGCCCTGTAGGATTGGAATGGAATGCCAGCGTTCATACGCATCACCTGGAAAGTCATTTTCGATGCGCTCTGGCATTTCAGCCTCGACGACGGTTGGGCGATGGCAAGCCATGTGGCCCTGTCGTCGCTGCTCGCGGTCTTTCCCTTCCTGATCTTCGGCACGGCGCTCGGCAGCTTCCTCGGGGCAGACCAGTTCGCCGAAACGGCGGTACACCTGATTTTCGACGCTTGGCCCGAATCGATTGCCAAGCCCGTCGCCGACGAGATCGTGCGGGTGCTGACGATCCCGCGCGGTGGGCTTTTGACCGTTTCGGTGCTTGCGGCTGCCTATTTCGCCTCCAACGGCGTGGAGGCGCTGCGCGTCTCGCTCAATCGCGCCTACCGCGTCAGCGAGAGCCGCTACTGGTATGTGACCCGGCTCGCGAGCCTTGGCTTCGTGCTCGCCGGCGTGCTGATCCTGGCGGCGCTCAGCATCCTGCTGGTCGCGGTACCGCTGGCCGTGCGCTATGCCGGACAGTGGCTTCCCTGGCTTGGCGGGGTGCTTGCGACCGTCGACAACTGGAGCCTGCCGCTCGCCCTGGTCGTCCTGACCAGCGGATTGCTGGTGTCTCATCTCTGGCTGCCCGATGGCCACCGCAAGGTAATCGACGTTCTGCCCGGGATCGTGCTGACGCTGGTCTGCTGGACGATCGGCGCCTACGCTTTCGCCTCCTACCTCGCGACCTTCGCCACCTATGTCTCGACCTATGCGGGCCTGGCGTCGATCATGATTGTGCTCGTGTTTCTCTACATGATCGCAGCGATCTTCATCATCGGCGCCGAAATCAACGCCGCGATCCTGAAATACCGGGTCAAGCGCATGGTGCGGCGAAGCTTTCAGTTTCGCAACGGAAGCGAGGCTGTTCGCGACGAGCAGGATCTAGACGATTAGAGCCCGGACTTCTTGCGGTGTGCGACCGGCGGCGCGGAATGCCGCAATGCCGGTGTCCTGGTTGCTCTTGGAGAGCTTGCGGCCATCCGGCCCAAGGATCAGCCGGTGGTGATAGTAGAGCGGCTCCGGCAGGTCGAGAAGCCGCTGGAGCAGCCGGTGGGCGGAAGTTGCGTGGTAGAGATCGCGGCCGCGCACGACATGAGTAACGCCTTGCAGCGCATCATCGACGACAACGGACAGATGGTAGCTCGACGGCGCATCGGAGCGCGAAAGGATGACGTCGCCCCAGGCGGCCGGGTCGGCCACGATAGTGCCGGTTTCGCCCATTGGCCCGGCGCCGCTCTCGTTCCAGGTGAGAGCGGCGCCGCCGTAAAGGCTAATCGCCTTCTGCATGTCGAGCCGCCAGGCATAGGCTTTGCCGCCTTCGAGCAAGGCCGTTCGCTCGTTGATCGAATAGGCGCGCTCGCGGCCGGGATAGAGCGGGCTGCCATCCGGATCGCGCGGCCAGGTTCGGCCGTCGGCTTCGGCTTGCGCGACGGCCGCCTTGATCTCGCCGCGAGTCATGACCGAAGGGTAGACCACGCCGAGCCGGTGCAGTCGTTCAAGCGCTGAGGCGTAGGCGTCGAGGTGTGCCGACTGGCGGCGCACGGGGCGCTCCCAGTCAAGACCCAGCCAGGCGAGATCCTCGTAGATCGCAGCCTCGAATTCGGGGCGGCAGCGGGTCTGGTCGATATCCTCGATGCGCAGCAGGAAGCGGCCGCTTTCGGACTTCGCCATGTCGTGGTTGAGCACCGCGGAGAGCGCGTGGCCAAGGTGAAGCAGACCATTCGGGCTGGGGGCAAAACGGAAAACGGGTGGCGTTTCTGGCATCCTTTCCCTTTGCCATGGAAGGGGTATAAAAATCATCCGCTTTGTGGAGGCGTCATGCGGATCATCCGGACACATGAGGATATAGAAGCCGGGCTTTCCGGACTGGTGATGCTGGATGCGCGCCTGGAGCATGTTGTCGCAAAGGCAGGGCCGGTGCCGCTGCGCCGAACCGATCCGGGCTATCGCGGCCTTGCCAGCATCATTGTCTCGCAAATGGTCTCGAAGGCAAGCGCTGCCGCAATCTGGCGGCGGATGGAGGAGAGGCTTGGCGAGGTCACGGCATCAGGCGTGATTTCGCTCACTGACGAGGACTGCCGGGCAATCGGCCTTTCGCGCGCCAAGGCGGATGCGTTGCGTCGTGTCGCCGACGTGGTTGTGGGCGGCGAGATCGATCTCGATGCGATCTGCGATGCCGAAGCGACCGAAGCGATCCGGGATCTGACGGCGATCAAGGGGGTGGGGCGCTGGACGGCCGAGGTCTATCTGCTGTTCTGCGCCGGCCACCCGGATGTCTTCCCCTCAGGCGACGTGGCGCTACAGAACGCAATCGGCCACGGGTTGGGCCTCGAACTGCGCCCGACCGCACGCGAAATTGATTCGCTTGCCGCCTCCTGGTCGCCCTGGCGTAGCGTCGCCGCGCGCCTGTTCTGGGCCTACTATGCGCAGGAAATGCGCCGAGATGCTGTTCCTGTGACACCTTGAAGGAAAAAGCGAATCCAGCGCATGCATTTTTGTTTCCGGCTTCACAATCCTGTTGCAACGGGCCTAATATAGAAGGTGCAGATGCCGAATCGATCAGGAGAATACGCTTGACGATTGCAGTCTCACCTCAGGCCTTACCAGCGCTCGTCTTGAACGCTGACTATCGGCCGCTCAGTTACTACCCCTTGTCGCTTTGGTCCTGGCAGGACGCGATCAAGGCCGTCTTCCTTGACCGCGTAAACATCCTTGCCGAGTACGAACATTCGGTGTCGTCTCCGAGTTTCTCGATGCGACTGCCGAGCGTTGTTTGCCTCAAGAGCTACGTGCAGCCCTCGCGCCATCCGGCCTTCACCCGGTTCAACGTGTTCCTGCGCGATAAATTCGAATGCCAGTATTGCGGTTCACCCGACGATCTCACCTTCGATCACGTGGTGCCCCGCGCTCACGGCGGCCAGACGACCTGGGACAATGTCGTCGCAGCCTGCTCCCCCTGCAATCTGCGCAAGGGCAGCAAACTGCCGAAGCAAGCCGGCATGTTCCCGCACCAGCGGCCCTACCAGCCGACGGTTCAGGACTTGCACAACAACGGCCGGCTCTTCCCGCCGAACCATCTGCATGAAAGCTGGATGGACTATCTCTACTGGGACGTCGAACTGCAGCCCTGAGCCTGTGTTCGTGCCTTCCTGCCGGATCAAGCCCCAGAGCGGGATCAGGACAGGTGCGTGCGTGCCTCAGCCCGCATGCCGTGGTCTTTCTGTTGGAGACGCCGGCCGTTTGGGCCGGCGCGGTATCACTGCGCCTTTGCAGCGCCACGCAGGGCGATTGCTGCCAGGATGAGGCTGGCGATCACGTTCCATCCGGCAAAGGACAGGCCGAGCACCCGCAAGGCGGCTTCCGTGCAGGACGGACCGTGCTTGGAATCGAGATCGCCGAGCAGGTCGCCGACATTGGAGGAGACACCCTGCGCCGTGGTGGCACAGGTGGAGGGGCCTTCCCAGAAGTGCCATTCCGCACCCGAGTGATAGACGCCCATGCCCGCACCGACGAGCATGAGGATGCCGACGGCCAGGAGCAGGATGCGCGTTGTCCACGCCGGCAGTTTCAGCGCGCTGGTGATGACAGCCAGAATGCCGAGCGGAATGCCATAGTAGTAGGGATCGCGCTGCAGCAGGCAGAGCGCGCAGGGGATGTAACCGCCGATGTGCTCGAAACCGAGCGCCCCGCCGACGGTCGCTGCCATGCCGAGTGTGACGACAATGGCAATCAGCAGATGCTGGCGGGATTGGGTGGCGGCGTCGATCATCTATACCTCGCGGGCGGCAGATCGGAACCGACACCTGCCGCAGTGCAAACTGGATGGCGCTTCTTAGGCAGGATCGCGCGCCCTGTAAATCGTGGCAACCGCGACAGCTCCGCACGCTTTCGTGATTGTCATCGGGGCATCGTGAAAATGATGGTTGACCGCGGCGAAAACCTTCGTGTAAATCCGAGCCGCTGATATCGCACTTCCCTGAGCCCCATTGGCGGAATTGGTAGACGCGCTCGACTCAAAATCGAGTTCCGAAAGGAGTGCTGGTTCGACCCCGGCATGGGGCACCACTGGCTTCGTGCAGCATTGTTGTTGCTGTATTTTTTCCATTTAATGTCCGAGCGATCGCGACGTCGGCCCGCGAAAGCCACATCATCGATGGAGCGACAATTCAGGAATGTCGACGCCATCATGGACGACGGCCGCCGACAGTCGCTGATCCGCTACTACATGGAAAAATACGAATGTGGTCGTGAGGACGCCATGCGCCGAACGGTCGAGGAGCGCCAACGCGACACTAACCGGTGGTGCGGGATCAAGAGAAGCAGCCTGGCGTGAACGCCTCGATCATGGCGATCTCCTGTGCCGTTAGAAGCTTCCCATCCATCCAGGCGCCGCTCATCAGCACCAAATAGATATACGGTTCCTGCGTATCACCGACCCTGTTGATCGGGCGATCCGGATAGCGCCGTCGAGCAGCTTCGAGATCTTCCATCACGAATGGATGGCGAGCCGCAGGCAACAAAAAAGGCCGGGATGAACCCGACCCCCTTCCGTGATCTCCTCCCGCCGCTGCCAGTACATCCGTGGTCAGCAGGCGAGAGGGATCGTGTGCCTCCAATATAGGCGTGATTGAAATTTAATCAAATCGGAAATCAAAGGGTGAGACCTTCGGGGTGACGCCACCCAATTAGGCTATTGAAATGATTACAGCTTTCCAGATACGACACTGATAAACTGCGGGTATGCGTGGCTTGCTGTTCTTCATTATTGTTGCTCAGTGCCTGTTGGCTGTGGATTGGATCGCAACCGAGGGCGAGTACACACGCGTTGCTTGGAGCGGCGTACAAGAAGAAGCCGACTTCGCCCGCTATCAGCTGGGATATTGGGTCAACGCTATCGGTCTGTAGCGCTGGACACTTTTCCGAAAAGCCTAATGGTTGCGCACAAAAGATCTGCGTCCAGAGGCAGGCTAAATGATTGATTGATTGTGATTTCTGCGTTCCGGCTTGGGGCGCCACCACATCACCCGAATTCTCCATACCGACAGATGTTTCCGTCTTGGCCGCGACTTGGCCAGCGCTTGCCGCGACGGTCATTGAATTGGCTCGCTCGAAAGTGTTAGGTGCGCTGCAGCAGAAAACTGTCATGGCAGCGTCATGTTACCGAGAATCGAGACTTACGACGACCTCTACCGTGCCTTCCGCTGGCAGATCCCGGAGCGGTTCAACATCGGCGTCGCTGTCAGCGACGCCTGGGCTGTGCGGGAGCCGGAGCGCGTCTGCCTTCAGCATTTCAATCCGGACGGTGCGCATCTGGCGTTGACCTATGGCGAATTTGCCCGGCAGTCCTCCGCCTTCGCGCAAGGGATTGCGAGGCAGGGCATTGCGCCCGGCGAGCGCGTCGCAATCCTCTTGCCGCAGGGCTTTGCGGCGGCGATCGCCCATGCGGGGATCTACAAGCTTGGCGCCATCGCCTTGCCGCTTGCGTTGCTCTTCGGCGTCGAGGCGCTCGAATACCGGCTGCGTGACGCCGGTGTTTCGGCCATTGTCACCAATGGTTTCGGTTTCGAACGTATTGCCGCGATCCGTGACCGGTTGCCGGAACTGCGCCTCGTCGTGCTGGCGGACGATCAGCCGCAGCCGGGGACGATCGCCTTCTCGTCGCTCGCTTCCGGGGATCCTGAAGGCTTCGTGCCGGCGGATACGGGCCCGGACGATCCGGCATTGATGATCTACACTTCCGGCACGACCGGGCCGCCGAAGGGCGCGCTGCACGGGCATCGGGTGCTGCTCGGCCATCTGCCGGGTTTCGAGTTCCATCATCACTTCCTGCCGCAACCGGGCGATCGCATGTGGACGCCGGCGGACTGGGCCTGGGCGGGAGGGTTGCTCAACGCGCTCCTGCCGTCGCTGTTGCATGGCGTGCCTGTCGTGTCTTCGCCGGCGCAGAAGTTCGATCCGCATACGGCGTTTCGCATCCTGGAAGAGATGGATGTGCGCAATGCCTTCATTCCGCCGACAGCACTTAGGCTGATGAAGGCGGTCGAGAAGCCGCGCGAGCGCTACCGCCTCAATCTTCGGACAATCGGTTCGGCCGGTGAGTCCCTGGGGCGCGAAACCTATGAATGGGCAAAGGCAGCGCTCGGTCTTAAGGTCAGCGAATTCTACGGCCAGACCGAGTGCAACATCGTCATCTCGTCAGCCGCCGATCTTGGCGTCGTCAAGCCGGGGTCGATGGGCAAGGCAGCCCCCGGTCACCGGGTGGCGATCATCGACGCAGAAGGCCGTGAGCTTCCGGCGGGCAGCGTCGGCCAGGTCGCGGTCAAGAGCCCGGATCCGGTAATGTTCCTGGGATACTGGGGCAACGAGGCGGCGACAGAGAAAAAATTCATCGGCGACTGGATGACGACCGGAGATCAGGGCGTGATCGACGAGGAGGGGTACTTCACCTTCTTTGGTCGCGACGACGACGTCATCACCTCGTCAGGCTACCGCATCGGCCCAGGCGAGATCGAGGATTGCCTTGCCGGCCACCCGGATGTGCAACTGGCCGCCGCCGTCGGCAAGCCGGATCCGGTTCGCACCGAGATCGTCAAGGCCTATGTCGTGTTGAGACCCGGTGTGGATGGTGACGAGCGTGTCGCGACGTCCATTCGCGAGTGGGTGAAGACCCGACTTTCGATGCACGAATATCCGCGCGAGATCGCCTTCGTCGACAGCCTGCCTCTGACAACCTCCGGCAAGGTTATCAGGCGGTTCCTGCGTGATCGCGCCGCAGCGGAGGCGCGCGGGGCGATCGAGGTTTCCGAAGCGTCGTAGGACCGTGGTCGCCGCGAGGCAGATTCCAACCTAGAGCGGGATGCGTGCGGAAAACCGCGCACAGTTTTCCTTGTCCCGCTCTAGCGTCCGGCGAGCGCCTTGATCTTGTCGCGCAGGATCCGCGCCATGTTGCGGGTGTTGCGGTAGAGGTGCAGCTGGGCTGCAACCTGGCGCACTTCGCGGTCACGGGTCTGCTGCAGGCCGATCACCAGCGTGCCCATTTCCTCACGCTCCTGCCAGAACCGGCTCATGATCGGATGATCCGGCACGGCACAGGAATCGGAGCGGGCGATGTTGGCATCGTCGAGATGCCATTCCGTCAGTTCAGCCAGCAGCAGCTTGCCCGGAGAGAACTTGGCATAGCGCTCGTCATAGGCGGTCTTCCAGGTGTAGGCCTCGCCCGACATCAGGAACACGACCATGGACGCGATCGCGCGGCCATCGAGGTCGAGTGTGTGGATGCGCACGCTGTCGCCGTCGGCAAGGTTGGTGATCGCCTCGCGGGCAAAGGCCGCACGGAAGCGGTCGAGCACCATGGCGCTGCGGCTCTTGCCCTTCCAGCCTGATGCTTCGAGCGCCAGGAACTCCTCCATGCGCAGGCGGATTTCGCCCGGTTGGCGGGCGACCGAATAGTTCAGCACGCCGTGCTTTTCGAGATTGTTCCACTGCCGCCGCAGTTCGCGGAAATGCGACGGGCTGATGGCGTTGCGCAGATAGGTCGGCCCGTCGAGCAAGCTTTCGAGCATCGGGCGGCTGAAAGTGTCGGTGACTGTCAGCGGCAGGTTGCGGCCGATGGCGACGGCACGCGTCAGGCGGGCCACCTTGCCATTGAGGCGCATGTCGGGAAGAACGAGCACGGACGGCAGGCCGGTCGAGGGCGCGGTGAAGGCTTCAAACAAATTGTCGATGGTCTCGGCGGCATCCTCGGCATCGACCAGCGGTACGCCGAGCGGGCCGAAGGGGTTCGACCATGCGCGAATGATCGGCGCGCCGATCGAGAACCCAGGCTTTTCGATCGAGAACGGCATCAGGAAGCGCAGTCGGCTGCGGCGCTCGTCATTGTCGCGCATGATCGCGAGCCGGATCACCCGTTCTTCGAGGCGCGGCATCGCCGGGGCAAGGAAGCGGCCGGTGAAGAAGACGTTCGGTTCCAATGCCCGGTTCGACAGGAAGTCGAGCTCGCGCTGCAATTCGTAGCCGGCTTTGGCCGGGTAGATGGCGAGATGGCGTCCAGGGCGGCCGACCTCAATCAGATGTTCCGCGGTCGGGCCCGCATCACCCGGTTGTGCGAGCCCGCCAAGGACCCGGGCGGCGCGACTGTTAGCGTCGCTCGGAAGATTGGTATTGCCGATCATGGATGGACAGCCCCGTTGTTTTCATTGCCAGCCCGCACGCGCGCAAAGGCGAAGAGCGCGAAGCCGAAGGTACGCCGGACGGCGATATGCAGCAACATCGCCTCGACAAACATTGCACCTGCGGTTGCAAGCGCAGCGCCGGTCAGTCCGAGGAGAGGGATGAGGCTCAGGTTGAGTGCGATATTGGCCACCAGCGCGCCGGCGTAGAGGATCACACAGAGCGTCTGCTGGCCTGCCATCGTCAGCAGCGTTTCCGCCGGGCCGACGAAGGCCTTGGCGAGAATGCCGCCAAAGAGGATCATCATCAAGGGCATGCCGGTGACGAAGGCAGGGCCGAAGAGGGAGAGCAGGAACGGACCCGCAAGCAGGACCAGCGCACCAACCAGAAGCGACGGCCAGAAGGCCCAACGGGCGCTTTCGATCGCGATCGCCGCGAGCTGGCGGCGATCCCGGGCCATGGCGTTCGAGACGCGCGGGCCGGCCGCTGCCTTGACGGCGAACATGACGAAGTGCACGAGCGCCATGGTCTTGGCGGCCGCGAAATAGATCGCGACGTCATCGGGATCGAGATAGAGGCCGACGATCACTACGTCGGAATTGGTGAGCAGGAAGCCGAAACCATCGACCAGGAAGATGGGGATCGAGACCTTGAGCCAGCGGCCAAGCTCGATGCGCCGGGGACCTTCCACGTAGCGCGAGCGGAGGCGATAGGTGAGCACCAGGAACTGCGAGACGGTGGTGACATAGGCAGCGGCCATGGCAGAAACCATGGCGGTTTGCGCCGTATGCGCCGCACCTGCCGAAACCGCGAGCACCATGAAGACGAGCACCAGCAGCGGGCGGATGATGAAGGTGGGGCTCATTGCGGAAAGCGCCCAGCCATGGGCGCGCGACGTCCCGTCCATGACATCGCCAAGCGAGATCATCGGCAGGGTGAAGAGGCCGAGATAGAGCGGGAAGAGGTAGTAGGTTTCGACATAGGCGCCGAAGAGCCAGAGGCCGAGCAGGCCCACGACGGCGACCGTGGTGGCGGAGGTGAGGGCAAAGACGCGCGCCGTCGTCGTTACGCCGCGGATCTCGTCGAGTGCTGCCGTTGCCTGATACTCCGGCAGGAAGCGGATGACGACAGAATGGAAGCCGACGCAGGAGAGGCTTCCAAACAGGATCACCAGCACCCAGACGAAGACGAAGATGCCGTATTCGAATTCGCCCATCATTCGCGCCAGGATAATCTGCGAGACGAAGGCGATGGCTGCGCTGAAAATGCGAACGGTGAAGGCAACGAGCGCCATCCGGCGCGCCGTGTTCTTCATGTCGGCGCCGGTCAGGATCGCGACCATTGCGCCGAGCACCGCGGACAGGCGGTGTCTCAGCGCCAACGGCAGCATTCGTCCGGCCGTTTGACATACCGCCATGAACACGAGAACACCCTGAGATTACGCAATACAGGGTTTCAGTACTGCCAGAACAGCGTTAACAAACGGTTCAGCGCGGTTGTATTTGATGGGGCCAGCCATGCCGATTGAGGACAGCGAACGGCAACGAATGATGCGGGCAAAATCGATCGGCCCGCGCATGATCGGCTATCTCGAAGAGATCGGCATCGAGCGACTGGATGAACTGAAAACGGCCGAGGCAGAAGACCTCGCCTCTCGCATCAACGCCACCCTCGGTCGTCGCCACATCAATCGCACAGGCATTCACGCGCTCGAAAATCTGATCGCCTACGCCAAGTCGTTCGATTGCTAGGAAGCAAAAAGCGGGAAACGAAAATGCCGCCCGAAGGCGGCATTTCCTGAGGAGCTGGGCCGCGGGCGCCAAAAGCACCCGCTTTACCTTGCCTGGCTTATGCTTCGTAGATGCCGTGGCAGTGCTTATACTTCTTGCCGGAACCGCACGGGCAGAGTTCGTTGCGCGAGACCTTGCCCCAGCTTGCCGGATCGTTCGCGTCGCGCTGCACGGGGGCGGCTGCCAGAAGCGTTCCGGCGCTGTCGCCGAAATCGTCTTCGCCCGTCAACGGATCGATATGATGCCCGTGCATGACCGGCGGTGCCGGCTGCGGTGCTTCGGCCGCTTCGCGGACCAGCTCGACGCGCATGAGTTGTGCAGTCACAGCCTGGCGCAGGTTGCCGAGCAGGGCCTGGAAGAGCTCGAAGGCCTCGGACTTGTATTCCTGCAGCGGGTCACGCTGCGCGTAGCCGCGGAAGCCGATGACCGAGCGCAGGTGGTCGAGGTTGACGATATGCTCGCGCCAGAGATGGTCGAGCGTCTGCAGCACGACCGAGCGTTCGACATATTGCATGATCTCGGGGCCGAAACGCTCGGCGCGATCTGCGGCCTCCTTTTCGGCAGCGGCGGTCACGCGCTCGAGAATATCAGCCTCGTCGATGCCTTCTTCGGCCGCCCATTCGACGATCGGCAGGTCGAGATTGAGGTACTGCTGCACGTCGGCCTTCAGACCCTCGACGTCCCACTGCTCGGCGTAGGCGCGCTCGGGAATGCGCTTGCCGACCATGTCCTCGATGACCTCGGTGCGCATGTCGGTCACGGTCTCGGTGACGCTTTCGGCATCCATCAGTTCGATGCGCTGCTCGAAGATCACCTTGCGCTGATCGTTGAGAACGTCGTCATACTTCAGGAGGTTCTTGCGGATGTCGAAGTTGCGCGCTTCGACCTTCTTCTGCGCGCGCTCAAGCGCCTTGTTGATCCAGGGATGGACGATCGCTTCGCCTTCCTTCAGACCCAGCTTCTGCAGCATGCTGTCCATGCGGTCGGAGCCGAAGATGCGCATCAGGTCATCCTGAAGCGACAGGTAGAACTTGGAGCGGCCCGGGTCGCCCTGACGGCCGGAGCGGCCGCGAAGCTGGTTGTCGATGCGGCGGCTTTCGTGACGCTCGGTCGCGAGAACGTAGAGGCCGCCGGCGGCAAGTGCCTGCTCTTTCAGTTTCTGCACTTCGGTGCGGATCGCCTCGATGCGCTGTTCGCGCTCCGGGCCGGGCTCGACTTCGGCAAGCTCCTGCTGGATGCGCATGTCGATGTTGCCGCCGAGCTGGATGTCGGTACCGCGGCCGGCCATGTTGGTGGCGATCGTCACTGCGCCCGGTACGCCGGCCTGGGCGACGATGAAGGCTTCCTGCTCGTGGTAGCGGGCGTTCAGAACCTGGAAGTTGGCAAAGCCCGACTTCTTCAGGAGATCAGCAAGCTGTTCGGACTTTTCGATCGACGTCGTGCCGACCAGCATCGGCTGACCGCGTTCGTGCGCCGACTTGATCTCGTCGATGATGGCCTGGAGCTTTTCGCCCTGGGTACGGTAGACCTCGTCGTCCTCGTCGATACGCTTGATCGGCAGGTTGGTCGGCACTTCGATCACTTCAAGGCCGTAGATGTTGCCGAATTCTTCCGCTTCGGTCGCCGCCGTGCCGGTCATGCCGCCAAGCTTGGAATACATGCGGAAATAGTTCTGGAAGGTGATCGAAGCGAGCGTCTGGTTCTCGGGCTGGATCTGCACCTTTTCCTTGGCTTCGAGCGCCTGGTGCTGGCCTTCGGAGTAACGCCGTCCCGGCATCATGCGGCCGGTGAACTCGTCGATGATGACGATTTCGTCGTTGCGGACGATGTAGTCCTTGTCGCGGGTGAATAGCTTGTGGGCCTTGAGCGCGTTGTTGACGTGGTGGACGATCGCGACGTTCTCGATGTCGTAGAGCGATTCACCCTTCAACAGGCCCGCCTGGCGCAGAAGGTTTTCGAGCTTCTCCGTGCCTTCTTCCGAGAAGTTGGCCGAGCGCTGCTTCTCGTCGATTTCGTAGTCCTCGGGCGAAAGCAGCGGGATGAACTCGTTGATCGTGTTGTAGAGGTCGGAACGGTCGTCGAGCGGACCGGAGATGATCAGCGGCGTGCGTGCTTCGTCGACGAGGATCGAGTCCACTTCGTCGACGATGGCGAAGAAGTGACCGCGCTGGACCATCTGGCCGCGCTCGTACTTCATGTTGTCGCGCAGATAGTCGAAGCCGAGCTCGTTGTTGGTCGCATAGGTGATGTCGCAGGCGTATGCGTCGCGGCGCTGCTCGTCGGTCAGTCCGTGGACGATGACGCCGGTTCTCATGCCAAGGAAGCTGTAGACGCGGCCCATGGTGGCGGCGTCGCGCTGGGCGAGGTAATCGTTGACGGTAACGACATGCACGCCCTTGCTGGCAAGGGCGTTCAGATAAACCGGAAGCGTTGCGACGAGGGTCTTACCTTCACCGGTCTTCATTTCGGCGATCGCGCGCTCGTGCAGGATCATGCCGCCGATGAGCTGAACGTCGAACGGACGCAGCCCGAGGACACGGCGCGCGGCCTCGCGGGCAACGGCAAAGGCCGGTACCAGGAGGTCGTCGAGCGTCTGGCCCTCGTCCAACTGCTTACGGAATTCCACCGTCTTGGCAGTGAGCGCCTCATCCGACAAAGCCTTCATTTCGGCTTCAAGAGCGTTGATGGCGTCCACCCGAGCCTTGTAGCCGCGGACGCGACGATCGTTGGCGGAACCAAACAACTTGCGGGCTAGGCCGCCGAGACTGACCATACGAATGGTCCTTTCTTTTTTGTTGCCCTAGGTCTCATGGCCGCGCCGCGAAAACCGCGCAATGCCGTGAAACGCCCGGAAACTGTTCTGGACGCGAGGTTGCGTGACAGATAAGAGGGGGGTCGAATTATGTCAACGCAATTGCACTGCCGGACGGCTACAGAACCGCCACATTCTGGTGGTGTGCAGCCGCTACAAGCTGCAGGCAATTGCGCCGAAGGCTAATGTGAAAGGTTAGTGAGCATGTCCAAGTTGAAAACCCTGGCCGCCGCGGCACTGGTTGCGGCCATGGCCGTTCATGGTGCCGCGCGGGCGGAAGACGCCGATCCGGTGATCGCCAAGGTTGGCGGCGAGGAAGTGCGCCAGTCCGAACTCACGTTGGCGCTGGGTGGTCTCGATCCGCAGCTGCAGCAGATGCCGGACGAACAGAAGCGCGCTGCGGCTCTCTCGGCGATTATCGACGTCAAGCTCCTGTCGAAGACGGCCGAAAAGGAAGGCCTGCAGGATGATGCGACCTTCAAGCAGCGTGTCGCCTACCTCACCGAGCGCGAACTGCACAACGCCTACTTCAAGAAGCACGTGGTCGACGCAATCACCAAGGAAGAGGTGAAGGCGCGCTACGACAAGGAGATCGCAGCGATCCCGGCGCAGGAAGAAGTGAAGGCTCGCCATATTCTGGTGAAGACCGAAGACGAAGCCAAGGAGATCATCAAGGAACTCGACGCCGGCAAGAGCTTCGTCGAGCTGGCCAAGGCGAAGTCTTCCGATCCGAACAAGGACGACGGCGGCGATCTCGGCTACTTCACCAAGGGCCGCATGGTGCCGGAATTCGAGACGGCTGCCTTCGCTCTCGAAAAAGGCACCTACACCAAGACCCCGGTCAAGACGCAGTTCGGCTTCCACGTGATCCTGGTCGAAGACAAGCGCCCGCAGGCTCCGCCGCCGCTCGAGCAGGTCGAGCCGCAGGTTCGCCAGCTTCTCATGCGTGACAAGTACGTCGAGTTGCTTGCCGCCGCCAAGAAGGACGCAGGTGTCGAGATTTCCGATCCCGCTCTGAAGAAGGCCTATGACGAGGCCAACAAGGCGCAGGAAGCTCAGCAGGCCAAGTAATTTCGATTGGCAGGTGCCGCCGCTGGCCGTACCTGCCGTCACCGCTTTTTGTCGATGCCCGGCGGTGAAAACCGTTCGGGCATTTGTCGCAAGATGAATCTGGAGCAGTTTCGGTTGTAAACCGCCTCAGATCTTTGTTGTTACGCATTTCCCGACGGAAAACCGCTACGCACTTTTCCTGGAAATGCTCTGGCTCCAACCCGTCACAGCAGGTTTCCCATGTCCGGCTCCGTTTCTCCGCTTGCTCCGAAAACCTTCGCCGAAATGCCTTCCGTACGCGGTGTCCGCATGGCAACCGCTGCCGCAGGCATCAAGTATAAGAACCGCACCGACGTGTTGATGATGGTGTTCGACAAGCCAGCGGCCGTTGCCGGTGTTTTCACCCGCTCCAAGTGCCCTTCGGCTCCGGTTGATTTCTGCCGGCAAAACCTCGCCGGCGGTGTCGCGCGCGCCGTTGTCGTCAACTCCGGCAACGCCAATGCCTTCACCGGCAAGAAGGGACGCGAAGCGACCGCTTTGACGGCGAAGTCGGCGGCAAAGGCGGCCGGTTGTGCCGAGGGCGAAGTGTTCCTCGCTTCGACCGGCGTCATCGGCGAGCCGCTCGACGCGACCAAGTTTGCCGGCGTGCTCGACGATCTGGCCGCAGCCGGCAAGGAAGATTTCTGGTTCGAAGCCGCCAAGGCGATCATGACGACGGATACCTATCCGAAGGTCGCCACCCGCACCGCCGAGATCGGTGGCGTCAAGGTCACGATCAACGGTATCGCTAAGGGCGCCGGCATGATCGCGCCCGACATGGCGACGATGCTCTCCTTCGTGGTGACCGACGCCGACATCGCCCCGGCGGCACTTCAGGCGCTGCTTTCGGCCGGTGTCGGGCCGACGTTCAACTCGGTCACGGTCGATAGCGACACCTCGACCTCCGACACGCTGATGCTCTTTGCAACGGGTGCAGCGGCAGCCGACGGACAGGCGACGATTTCCGATGCGGCCGATACGCGCCTCGATGGCTTCCGCCTGGCCCTCAACGATCTGCTGCGCGATCTGGCTCTCCAGGTGGTGCGCGATGGCGAAGGTGCGCGCAAGATGGTTGAAGTCACCGTCGAAGGCGCCGAAAACGACGCGGCAGCCAAGCGCATCGCACTCTCGATTGCCAATTCGCCGCTGGTCAAGACAGCGGTTGCCGGCGAAGACGCCAACTGGGGCCGTGTCGTCATGGCCGTCGGCAAGTCCGGCGAGATGGCCGAACGCGACCGACTGGCGATCTGGTTCGGTGACGTGCGCGTAGCCGTCGACGGCGAGCGTGACGCGACCTATTCGGAAGCGGCAGCCACTGCCGTCATGAAGGCCGAGGACATCACGATCCGCGTCGAAATCGGCCTCGGTTCCGGTCGCGCCACGGTCTATACCTGCGACCTGACGAAGGAATATGTCGAAATCAACGGCGACTACCGCAGCTGAGGCTCCGGTCGGGCAATCGCAAGCAGTCTGGCATCCCAGGCCGGCCGGAGGTAGCAAGATGACATCGATTGATACTCGGCCGGCGGGCAAGGCCGCGGCCGAAGGTGGGGAAGTGATAATGGTGGATCTCCCGAGCGTGCGCCGTCTCGAGGCCGTGGGCTTCCGCGCCTGGCCGGCAGCGTCGGTGCAATATGACGGCAGCTGGCTTATCCGGCTCAATGCAGGTCACGATTCCAAGCGTCTCAACTCCGTCAATCCGCTCGATCCGTCCGACTATCGCGATATTCCGGTTCGCCTGGAAAAGGCCGCCAGGCGCTTTGCGGATTACGGCCGACCGCTGACCGTGCGCCAGACGCCGTTGACGCCGCCGCAACTCGTTGCCCATATGGATGCGGAAGGCTGGACGGCCTTCAGCCGCAGCCTGGTGATGACGACCGATCTTGCCGAGCGCGAATTCGGCGACGGCATCGATCACCTGCCGATCAAGGACGTTGGACGCTTCGTCGATGCCTGCATCGGCATCGCCAAGGGCGATACCAAGAGGAAGGCCGCACTCGCCGAGATCATCAATGCGATCAAGCCGGAAAGCGGCCTGTTTCTGTTTGAAGATGCCGAGACTGGTCCGATCGCCGTGGCGCTCGTCGTGCAGGACAACGACCTCGCCGGTATCATGCAGTTTGCCGTCGACGAGCGGGCCCGCGGACGCGGTGTCGGCAAGGCGATGCTTGATGTTTGCTTGCGGTGGGCGCGCCTGCGCGGCGCCAAGAAGGCCTGGCTGCAGGTCGAGGCGGAGAACCGTGCAGCTCTGGCGCTGTACCGCGGTGCCGGCTTCTCCGAAGTTTACAGCTATATCTACAGAACGCCTGGGGCTTGAGACCATGGACGCCAACCGAAAGAAGATCGTCCTCGTTGCGGCCTGTGCTCTGGTCGATTCCGACGGCCGGATCTTGCTTGCGCAGCGGCCGGAAGGAAAGTCGCTTGCCGGTCTCTGGGAATTTCCGGGGGGCAAGGTCGAAGCCGGTGAGACGCCTGAGGAAACCCTGATCCGTGAACTGGAAGAAGAACTCGGCATTCGCACCAAGGTCGCGTGCCTCGCGCCGCTGACCTTCGCCAGCCACACCTATGAGGACTTCCACCTGCTGATGCCGCTCTATGTCTGCCGGCGCTACGAGGGCGTGGCGACGGGACGGGAAGGGCAGGCGATCAAGTGGGTGCGGCCAAAGGCCCTGCGCGACTATCCGATGCCGCCGGCCGACGAGCCGTTGATACCCTTTCTTATGGATTTGCTCTGAACCTACCCGAAATCTGATTGATTATTAATCGATCGTTTATCTCCCTCGCGCAAAGATAGCTCAATTCATTTTCGGTACGCATTGTTGGTGAACGGCGTACTGATTTCAGGCAGTACGGTGGAACCAAGCTTGGGAAGGGCGCTTGCGTTCGCTGTGCTTTGTGCGTTTGTGAGGCTGGGATGGTGGACGACGATTTCTGGAGCACGGTTCAGGAAAAGGATCTGGTGACTAATCAGTCCCGCCGGACGGGTGTGCTCAATCTGTCGCTGCTGTTTGGAACGGCAGTGATCGCGCTGACATTGATCCTGACGCCGATGCTGTCTTCGAAGAACGACAGGCGCATCATGGCGAATACGCCCGTCGACTACGACAACATTTCCACCGGCTCCATCCCTTCGAGCGGGACCTCCAAGCGCTACACGGTTCGGCGCAGTGTCCTTCAGGAAATGCCGGGCGCGGTTTGCATCATCGATGCCGACGGCCGCAAGAGCGGATGCTGAAGCCAGCGCCATCGGGTCTTCCGATGCCGCCTTGTGTTTCGGATTGAATACGAACCAGGGTGGGGACGCATGGAAAGGCTGAGACGCTTCTTTCGCGATACGCATGCTGGCATCGCCATCGAGTATGCACTCATTGCCGCCATCGTCTCCCTCAGCCTGATCCTTGGGGCCGAGCAGATCGGTAGCGCCCTCTCAGCGGTCTACAATTCCGTCGCGACAGCCTTCGAGGGGGCTTGAGTTCGGTTCGAGCGCGATCGTCGCCGGTTAGAGCGGCTGCTCCTTTGTGCCGAGCGCTGCCGACAGCCGTTGCTTTGCTGACCCCGGTTTCAATGGTTTTTGCTGGCTTTCGTGCGGCGCCCAGCCGGACAGGTAGATGACCGAGAACGTCGCACGAATGCGGCCGTCCGGGTCGGAAAAGCGTTCGGCATAGATTTCGGCTGCCCGCAGGAAGAAGCGCCGGGAAACGGGCGCGCGGCTTCGCGCCGAGAGTGGGCTCGTCATGCCCATGGCGCGCAGATCCCGCATCAGGGCAAACAGCGAATCATAGCGCACCGTGTAGGTCTCGGTGTCGGTAACCGGCAGCGCGAAGCCGGCGCGCTGGAGGAGAGCGCCGACATCGCGCACATCGGCGAACGGGATGACCCGCGGACTTGCGCCACCCGTCAACTCGGCCTCTGCGGCCAGAAGCGCCTCGCGCAGTTCCTGGAGCGTACCGCTGCCGGGAATGGCGGCGAGGAAAAGCCCGTCGGGCTTCAGCGCGCGGCGAACCTGGATGAAGGCCCCGGGCGTATCATTGGTCAGGTGCAGCGATAGCGGCGAGACCACCAGGTTGAAGCTCTCCGGCTCGCCTGGAACCTCTTCGAGCGAGGCGATCGTGACTGGTGCTTGCCCAGACCCGAAGCGCGCATCCGTTTCCGCGCGCTCCACGGTGCCGATCTTGCCGGTCGCCATGAGGTCCCGGGCCGTCTGCCCGGTGTAACCGTGCAGCTCCAGAGCGCGATCGAAGTGCCGTTCGACGACGCTGACGCGCTCGGCAAGTTCCTGCGCAACGATATCGAGAAGGAAACCGGCTTTCGGATCGGCGTTTCTGAGCGCCCTTGCCCGGTGTGCCTCGACGAGGCTCTGGTCAAAGATTTTTTCCACGATACTGTCTCCGCACGCTGGCCAGCAAAAAGACCTTCGGAGGTTCAAAGTCAACAGCATGGCATGGGAGAGACCGCTGTTTCCGGAGGAGGGGTGGGGACGCGCGCTGGGGAGGCTCGTCTCCGGGGCGGTCGATCTCGTCTATCCGCCGGTCTGCTGTGGCTGTGGCCGGCTGGTCGGCAGTCATCGCGCGGTTTGCGCGCTTTGCTGGTCGACGCTGCCGCTGATCGAACGCCCCTTTTGCGAATTTCTCGGGACGCCATTTTCGGTCGACCACGGGACCGGCTCGGTTTCGCCCGAAGCCATCGCGCATCCGCCGGCTTTCGACCGTCTGAGGTCGGTGGCTATCCATGAAGGCATCGCTCGCGACCTGGTGCACGGGCTGAAATACCGCGACCGTACCGATCTCGCGCCGATGATGGCGGAGTGGATGATCCGGGCGAGCGATGGTGCGGTGGCCTCGGCCGATGCGATCATCCCGGTGCCGTTGCATGCCTTTCGGCTGTGGAGGCGCAGGTTCAACCAATCGGCGGAACTGGCGCGGGCCATCGCGCGGCTCTCCGGCAGACCCTATCAACCCGATGTGCTGAAGCGTATCCGACGCACGAGCCGGCAGGTGGGCCTTGCGAAGCAGGCGCGTGAAGACAATGTTCGCGGCGCCTTCGCGGTCTCGGAAAGCGGCAAGGCGGGTCTCCGTGGGAAAAGCGTGGTGCTCGTCGACGATGTATATACGACCGGTGCAACCGTTTCCGCAGCGACCCGCGCGCTGAAGCGGGCGGGAGCGGGGCCGGTCACGGTTTTGACCTTTGCAAGAGCCATATCCGGTCTTATATGACAATCAGTTGTCCGGCACGGTGGCCGGTGAAGGAGCGATTCAGGATCATGGCTTCAGTGGTCATTTATACGCGTCAGTTCTGCGGCTATTGTTCGGCCGCCAAGAAACTACTGGAAACCAAGGGCGTGCCCTTCCTCGAGCATGATGCAACCTATGATCCGAAGGTTCGGCAGGTGATGATCGAGAAGTCGCATGGCGGCACGACGTTCCCGCAAATCTTCATCAACGACATCCATGTCGGCGGCTGTGACGACCTGCACGCGCTGGAACGCGCCGGCAAGCTCGACGGCATGCTTGCCGCCTGAAGCGGCGACCGAAGACGCGATATTTTGCGAGCCGCTGGTGAGGGAGAGGGTTTTCGTTTCTCAGTGGCGTGCATCAGGAGTTGAACCAGGATGATCTTCAAGGCCGCAGCCATTCAGATGTGTTCCGGCGTCGATCCGTACAGGAATGCGGAGACGATGGTTCGGCTGGCACGGGACGCCGCGGCACGAGGCGCGACCTACATCCAGACGCCGGAAATGACTGGCGCGCTCCAGCGGGACCGCGCGGCCCTGCGTGCGATCCTGAAAGACGAGGCGAACGACATCATTGCAGGTGAGGCGGCAAAGCTTGCCGGCGAACTCGGCGTCTACCTCCATGTCGGCTCGACGCCGATCGCGCTTCCCGACGGCAAGATCGCCAATCGCGGCCTCTTGTTCGCTCCGGATGGCCGCAAGATCTGCCACTACGACAAGATCCACATGTTCGACGTCGACCTGGATAACGGCGAAAGCTGGCGGGAAAGCGCTGCCTATCAGCCCGGCGGCACGGCGCACGTTGCCGATCTCGGCTTCGGCAAGCTCGGTTTCACCATCTGCTACGACGTGCGCTTCCCGGAACTGTTCCGCCAGCAGGCGGTCGCCGGCGCGGAGATCATGTCGGTGCCCGCTGCCTTCACGCGCCAAACCGGCGAGGCGCATTGGGAAATCCTGCTTCGTGCCCGCGCCATCGAGAACGGTCTCTTCGTCATCGCCGCAGCGCAAGGCGGCACGCATGAGGACGGACGCGAGACCTTTGGCCACTCGATGATCGTCGATCCCTGGGGGCGGGTGCTTGCATCGGCCGGTCCGACCGGCGAGGCAATCGTGCTTGCAGACATCGACGTTGCCGCGGTGCATGCGGCGCGCGCCAAGATACCGAACTTGAAGAACGCCCGCAGTTTCGTGCTCGATGAAGTGGCGCTAACCGGGAAGGGAGGCGTCGCCGCTTGATCCGCTATACGCTTTCCTGCGACAACGGCCACGCTTTCGAGGGCTGGTTCTCGTCGAGTGACGATTTCGACCGCCAGGTCGACCGCAAGCTGGTGTCCTGCCCCACCTGCAATTCGACCGCCGTTGCCAAGCAACTGATGGCGCCGTCGGTTGCGACCGCGCGCAAGAAGGAGGCGACCCGCGCTGTGATCATGGATCAGGCGCAGAAGGAAACGGTCGCCAAGATCCGCGAATTGGTGAAAACTGTGCGCGAGAACGCCGAGGATGTCGGCGAACGCTTCCCCGAGGAGGCGCGCAAGATCCACTATGGCGAAGCGGAAGAGCGCGGTCTGATCGGCAAGGCGACAGCGGAAGAGGCCGTGGCCCTGCTTGAGGAAGGAATTGCAGTCGCACCGCTGCCGATCTTGCCAGACGAGGTCAACTAAGCAGGTTAGCGCCTGCGAGATGCCGCAAACTTTGCCGGCAACTCTTTAAAAACAATGTCTTGCTTCCCATCTCGCAGCTTTGCATGGGAGTTTTTTAGCCAATGACATTGTCCGAGCTTCGCATTTCCACCGATCGTCTCGTCATCAGGCGCTTCGTGTCCGGCGATTTTCCGGCCTTCTTCGCCTACCACCGGCTGCCGGAGGTTTACCGCTATCTTTATCAGGACCCGCTGGACGAAACGGCGGCGCGGGCGAAGTTCGCCAAGGCTTCAGCGCCGCGGCTCGACGAGGATGGGGATGTCGCGGTGTTTGCGGTCGAGCGGCAGGAGGATGGTGCGCTGATCGGCGAGGCGTTGCTGAAGCTCACAAGCCGGGCGGCTGAGCAGGCGGAAACCGGCTATATTTTCAATCCCGCTTTTGCCGGCAAGGGCTATGCGACCGAGGCGATGGGCGCCGTTCTCGATTTCGGCTTTTCGACGCTCAAGTTCCACCGGATCTTTGCCCGGCTCGACGCCCTCAACACAGGGTCGGTCGGCGTCGTAGAGCGTCTCGGCATGCGCCGCGAAGCGCATCTGATCGAGAACGACCGGTTCAACGATGTCTGGGGCGACGAATACGTCTATGCGCTGTTGAAGCGCGAGTGGCAGGAGCGACGGCAGGCCGGTTGAGCCCGCCGACAGCCTTTATAGCGGGCGCTTGGCGACGATCATGTAGTTGACGTCCATATCCCTGGACAGGTTCCACTGATTGGAAAGCGGATTGAAGAACACGCCGGTCCGCTCGGTGACTTCGAGACCGTTGGCCACAAGCGGCTTTTCCAGCTCTTCCGGGCGCACCAGCTTTTCATACTGGTGCGTGCCGCGCGGCAGCCAGCGCAAGACATTCTCGGCGGCGAAGATAGCCAGCGCCGCCGCCTTCATGGTGCGGTTGATGGTGGCGACGAACATCAGGCCGCCAGGACGAACCATGTGGGCGCAGGTGGCCATGAAGAAATCGACATCGGCGACATGTTCGACCACTTCCATGTTGAGCACGATATCGAAGCTTTCGCCGGCTTCGGTGAGGGCTTCCGCGGTTACGGCACGGTAGTCCACCGTCACACCGCTTCCGGCAGCATGGGTCTTGGCGATGCCGATATTCTTTTCCGATGCATCGGCTCCGAGCACGTCGGCGCCCATGCGCGCCATCGGTTCGGACAGGAGACCTCCGCCGCAGCCGATATCGAGCACGCGCAGACCTTTGAGCGGTTGCGGGCTCCTCGGATCGCGCCCGAAATGCTCGGCCACCTTGTCACGGATATAGGCGAGGCGAACGGGATTGAACTTATGCAGCGGCCGGAACTTGCCGGTCGGATCCCACCACTCCGCAGCCATGGCGGAAAAGCGGTCCACCTCGCTCTGGTCGATCGTCGTGCGTGCGGTCTCGCTCATGTCGCCGTCTCCTTGCATCTTCCCTACAGCGCCGCGCGCGCAAAGGACGCTGTAACGCTTTAAAGCTGCTGCATAATTTTAACCTTAAATCGATCCCGACTTAAGGAGCTAGCTATGCAGTAGTGAAGTCGGACGATCAGGCAGGGAAGTCAAGAGCCGGCGATGAGCCAGATGGGCGCAGGACTGTCGGGAGCGATGCTCTGCTTCTCCTAGCTTGCGTCCGTCTCCGGCTGGTAGTGCAGAATGACGACGCCCGATTTCAGCGGGCGGGTATGGGTCAGTCTGAGTTTCGTCTGCCTCGTCCCCGGCTTGAACAGGGGTACGCCGTTGCCGAGAAGCACCGGATTGATGCCCAGGCGATACTCGTCGACGAGGCCCTTCTCGAT
Organism: Ensifer adhaerens; assembly: GCF_020035535.1. Lineage (NCBI taxonomy): Bacteria > Pseudomonadati > Pseudomonadota > Alphaproteobacteria > Hyphomicrobiales > Rhizobiaceae > Ensifer > Ensifer adhaerens. The sequence continues at coordinate 2,950,255 of NZ_CP083349.1, read as the reverse complement.
CAGCCCTGCTGCGAAATCCGCGCTGCCGAAAACGAAGATCGTGCCGCCATCGAGGTGCTTCAAGCGCTCGACTTCCTTGGTGGCGTCGCCGTTTACGAGCGTCGTCCTGTGCCAGTTGGCGGATGTCAGAGTTCGCGAAAAGACGAATTTCTCGACGCCGTTCATGAAGGTAGCGATGTCGCCCTCGGCTGACGGCCAGTAAGCGGCCATCATTTCATAGGTCACGCGGCCGAAAAGCAAAGTGTCCGCTTCAAGTTGCGATTCTCCGATATAGGCGGCGAGTTCGTCTTCGAAGACGAACCAGTCGATGTTGTGTCCTGGCGCTTCGAAAAAGCCGTCGACGCTGACCATGTCCCACATGATGACCTTGCGCATTGTCTCACTCCCGTTGCGGAATATCCTGTCACGGAAGAGAGTGGCAAAACTGATATCGATTTACAAGTGGTTTATTTTTCGCATCAGAAGCGGCTTGCACAACTACCGATGGAGCGTCGAGGCTCGATTGACGCACGTCTTTGACGGCGGCGAAGCCGCCTGCGTAATCGTTCGGCCGCCTTCCTGACTGAATTTCAGAAAGGTGGCGCCCGCTCGTCGCGGGCGTCACTGCTGTCGGCCACGAATTCGCCTGAGCGGCTGCTACCCCAGCTCGCTCGCAGCTGCCGAGGCGAAGAAATCTTCGGGATCCTCGACTTCGACGAGACGGCGCTTTTCGATCAGCCAGAAGCGGTTGCCGACATTGCGCACGAAGCTGCGATCGTGGGAGACGAGAAGGCAACTCGTTTCATGTTTCAGCAACTCCGCCTCGAGCGCCTCCTGACCCTCGATGTCCAGATGGTTGGTCGGCTCGTCGAGCAGGTAGAAATTGGGCTCCTTCAGCCGCAGCACTAGCATGGCAAGGCGTGCCTTCTGGCCGCCGGACAGTCGGCCGATCGGCTTTTCCTGCATGTCGACGCCGACGCCGGCGCCGACAAGCAGGGTGCGGGCGCGCTGATCGCCGAGCGAAAACCGACGCGACAGCGCGGCAAGCGGCGTCTCGTCATCCGACAATCCTGCAAGCGTCTGGTCGCTGTAGCCAAGCACCAGCGAGGGCGTCGCCTTCAGCGCTTCGGGCGCACGGGAGGGTTCTTCGATCGCAGACCGGATGAGGTTGACGAGCCGTGTTTTGCCGGCGCCGTTTTCGCCGAGCAGGACGATGCGATCGCCTTGGCAGATCCAGCGTTTCCCCGTGCGGAAGAGCGGTATGCCGTCGGGCGTTTCCACCTGGACGTCGTCGAGTGTCACCAGGATCTTTGCATGCGTGCCGCGGTTGGCGAGGCGGATCGCGCCGGCCGAACGTTCCTGATGCGCCGGTTTTGCCGCGTCCTCCAGCCGTTCCGCCCGTTGCTTCAACTGCTTGGTCTTCACCGTCAAAAGGTCGCTGCCGGAATTGATGCCGATATTGTTGAGCTTGGCGGCCTGGCGGCGAAGCTGCTGCGCCACCTTCATGTCGCGCTGGTAGCGCCGCTCTTCCGACGCATCCACCTCATCGAGTGCTGCGCGCGAGCGTGAGTAGGCAAGCGCGAAGATCGGCGACTGCTCGGGCCTGAGGAACAGCGTGCGGTTGGTGGTCGCATCCAGGAAGGCGCGGTCGTGGCTGGCGACCAGTACCGGCACATCGCGCGGCAGGGCATTGAGCCAGGCCTCGAGCCGGGCGATCTTGGCAAGGTCGAGATGGTTGGTTGGTTCATCGAGCAGCAGCGCATCCGGATCAGTAACCCAGACCCGTGCGAGAAGCGCCAGACGTTGCCAGCCGCCGCTCAATTCCGAGACCGCGCGGCGGCGCAGAACCTCCGGCACGTCGAGGGAATCGAGAACGATGTCGACGCGCCAACTTTCATTTTCCGCCTGGTCGGCCGGAAGCGCCGAGAGAACGGCGTCGTGGAAGGAGAGAGGCAGAACGGAGGGGGGCACGTTCTGTTCGACGTGGCCGATGGTCAGGCCACGCGAGCGCGTAATCTCGCCGGCGGTCGGGTCGAAGCTACCGGCGATCGATTTCAGCAGGGTCGACTTGCCGCGCCCGTTCGCAGCGACGATGCCGATCCGGTCACCGGGGGCGACCGAGAGGTTGAGGTTGGAAAAAAGCGGTGCGCTCAGGCTGACGCCGAGGTTGCGGATATTGATCAAGGCCATGGTCGTTCTCTGGACTGCGCGAGCGACGGTGAGACATCCATGGGCGGCGCATTTGACGCCGGGGTTTTCGGATGCTTGAACCCACAACGGCATGCTTGCTGCGCGTGGGTCACGTCGGCTCGATATTGGAAGACGATGCAGGCGTTTGAACCAGGGCGGTTCCGCACTGCATCACTCTGGGCAGACCAGGGATAGGTTCGCGAGATTGCGAAGTATGTCCGGTCAGCCCTGCAAACGCATCTGCAGGGCTTGGACGGGGCCACGCTGGCGGTGGTGCCGGAAGAATGTAATCACGCGCAGCCCCCCTTTCTCGAATTGAGTTGCGGCAGCGTGAATAACACCGTCGCGCGCAATTTTCAATGCCTTCGCGCCGAACCTCGAGCCGGTGTGCTCACATCTGCAGGCCGAGAAACTTGAACGCTTCGGCCGGCTTGAAGTCGCCGGTGGCATCGCCCGAATAGGTGTGATCCTGGTTGTCACCGAGGTCGAGCTTCATCACCTTGCCGGTTGCCTTGGCAAAGTCGATCTTCTTCAGATCGACCCAGAAGGTGTTCGGCGTCAGCGCCGATTCAAAGAAATACAGCAGGCGCTTGTGGTCGACGACCGTACGCCAGCGGGTCGAGGAGATGTTCGGCTCCTCCGGCGTGTTGATGCCGTAGGGTACCGACGCGTTGCGAATGACGCTGAAGACGCTCGCGAGCGCCCGATCCACATTCTCGTCCTTTGGGATGGCATTGACGTAGAAGGAGGCGCGGGCGAACCGGTCCGACGCGCGGTTGGTGCCGGGAAGCATCACGGTGCCGCCGATCTGCTTCCAGTAGGCGTTCAGGGCCAGCTGCTGATCGAAGGTCGGAGAATTGGTCATCACCTGGTATTGGCGACCGTGATGGATCACCTGCTTGCCGCCGATATATTCGAAAATGGCGCTGTCGCCGGTCTTGTCCGAGAGTGAAAGATGCAGCGTCGTCAGCCGGTTTTCGCCCGGCACATTGTCGGTGACGATCGTGAAAGGCTCTTTCTCGAGCGCTGCGACCGCCTCTTCGACCGTTGCGAAGCTGTCGAGCACATATTGCGCCCATGCGGCAATCGTCAGGCCCGGCTTTGATTTGTCATTGAAGTCAGGGTACTCGGATTCGACCAGCCACAAGAGGTTGGCATTCAGCCCGGCCTCGTTGACGCCATCGGTGGTGGAGACGTCATAGCCAGTGGCAACGACGCTGCCATACTTCGCCGTCCACTTGAACGAGTTGGGGCCGGCCTGGCCATTGCGTTCGATGCCGCGCGGCAGCACCCAGAGATTGGTGGCGACATCGTTTTTCCAGTCCATCGATCGGGCGGTGATGACGTTGTCATCAGGGCCGAGATAGACGAGCCGGGTGCAGGCTTCGGCCATTGTCTGACCAAGCATGAGAAGGGCGGCAATCGCGGAAGTCGTCGATCGGGCGGCGGACTTTCCGATAAACATCATGCCATTCTCCTTTGCGGGTTGAGCGTGTTCAGAGCATCCGGTTTGCGCGTCGAGACGAACGCGCCGCGCACTAGAACAGCATGGAAAAGCCGATGACGGGGCCATGCTGGTTCACGTCCCAGCGGAACTTGTTCACTCCGGTAAAGTCGTCGCTTTCATAGTCCTGATAGAGCATCCGGTAGCCGGCACGCAGAATCGTCGGCTGGCCGAACATTTCGGTGCGGTATCCGAGATAGGCTTGGGCGTTGACGCTGAGTTTCGAGCCGACTTCAAAACCGCCGACATCGGCCTCGGCAACGAGGTTCCAGCGTTCGCTGAGATCGGCATTGACGCGCAAGCCCACGAAGGGATCGGTCCAGTCGGCGCTCTTGCTGGTGTCGAAGCCGAGCACGGACACGTCCGCTTCGAGCTTGGTCCAGCGCAGGCCGATCGTCGGCTCGATCGACAGGGTTCGGGGCTTGCCGAAGGCGGTATTGCCGCCGAGTTCCTGCTCGTAGATCTGGTAGAATGCGCCGAAGGCCAGCGTCGTCATCTTGATGTCGAGGCCGATCTGGTGTGACAGCAGCGCTTCGTCCTGGCTGGTGCGGACGTATTGGCCGTCGAAATAGACGCCCCATTGACCGTTGGTCAGCTCGATATTGCCCATCAGCGCCAGATCGAGATGGTCGAGCGTATCTCTGAAGGGCACGTCGACATCTGTATCGAAGCCGGCGAGAGATGCGTCGCCTTTAAGGCTGGCCGCCCAGACATAGGGGCTGACGATCACCGCCCAGTCGCTCTGCGGGGCCATGCGCGCCTGGTCGAAGTCGGCGGCGCGCGCCGGTGTCGAATATACGAGCATAGTCGAGAGTATGCCGGCGAGATAGCCAGCGACGCGTCCGGTTGCAGCTAAGCGTCTTGTCAGCATGTCGAACCCCAAATCACCCATTGGCAGCGTAGCTGGCGCAATCGCAATTTCAAGTGGCACGCGCAGAGCCGGTGCACGTTTCCAGTCCTCGGGTTCGTGCCTTATTCCTGCCGCCTTGCCATTGCGTGCGGCCCCCTGATCCGCTAAGAGACGCCGCGACTTTCCGCTCCCCGAAGCGGTGACTGCCGATGTCCGAGAAGTCTCCCAAGCTTTTTGACCGTCGGGCGCCGGCGGGGGCTTTCCTGTCACGCGCGCCTTACGCGCGCAATTTGGGTACCGGTAGAGGCAAATGGCACGCATCGTGATGAAATTCGGCGGAACTTCCGTCGCTGATTTGGACCGCATCCACAATGTCGCCCGCCATGTGAAACGCGAAGTCGATGCCGGCCACGAGGTTGCCGTCGTCGTTTCCGCCATGTCCGGCAAGACCAATGAGTTGGTCGGCTGGGTACAGAACATGCCGAAGGCAACCGGCGCCAACTCGCCTTTCTACGACGCGCGCGAGTATGATGCGATCGTCGCTTCCGGCGAGCAGGTGACCTCCGGCCTTCTGGCGATCGCGCTGCAGTCGATGGGCATCAATGCCCGTTCCTGGCAGGGCTGGCAGATCCCGATCCGCACCGACAACGCCCATGGCGCAGCGCGTATCCTCGATATCGACGGCGCCGAGCTCGTCCGCCGCATGGGTGAGGGCCAGGTCGCCGTCATCGCCGGCTTCCAGGGGCTTGGGCCCGACAACCGCGTCGCCACCCTCGGTCGCGGCGGCTCCGACACCTCGGCCGTTGCGATTGCCGCCGGCGTCAAGGCCGATCGCTGCGACATCTACACCGACGTCGACGGCGTCTATACGACCGACCCGCGCATCGAGCCGAAGGCGCGGCGGCTGAAGAAGATCGCGTTCGAGGAAATGCTGGAAATGGCATCGCTCGGCGCCAAGGTGCTGCAGGTGCGCTCGGTCGAGCTCGCCATGGTGCACAAGGTCCGCACCTTCGTGCGTTCGTCTTTCGAAGATCCCGATGCGCCGGGCATGGGTGACCTTCTCAATCCGCCCGGTACGCTGATTTGTGATGAGGATGAGATCGTGGAACAGGAAGTCGTAACCGGCATTGCCTATGCCAAGGATGAAGCCCAGATTTCGCTGCGCCGTCTCGCCGACCGGCCGGGCGTATCCGCCGCGATCTTCGGGCCGCTTGCCGAAGCCCATATCAACGTCGACATGATCGTCCAGAACATTTCCGAAGACGGCTCGAAGACCGACATGACCTTCACGGTTCCGTCGGGCGACGTCGACAAGGCGCTGAAGGTGCTCGGCGACAACAAGGAAAAGATTGGCTACGACGTCGTTCAGTCCGAAGCCGGCCTCGTCAAGGTGTCGGTCATCGGCATCGGCATGCGCAGCCACGCCGGTGTTGCAGCCTCGGCCTTCCGTGCGCTCGCCGACAAGGGCATCAACATCAAGGCGATCACCACCTCCGAGATCAAGATTTCGATCCTGATCGATGGTCCCTATGCCGAATTGGCGGTTCGCACTTTGCATTCCGCTTACGGTCTCGATAAGAGTTAATCGACAGGCGACTGATTTGGGATTCGCGGCGGTTCCGCCGCGCATCCGTTTGCCGCCGCCTACTCTATTTCGGGAGACCCCACGCGATGAGAGACCTTTCCGCAGGTCCGCGCGTTCTCCTCAAGCGGTTGCGCGAGCTTATGGCGGAACCGCTGGAGCCGCAGGAGCGCCTTGACCGTATTGTGCGCCAGATCGCGCAGAACATGGTTGCGGAAGTGTGTTCGGTCTACGTCCTGCGTTCCGACGGCGTGCTCGAACTCTACGCGACGGAAGGTCTGAACAAGGCGGCCGTCCACCTGGCGCAATTGAAGATGGGGCAGGGCCTCGTCGGCACCATCGCCGCCTCGGCGCGCCCGCTCAATCTGTCAGACGCCCAGTCACACCCGGCCTTTACCTACCTGCCGGAAACCGGCGAAGAGATCTACCACTCCTTCCTCGGCGTACCGATCCTGCGCACCGGCCGCGCGCTTGGCGTTCTCGTCGTCCAGAACAAGGCGATGCGCAACTATCGCGAGGACGAGGTCGAGGCGCTTGAGACGACTGCCATGGTTCTCGCCGAGATGGTGGCAACCGGCGAGCTCAAGAAGATCACCAAGCCGGGTCTCGAACTCGATCTCTCGCGCCCGGTCTCGATCGAAGGCAACAGCTACGGCGAAGGCATCGGCCTCGGTTATGTCGTCCTGCACGAACCGAGGATCGTCGTCACCAACCTCCTCAACGAAGATACCGACCAGGAATTGCAGCGTCTTGCCGAAGCGCTGGGATCACTGCGCATCTCGATCGACGACATGCTGTCGCGCCGCGAGGTGTCGATGGAGGGTGAGCACCGCGCAGTGCTCGAAACCTACCGCATGTTCGCCCATGATCGCGGCTGGGTGCGCAAGCTCGAAGAGGCGATCCGAAACGGCCTGACGGCGGAAGCCGCGGTCGAGCGGGTGCAGAGCGAAACCAAGGCGCGGATGATCCGTCTGACGGACCCGTATCTGCGCGAGCGCATGCATGATTTCGACGACCTGGCCAACCGCCTGCTGCGCCAGCTCTCGGGCTACGGCGCCAAGCTTTCGGCCAGCGACTTCCCGAACGACGCAGTGATTGTCGCGCGCGCCATGGGCGCTGCCGAACTGCTCGATTATCCGCGCGAAAACGTGCGCGGCCTGGTGCTCGAAGAGGGTGCGGTCACCAGCCACGTGGTGATCGTCGCGCGCGCGATGGGCATTCCGGTGATCGGACAAGCGACCGGTGCGGTCGCGCTTGCGGAAAACCGCGATGCGATCATCATCGACGGCGACGATGCCAAGGTCCATTTGCGGCCACTCGCAGACCTGCAGCGCGCCTACGAGGAAAAGGTTCGCTTCCGGGCACGGCGCCAGGCGCAGTTCCGGGCGCTGAAGGACGTCGAGCCACTGACCAGGGACGGCAAGCGCATTACGCTGCAGATGAATGCCGGCCTGCTCGTCGATCTGCCACATCTCAATGAAGCGGGTGCCGAAGGCATCGGCCTGTTCCGCACCGAACTCCAGTTCATGATCGCCTCGACGATGCCGAAGGCGGAAGAACAGGAAGCCTTCTATCGCAGTGTGCTGAAGCAGACCGGCGGCAAGCCCGTGACTTTCCGCACGCTCGACATTGGCGGCGACAAGGTGGTTCCCTATTTCCGTGCGGCGGAAGAGGAAAACCCGGCGCTTGGCTGGCGCGCAATCCGGCTTTCGCTCGATCGCCCGGGTCTCTTGCGCACTCAGCTTCGCGCGATGCTGCGTGCGGCGGCCGGCGCCGAACTCAAGCTGATGCTGCCGATGGTCACCGAGGTCTCCGAGCTCAGGATCGCGCGCGATCTGCTGCAGAAGGAAATCGAGCGGCAGTCGAAGCTTGGTGAACAATTGCCGCGTAAGCTGCAGTTCGGCGCCATGCTCGAAGTGCCGGCGCTGCTTTGGCAGCTCGACGAACTGATGACCGAAGTGGATTTCGTCTCCGTCGGCTCGAACGACCTGTTCCAGTTCGCGATGGCTGTCGACCGCGGCAATGCTCGTGTCTCCGATCGCTTCGACGTGCTCGGCCGGCCGTTCCTCAGGATCCTGCGCGACATCGTGCGTGCCGGCGACCGGCACGATACGCCGGTGACGCTCTGTGGCGAGATGGCAAGCAAGCCGCTTTCTGCGATGGCACTGCTGGGGCTTGGGTTCCGTTCGGTGTCGATGTCGCCGACGGCGGTGGGCCCCATCAAGGCGATGCTCCTGGCGCTCGATGCGGGCAAGCTTGGTGGCGCGCTCAACGCGGCGCTGGACGACACACGCGACCAGCGACCCGTTCGCCAGATGCTGGTGGATTTCGCCGCGGAAAACGGCATTCCGGTTTAGATTGAATTGACGCGTCGTGATCCTCGTCCGGACTTGATCCGGGCGAGCGGAGACGCATTTGGAGTGAGACTTGGCAAAGCTTCCCGTTGAAAAGATGCGCGAACTGGAACGTCGGTTCGGTGAGATCGAGGCCCGCATGTCGGCCGGCCCGGCCGCGGACGTCTATGTCAAGCTCGCCTCGGAATACTCCGAACTGCAGCCGGTCGTGACGAAGATCCGTGCCTACGAGAAGGCGACCGCCGAACTCGCCGATATTACTTCGATGCTGGCCGACAAATCGACCGATCGGGAGATGCGCGACCTCGCCGAAATGGAAAAGCCCGAGGTCGAAGCAGCCATCGAGGCACTGGAACAGGAAATCCAGATCCTGCTTCTGCCGAAAGATGCGGCCGACGAGAAGAGTGCGATCCTCGAAATTCGCGCCGGTACCGGCGGATCGGAAGCAGCTCTCTTTGCCGGCGATCTTTTCCGCATGTACGAGCGATATGCGGCCGGCAAGGGCTGGCGCGTCGAAGTGCTTTCAGCAAGCGACGGGGAAGCTGGCGGGTTCAAGGAAATCATCGCGACGGTTTCCGGACGCGGCGTGTTCTCGCGGTTGAAATTCGAATCCGGGGTACACCGGGTGCAGCGCGTGCCGGAGACCGAAGCGAGCGGGCGCATTCATACGTCAGCCGCAACCGTCGCAGTGCTGCCCGAGGCTGAGGACATCGACATCGAGATCCGCCCCGAAGACATCCGCATCGACACGATGCGCTCGTCGGGTGCCGGCGGTCAGCACGTCAACACGACGGATTCGGCGGTGCGCATCACCCACCTTCCGACCGGGCTCGTCGTCACCAGCTCGGAAAAGTCGCAGCACCAGAACCGTGCGAAGGCGATGCAGGTTCTGCGCTCGCGCCTCTACGACATGGAGCGCCAGCGCGCCGACAGCGAACGCTCGGCCGACCGCAAAAGTCAGGTGGGCTCGGGCGACCGCTCCGAGCGTATCCGTACTTACAACTTCCCGCAGGGACGCCTGACCGACCACCGCATCAACCTGACGCTCTACAAGCTCGATCGGATGATGATGGGTGAAATCGACGAAGTTGTTGACGCATTGCTTGCCGACTATCAGGCGAGCCAGCTGGCGCAACTCGGCGAGCAGCGGGGCTGAGCCATGGCCGAAACGCTGGCGAGCCTTGTTGCCGAAAGTCGCGATCGCCTGCTGGCAGGCGACATCGAGCATGCGGCTCTCGACGTCCGGCATCTGATCTCTGGCCTGCTCGACATCTCGCTGAGTGCTGTCGTTTCACGGGGCAGGGAACCCGTGTCGGAGGAGGATGCCGCGCGCATCCGGGCGGCAGTTGCGCGGCGGCTGGCACGCGAACCGGTCTACCGTATTCTCGGCGAACGCGAATTTTTTGGCCTGCCGCTAAAGCTTTCGAAGGAAACGCTGGAGCCTCGCCCGGATACCGAGACGCTCGTAGATCGGATGATCCCCTATCTGCGTGAGGCGGTTGCGCGAAAGGGTGGCTGCGAGCTTATCGATCTTGGAACCGGTACCGGGGCGATTTGTATCGCGCTCCTGTCGCAGGTTCTTGAAGCCAGGGGTACGGCCACCGATATATCGCAGGACGCACTGGCAACGGCGACGGCGAATGCTGCCGGGCTCGGCCTTGCAGATCGATTCCTGCCGCTTCTCAGCAATTGGTACGAGAAGGTGGACGGTCGCTACGATGTGATCGTCTCAAATCCGCCGTATATCCGGTCCAGTGTCGTCCATGAGCTTGAGCCGGAGGTGAGACTTCACGACCCGGCCGCAGCGCTAGATGGCGGAGAAGACGGGCTTGATGCCTATCGCGCCATCGCTTCTCATGCTGGTCATCATCTTGAGACAAACGGCGTGATAGGCTTGGAAATCGGTTTCGACCAGAAAGAGGCGGTGACGGCGTTGTTTAACGCCGAAAAATTCCGTCTGCGTGAAGCGGCGAAGGATCTCGGCGGTAATGACCGCGTCCTGATCTTCGAACGCGACTTCAACCGTTGAAAAAATGCTGCACTGACGCATCTTCTTTCTTGCTCAGGCAAAGAAAGGGCTTGGAATCCCAAAGGAAGCGGGCTAGTTTGCCCGCGCACTGGGCAGAAGGTCATGGACCTAAGATTCGTTCCGGTATGACCTGGCCACGGGGATTGCTCTCAAGAAAGAGTTGCTAGGGTTCAACAAGTGCCTTGTGCAGGTACCTGTTAATTTGACGTCAGTCGGCGCCGAAGCCGCCATTGTGCGAGCGCAGCGGTGCGTGCTCTGTCGGGCGTGAACGAATCCGGCCGGAAGACGAAACCACATGATCATCATTATCAAGAGAATTCGGGTGAATGTACTATGAGGCCAGGACAGCAAAACAAGCGCGGCCGCGGGCGGAATAACAATAACAACAACAGCAATAACAACGGAAACAACAACAATCACAACCGCAAAGGCTCGAACCCGCTGACGCGGACCTACGACAGTTCCGGCCCGGACGTGAAGATTCGCGGTACTGCCCAGCACATCGCCGAGAAGTACTCAGCGCTTGCGCGCGATGCTCAGAGCTCGGGCGACCGGGTTATCGCAGAAAACTACTTGCAGCACGCCGAGCACTACAACCGTATCATTGCCGCCGCACAGGCGCAGATGCAGGATCGGTTCCAGCGTGAAGATCGCCAGGATTTCCGCGGCCATGATGCGTCCGATCAGGACCAGGATGATCTCGATCAGGTCTATGCCGACGACATGCCGGCTCCGGTTGCCGTGGCCGCAGCGCCTGCTGCCGAGCCACAGCCTGTTGTCATCGACGGCACGGGTCCGCAGCCGGTGATTGAAGGCACGCCGGCTGAAGTCGCGATGGAAGAGGAAGCTCCGGCTGCCTCCGGCCGCGCCGCATCCCGCCGCCGCAGCGCGCCGCGTCCGCGTCGTCCGCGCCGTAGTGCCCAGGAAGGCGCTGCCGACGAGGCTCAGCCTTCGGGCGATGCCGCTCCGGAAGCACCGGCACTGGCCGCTTCCGAGTAAGTGGCGAGCTGACAGCGAGTTGCCCGATCTGGGCACGACAAAAACCCGGCCTATCGCGGCCGGGTTTTTCTTTGCCTGATACTTGCGATCAGGCGTCGACGCTGTCGACGATCAGTGCCGCGAGATTGGTGCTGGCGGCCGTCTCGCTGGTGCGGCCGCGGATCAGTTCGCGGCCGATCGCCTCGGCTGCCCCTGCTATGCCGGTGCAGCGCAGGCGCAAATCGTCAGCGGGAATTTTCGCAAACGGCCCGAGTGCCGCCTGGATCATCCCAACATAGTCGTCGGTCTGCTGTTGCTGTGTCGCGATCATATCGGCGTTGCCACGCAGCGCTCCGGAAATGGCTTGCCATTCCTCACCGCTGTCGACGGCGCAGTTGATGTAAACCGAACTGATGATGTCGGCGACCGCATCGAGCTCTTTCGGTGCCCGGGCAAGTGCCAGCTGCAGCTTGCTTATGTGCCGGTCTTCGATTTCCTGGGAGAGCGCGATCAGCAATCCCTCACGCGTACCGAAATGCTCATAGGCGATCGGCTTGCTGACGCCCGCACGTTCGGCGAGGTGGCCGAGCGTCAAGGCATCGGCTCCGCACTCGCGCAGGATCTCCTTGGCGGTCTCGATCAACTGGGCGCGCCGTTCGGGTTTGGCGAGCTTTCGGCCTTTCGTCGGTGCCATCGATCGCAATCCTTTTTCGCGCCGGTTCGTGGCTCTTGAAAGCGGCGTTCGGCAACTTATTTACTCATAGTAACTTACTATTGGTAGGTTCGGCAATGAGCCGGACCCCTTTCGTTTAGGAGATAGGAAGATGTCGAGCAAGTTTCAGCCTGTTTTGATTGTTGGCGGCTCCGGGGTCGTCGGATCGCAGGCGGCGAAAATCATACGCCGGCTACACCCCACGCTGCCGATCGCCATCGGCGGCCGCGATGTCGGCAAAGCCGAGGCCGCGGCGCGTGAGGTGGGAAACGCCATCGTCGTCAGTGTCGATCTGGCGCGGCCGGATCTCGGGCTTGGCGATGAGCCGCGCTTCAGTGCCGTCGTCATCTTCCTGAAGGACGAGAAGCTGAGCTCGATGCGTTATGCCCAGCGCCACGGCATCCCCTATATCAGCCTTTCGAGCGGCACCTTCGAAGTGGGGCCGGAAATGGCGCAATATATCCACGCGCCGGACAAGGCGCCGATCCTGCTCGCCAGCCACTGGCTCGCCGGCGCCGCGATCTTCCCGATCCTCGAATTTGCCAAAGCCTACGAGGCGGTCAACACGATCCGCATCGGGGTCCTGCTCGACGAACAGGACATGGGCGGCCCGGCGGCACTCGCCGATTACAATCGCATCACCGGCCTCGCGCCGGCGGCATTGACCGTGAAGGACGGCAAGCTCCACTGGGCCGGCGGCGAGGAATCGAAGGCGCGTTATCGAAGCGTCGACGGTGTCGAACTCGATGCGGTTGCCTATTCGCCCTTCGACGTCATGGCGCTATGGGCTCGGACGAATGCCGGCAACATCCGGCTGGACCTCGCCTTTAGCGAATCCGCGAGCAGGCGTCGTGGCGAGACGTTTTCGACCGAGATCGTCATCGAGATCGCAGGGCGGGCCAAGGATGGCCAGCGTTTCAATCACTGTCACGAGATCGTGCACCCGGAGGGCCAGGCGCCGCTGACCGCCCTTGGTGTCGCGCTGGCGGTGGAACGCATGCTCGGCCTTGCAGGCGGCGAAGCGTCTGCGCCCGGCCTCTACCTCCCCGAAGTTCTGATCGACCCGGCCTACTACGTGCGGCGAATGAAGGAGTTCGGTGCGTCATTCGCCGAACGGTCGCTGATGGCGGCTGAGTGAACCAATGGGGCTTCGCGCCTCCCTGAGCGGAAGACGCGACCGCGGGGCAAACCGTCCGGCGGCCGCATTTTTCGGTTGCAGATTTCGGTCTGGAGACCATGGACGGCTCTTTAATTTCCAAAATCGGTGCCCCATATTCGCTACGGATGCGTTGATCCGGCGCAAGGCGGGGATCGCTCCACACTGACAGGCTTGCCGAATGCGGGAGCCTGATCCTGAAACACCGACGGGTGCCGAAAGATGGGCCTGCCGGGCTATGGAGGTAGAATATGAACATTGAAAAATATTCCGAGCGCGTGCGCGGTTTTCTGCAGTCGGCGCAGACCTATGCGCTGGCGCAAGGACACCAGCAATTCACGCCCGAGCATGTGCTCAAAGTGCTGCTCGACGACGATCAAGGCATGGCCGCTTCGCTGATCGAGCGCGCCGGAGGCGACGCCCGTGAGGCGCGCGTCGGCAATGATGCGGCACTTGCCAAGCTCCCCAAGGTTTCCGGCGGCAATGGTTCCGTCTATCTGTCGCAGCCGCTCGCGCGCGTGTTTTCGAGCGCCGAAGAGGCCGCGAAGAAAGCCGGCGACAGCTTCGTCACCGTCGAACGGCTTCTGTTGGCGCTCGCGATCGAAAGCTCTGCTGCGACCTCTGGCATTCTCGCCAAGGCGGGCGTGACCCCGACTAAGCTCAATCAGGTGATCAACGACATTCGCAAGGGCCGGACCGCCGACAGCGCCAATGCCGAGCAGGGCTTCGACAGCCTGAAGAAATACGCACGCGACCTGACGGCCGACGCGCGTGACGGCAAGCTCGACCCGGTCATCGGCCGCGACGACGAGATCCGTCGCACCATCCAGGTGCTGTCGCGCCGCACCAAGAACAACCCTGTGCTGATCGGCGAGCCCGGCGTCGGCAAGACCGCCATCGCCGAGGGCCTTGCCCTGCGCATCGTCAATGGCGACGTGCCGGAAAGCCTCAAGGACAAGCGGCTGATGGCGCTCGACATGGGCGCGCTGATTGCCGGTGCAAAGTTCCGCGGCGAGTTCGAGGAGCGGCTGAAGGCCGTTCTCAACGAAGTGCAGGCTGAAAACGGCGAGATCATTCTGTTCATCGACGAGATGCACACGCTTGTTGGTGCCGGTAAGGCGGAAGGGGCGATGGATGCCTCCAACCTCCTGAAGCCGGCGCTCGCGCGCGGCGAGTTGCATTGCGTTGGTGCCACCACGCTGGACGAATATCGCAAGCACGTCGAAAAGGACGCAGCCCTTGCCCGCCGCTTCCAGCCGGTCATGGTCGAGGAGCCGACGGTCGAAGACACGATCTCGATCCTGCGCGGTCTGAAGGAGAAGTATGAACAGCACCACAAGGTCCGCATCTCGGACTCGGCGCTGGTTGCTGCCGCGACGCTTTCGAACCGCTACATCACCGACCGGTTCCTGCCGGACAAGGCGATCGACCTGATGGACGAAGCTGCGTCACGCCTGCGCATGCAGGTGGACTCCAAGCCCGAAGAGCTTGACGAGCTCGATCGTCGCATCATTCAGCTGAAGATCGAGCGCGAGGCCCTGAAGAAGGAAACCGATGTCTCGTCGAAGGATCGGCTGGAGAAGCTCGAGCTCGATCTCGTCTCGCTCGAAGAGCAGGCGTCGGCGCTGACGGCTCGCTGGCAGGCGGAGAAGCAGAAACTGGGGCGTGCTGCCGATCTCAAGAAGCAGTTGGACGAAGCCCGGAACGAACTGGCGATCGTCCAGCGCAAGGGTGAGTTCCAGCGCGCCGGCGAACTGACCTACGGTGTCATTCCGAAGCTCGAAAAGGAGCTTGCGGACGCCGAAAGCCAGGAAAACGCCAATGCCAACCCGATGGTGCAGGAGGTCGTCACCCCGGACAACATCGCGCATGTGGTTTCTCGCTGGACCGGTATTCCGGTCGACAAGATGCTGGAAGGCGAACGCGACAAGCTGCTGCGGATGGAAGACGAGTTGGCGAAGTGGGTGGTCGGCCAGGGTGACGCCGTGCAGGCTGTCTCCCGTGCCGTCCGGCGTTCGCGGGCCGGGCTCCAGGATCCGAACCGGCCGATCGGCTCGTTCATCTTCCTCGGCCCGACCGGTGTCGGCAAGACGGAGCTTACCAAGGCGCTGGCCCGGTTCCTGTTCGACGACGAGACCGCGTTGATGCGCGTCGACATGTCGGAATACATGGAGAAGCACTCCGTGGCCCGGCTGATCGGTGCGCCTCCGGGCTATGTCGGCTATGAGGAAGGTGGCGCTTTGACCGAGTCCGTCCGCCGCCGGCCCTACCAGGTCGTGCTGTTCGACGAGATCGAGAAGGCGCATCCGGATGTCTTCAACGTGCTTCTGCAGGTGCTCGATGACGGCCGCCTGACCGATGGTCAGGGCCGCACGGTCGACTTCAAGCACACGATGATCATCATGACCTCGAACCTCGGTGCCGAGTATCTGACCGGTCTCGGCGAGAACGAGGACAGCGATGCGGTTCGCGACCAGGTGATGGATGTGGTGAAGGCTGCCTTCCGGCCGGAGTTCTTGAACCGCGTGGACGAGATCATCCTGTTCCACCGGCTGCGCCGCTCGGAAATGGGCGCGATCGTCGATATCCAGCTCGAAAGGCTGCGGTCGCTGCTTGCCGAGCGCAAGATCACGCTGGAGCTTGAGGACGACGCCCGCGCCTTCCTCGCCGACAAGGGTTACGACCCCGCCTATGGCGCGCGTCCGCTGAAGCGCACGATCCAGAAATACGTGCAGGATCCGCTCGCCGAGAAGATCCTGCAGGGCGAGTTCCCGGATGGTTCGTCCGTCAAGGTGCTCGCCGGCTCCGACCGCCTCAACTTCAAGCGCGGAGCGACGGCGGACAAGGAAGCCGCCTGACAAGGCATCAAAGAAAAGAGGCCGCCCTTCGGGGCGGCCTTTGTGTTTGTGCCGACTTTGGAGTAGGGGAGGGGCCTAAAGCGCGTCACGCGCTTTCAGCTTTGCTTTCCCAAAACTCGATCGGAAGCAGCTGCGCGGCGTTGCGCTCTATGCTTCAGTTGCTTGCGACTTCGGCGCCGGCGCCATCCTTGTTCAGCAACTCGTCGATACGGTCGCGTTCCTTCTCGAACTTCGCCAGCGCGTCGCCCGAAAGCGACTTGCCGCCGGGAAGGCGGATGCGCAGCGGATCGACCTTGTTGCCGTTGACGATCAGCTCGTAATGCAGATGCGGACCGGTCGAAAGACCCGTCGTGCCGACCCAGCCGATCACCTGGCCCTGGACGACCTTGTTACCCACCTTGACGTTCTTGGCGATCGCACTCTGGTGGTTGTAGGACGACACGTAGCCATTGGCATGGCGGATCAGCGTCTGGTTACCGTAGCCACCGGAATCCCAGCCGGCCTTTTCCACGACGCCGCCGCCGGCCGCGATGATCGGCGTCCCGCGCGGCGCTGCCCAGTCGACGCCGGTATGCATGCGCGAGAAGCCGAGGATCGGATGGCGACGCATGCCGAAGCCGGACCGGAAGTGTCCGTTCGGCACGGGGTTGCGCAGCAGGAACTGGCGGATGCTCTTGCCTTCGGTATCGAAGTAGTCGATCGAATTGTCTTCCGGATCCTGGAACCGGTAGAAGGCGGTGACCGCATCGCCGAACTTGGCGCGCACATAGAGCAGTTCGGATTCTTCCGTCGCCATGCCGCGTTCGTCGGTTACGGAGAAGAAGGCCTCAAGCGAATCCGTCGGCTTCAATTGTGCCTGGAAATCGACGTTGCTGGCGAGCAGCTTGACGACGAGGCCGACCATGTCGGCGCTCATGCCATAGGAAAGGGCGGCGCGGTAGATGCCGTCATAGACACGCGGCAGATCGTGGCTGCTGGTCATGACAGGCGTGCCGTTGTCGTCGAACGCGGTGGCAACCGCGTCGAGCTTCGGCGGTTCGGCACCTGGAACGAAGCGGCCCTTGTCGTCGACGGCCATCGTCAGCACATGGCGATTGCGCGAATAGATGGTGGCGCGCACGATGCGGGCTTCGTCGCCCTTCTGCGCTTCGCCGTTCTGAATGATGCCGATGCGCAGAACATCGCCCTCGCTCAGTTCGTTCGCACCGAGCGCGTCGCCGATGTAGCCGGCTGCGTCTTCGGCCTGCGCCTTGGCGTAGCCGGCATTGACCATGACGGTGGCAATGTCGGTTTGGCGCCGCACCGGTATGATGTCGTCGGCGTATTCGGTGCTTTCTTCGTCGATGGTCTCGTAGGCGGCATCACTCTTGTTCTGTTCGACGATGCGGGCGGTCAGGCCCTGAAGCAGGTCGAGGCCATCACTCTCGGATGCAAAGCGCTGCGGGTCGACGTAATAGAGCGAGGCGACCTGCGTGCTGCCCTCGGTCAGGACCGAGCCGTTGGTGCGAACGTTTTCCTCGACCTCTTCGAGCGACATCGAGCTGTCAAAGGCTACGCCGCCAT